>NZ_JBNCLD010000021.1:8873-60792 GCF_049844505.1 Micromonospora sp. DT229 | reverse complement strand
GGGGGGGGCCACGCCGCGCGGGGGGGGGCCACCCCCCACCCGGGGGGGGCCGCCGCCGGTATCCCGGGGGCGGCCCCCACGTCCCACTATGCGCTTCGACTCAGCTGCGGCTGTCTCCGCTGCCGATCTCCTCCCGCTCGGCGCGGGACTCGACCGGGGGGTGTCCCGGGGAGACCGGCGCCTCGGCAGGCTTCTCGATCGGGTAGAAGAAGCCCCGGATGGCCGGGCCGAGGGCCCCCAGCCGGTTCATCTTCTTCGGCACGACCCAACCGGCGTACGGCAGCTCACCGTGCTCGCCGCCCGAGCTGAGCGGCTGGTGCACCTCGACGAACCGGCCGTCCGGCAGCCGTCGGATGATGCCGGTCTCCACACCGTGGGCCAGCACCTCCCGGTCGTGCTGTTGCAGACCCAGGCAGATCCGATACGTGAGGTAGTACGCCACCGGCGGCAGGACCAGCAGACCGATCCGGCCGGCCCAGGTCATCGCGTTCAGGCTGATGTGGAACTTGTCGGCGATGACGTCGTTCGCACCGGTCAGCGTCAGGATCACGTAGAAGGTGATGGCCATCATGCCCAGGGCGGTGCGGAACGGCACGTCCCGGGGACGCTGGAGCAGGTTGTGGCTGCGGTAGTCCTTCAGGTAACGCGCCTCCATGAACGGATAGAACAGGGAGAGCATCACCAGGATGCCGGGTAGCACCACGGTCGGCCAGAACAACGGCGGAATCACGTAACCGTCGCCGATCGGGATGAAGATCTCCCAGTCCGGCATCAACCGGGTCGAGCCGTCGAGGAACATGACGTACCAGTCGGGCTGGCTGGCCGCGGAGACCACCCAGGCCTCGTACGGGCCGAACAGCCAGACCGGGTTGATCTGGAACAGACCGCCCATCAGCGCGATCACGCCGAAGACGACCATGAAGAAGCCGCCCTGCTTGATCGCGTACCGGGGGAACATCCGCTCGCCGACGACGTTGCCGTTGGTCCGGCCCGGGCCCGGCCACTGGGTGTGCTTCTGCTTGAACACCAGCCCCAGGTGGGCGCTGATCAGCGCGATCAGCAGACCCGGTACGAGCAGCACGTGGGCGATGAAGAACCGGCTGATGATGATCGTGCCGGGGAACTCCCCGCTGAACACCGAGGAGGTCACCCAGGAGCCGATCACCGGGATGGACAGCATGATCGCCGAGGCGATCCGCAGACCGGTGCCGGACAGGCCGTCGTCCGGCAGCGAGTAGCCGGTGAAGCCGGCCAGGAAGCCGACCCAGAACAGCAGCGAACCGATGATCCAGTTGGTCTCGCGCGGCTTGCGGAACGCGCCGGTGAAGAAGACCCGCAGCATGTGCACCACGATCGCGGCCATGAACAGCAGCGCGGACCAGTGGTGCATCTGCCGCATGATCAGGCCGCCCCGGACGTCGAACGAGATGTCCAGGGTCGAGGCGTACGCGGCCGACATCGGGGTGCCCCGCAGCGGGGCGTAGCTGCCGTTGTAGATGACCTCGGTCATCGCCGGCTCGAAGAAGAAGGTCAGGAAGACACCGGTCAGCAGCAGGACGATGAACGAGAAGAGCGCGATCTCGCCGAGCAGGAAGGACCAGTGGTCCGGGAAGACCTTGTTCAGCAGCCGGCGCAGCGGGGTAGCCACCTGGAAGCGCTCGTCGACCGCCCGGCCGGTCTTGCCGGGCAACGCTGCCATGTCAAACTTGCGCCGCTTCACGGCCGCTCCCAGAAGTCGGGCCCGACGGGTTCGGTGTAGTCGGACTTGGCCACGAAGTAGCCCTCAGCGTCCACCTCGATCGGCAACTGCGGCAGTCGCCGGCTGGCCGGACCGAAGATGGGCTTCGCGTTGTCGGTGATCAGAAACTGCGACTGGTGGCACGGGCAGAGCAGCCGGTTGGTCTGCTCCTCGTACAGACTCGCCGGGCAGCCGGCGTGCGTGCAGATCTTCGAGTAGGCGGCGTAGTTGCCCCACATGTAGCCGCCGTGCCCCACCCGCTCGTTGTTGCGGCGCGACATCTCCGCATCGGCCTCGCGCAGGTGGATCAGCAGGGTGGGCGAGTCGGCGTGCAGGTTGCTCACCCCGTGCTCGATCCCGGGGAAGACCGTGATCTGGCCACCGGCGCTGATGTCCGCCGGCCGGATCGGGCGGCCGTCCTCGCGTATCAGTCGGATCTTCTGACCGTCCTGCGGGCTGAACCCGGTGGTCATCATCTGGTTGTTCTTGTGCGGGTTGGAGATCAATCCACCCACCAGCGGCGCTGCGGCGACCGCACCGACCGGCGCCAGGCCGGCCAGCAGCGACACACCGAGCAGCGGACGACGCTTCACGCCCAGTTCGTCGGCCATGTAGGCCATGGTCTGCCCGGTGATCCGCTGGTCGTCGCTGGAGACCGCGCCCTCGTGCCGATCCTGGATCGACACCTCCTTGGGCAGCAGCTTCTTGCCCCAGGTGAGGATGCCGAAGCCCAGTCCGAGCAGGGCCACGCCGAGGGTCAGACCGAGCAGCGGGGTGTAGAGCTTGTCGCCCCCGCGACCCATCTCGTACTCCCACGGCCACCAGATGTAGACCACCAGGAAGGCCGTCGCGGCCAGGCCGGTGAGCAGGAACATCGCGGCCACCGTACGGACCAGCCGGCGCTCGGCCTTGCTGCCCGGCATGACCTGCGGCTCGTAGTGGACGATCTCGATGTCGTCGCGACGGGCGCCCTCACGGACGATGTCGAACTGACTCAGCCGAGGGTCGTGCACGTCGACCTGCTCGTGACCCGGGTGGGCCGTGTGGGTGCTCATGCCGCCACCTCGCTCCGCTCGGCACCGGCCCGTGGCGGCACCACAGCACTGACTCGGGAGATCAGCTCGCTCACGACTTGCCTGCGATCCACAGGCTGGCGAAGACCAGCGCGACCATGCCGACCAGGAAGATCGCCACACCCTCGGTGGAGGGGCCGTAGCGGCCCAGGTTGAACAGACCGCCCGGGTCGGCGTCGTTGTTCAGCGACTTCTGGATGTAGGCGATGATGTCCGCCTTCTGCTCCGGGGTGATCTGGTTGTCGCCGAACACCGGCATGTTCTGCGGCCCGCTCAGCATCGCGGCGTAGATCTGCCGGTCGGTGGCCGGCGAGAGGCTCGGCGCGTACTTGCCGGAGGAGAGGGCACCGCCGCCGCCGCTGAAGGCGTGGCACTGCGCGCAGTTGATCCGGTACAGCTCGCCACCGAGGGCGACATTGCCGTCGGCGTGCAGGTTGTCACCCGCCGGCATGGTCGGACCGCCACCCAACTGCTGGATGTACGCGGCCAACTGGTCGATCTCGTCGGGGCTGAACACCTCGGGCTTGCGCTGCGCCTGGGCCTCCTGCCGAGCCATCGGCATCCGGCCCGTGCTGACCTGGAACTCGACCGAGGCCGCGCCGACGCCGATGAGGCTCGGCCCGCGCCCCTCGACCCCCTGCGCGTTGCGACCGTGGCAGGTCACACAACTCACGTCGAACAGCGCCTTGCCGTCGGCGGCGGCACCACTCAACGGCGGGTTGTCCTGCGCCGACGCGCTCGGAGCCAGAAGCGTGTACGCGCCGCCGGCGAGCATCAACGCGGCCACCAGCCGGACCGCGGCGCCCAGCCGACGGCGGCCCCTGCTGCGCGCCACGGGCCGCCCGCGCAGCCGCGCGAGCAGACCGCGTCGGCGGTCGTTGTCAGAAGTCATGAGCTGTGTCCTTAACCGGTTTGGACCTTGTCTCAGGGGGTGGAGCGACGGCGCGCGGGCGCCAAGATCACTGGAGCCAGTAGATCATGGCGTAGAGCCCGATCCACACGACGTCGACGAAGTGCCAGTAGTACGACACGACGATCGCCGAGGTGGCCTGCGCCGGGGTGAACCGGCCCATCGTGGTACGGATCATGAAGATCACGAAGGCGATCAGTCCACCGATCACGTGCAGGCCGTGGAAGCCGGTGGTCAGGTAGAACATCGAGCCGTAGCCGTCTTCGTTGATCTTGATGCCGTGGTGCACCAGCTCGCGGTACTCGTTCGCCTGGCCCATCACGAAGATCAGGCCCATCACGAAGGTGATCGTGAACCAGCGCCGCAGCGCGTGCACGTCACCCCGCTCCGCCGCGAACACGCCGATCTGGCAGGTGATCGAGGAGAGCACCAGGATCGCCGTGAAGGTCGTCGCGTACGGGACGTTGAGTACCGCGGTGTGCTTCTCCCACTGCTCCGGCGCCGCCGCGCGGATGGAGAAGTACATCGCGAACAGCGCCGCGAAGAACATGAGTTCACTGGAGAGCCAGACGATCGTCCCGACGCTGACCATGTTGGGACGCGTCAGAGAGTGGATCCGGCTCTTGTCAATGGCTGGGGCCGCAGTCACGCGGTCATTATTGCCCTTGACCACGGCACGCGATCAGCGGGGTGGCCAAACCCAGGTACAGATGGCCCGATCGGTACCGTCCGGTTCGCCTGACCTAGGCTGATTGGCGTGCTGCACGTCGATCCGATCTTCCCGGCCGTACCGGCCGCGCCGCAGCTCACGGCGGGCCTGACCGGCCCGGGTGGGGCCGCGACGCTGGCCGCCGAGGCCACCCCGCCACCCTTCTCGGTGACCACCGTGTTCACCGAGGCCAAGTTGGACAACTGGCTGGCCGTGGTCCTGGTGCTGGCCGCCGGTCTCTACCTCTACGGGGTACACCGCCTGCGGATACGCGGCGACCGGTGGCCGATCGCGCGTACGGTCTTCTTCCTCGGGCCCGGCCTCGGCGGCATCGCCTCGGTCACCCTCAGCGGGCTGCACGCCTACGACACCACCCTGCTGTCGGTGCACATGGTCCAGCACATGGTGCTGTCCATGATCTCGCCGATCTTCCTGGCCCTGGGCGCCCCGGTGACCCTGGCCCTGCGGACCCTGCCACCGGTCCCCCGCAAGCGGCTGCTCGCGGTGGTGCACAGCCGGATCGCGCGGATCTACACCTTCCCGCTGGTGGCCTTCGCCATCTTCGTGGTCAACCCGTTCGCGCTCTACTTCACCGACCTGTACCGCTACACCCTGGAACACGTCTGGGCGCACGAGCTGGTGCACGCGCACTTCATCATGACCGGCTGCGTGTTCTTCTGGCCGCTGCTCGGCCTGGACCCGCTGCCGGGCCGCTGGCCGTACCCGGCCCGGGCCCTGCTGATGCTGCTGTCGGTGCCGTTCCACACCGTGCTCGGCCTGACCATCATGCAGAGTTCCACCCTCTTCGGCGGCGACTGGTACCCCTCCCTGGGGTTGACCTGGGCCGATCCGTGGGAGGACCAGGTGCTCGCCGGGGGCATCCTGTGGGCCGGTGGCGAGTTCGTCAGTGTGACGATGCTCGCCGTACTGGTGGTGCAGTGGATGCGGCACGCCGAACGGGAGGCCCGGCGGGTCGACCGCGACCTGGACCGTCAGGAGGCCCGCGAGCGCGCCGCCGAGGCCGCCGGCTGACCTGTCCGCCCCTTGCCCGACCTCAGCGGGGGGCGTGCGGTGCAGGGCACCCCGACCGGTACGATCGGCCACGCAGCTACGAGGGGAAAGCCGTCTCGAAGCCATCAGCGGGCGGGTCATCCGGCTCGCCGCGATCGTCGGTGGCGAGCGGCAGGAAGCGAAGCGGAGTGTCGGCATGAGCGATCGTCTGTGCACCGTCCTGCTCTACAGCGACGACCCGCAGGTACGGGACCGGATGCGGCTCGCCGTCGGCACCCGCCCCGCGGCCGATCTGCGCATCGAGTACGTCGAGGCGTCCACCTACGCCGAGTGCGTCCGACTGGTCGACGACTACGAGATCGACCTGATGCTGCTCGACGGTGAGGCCTCCCCCGGTGGCGGCATCGGCATCGCCCGGCAGATCAAGGACGACTTCGAGAAGGCTCCCCCGACCTGCGTGGTGATCGCCCGCGCCGCGGACCGCTGGCTCGCCGCGTACGCCGAGGTCGACGCCACCCTGGTGCACCCCCTCGACCCGGTGACCGCGGCCGCCACGGTGACCGAAGTACTGCGGACCCACACCCCCGCCTGAGGCACCACACCGGCACCGCCACGGCGCCGGAGGAGCCGGCGCCGGTCCCCACCCGCACTCGTCTGCTCGGGAGGCCCGCTATGGGCGAACGGACCTGGCCGCACCTGCTCACCGCGCTGCTGCGCGGGGAGGAACTCTCCGCCGCCGACACATCCTGGGCGATGGGCGAGATCATGTCCGGCTCGGCGGCACCCGCCCAGATCGCCGGGTTCGCGGTGGCGCTGCGGGCCAAGGGCGAGACACCGGCCGAGGTGGGTGGGCTGGTGGAGGCGATGCTGAGCCGCGCCGTCCCGGTCGAGCTGCCCGAGCAGGTACGCGCCGGCGCCCTGGACGTGGTCGGCACCGGCGGGGACCTGGCTCACACGGTGAACATCTCCACGATGACCGCCCTGGTCGTCGCCGGGGCCGGGGTCACCGTGGTCAAGCACGGCAACCGGGCGGCCTCCTCCTCCTGCGGCACCGCCGACCTGCTGGAGTTCCTCGGCGTACCGCTGGATCTCGGTCCCGAGCAGGTGGCCCGGTGTGTGGCCGAGGCGGGCATCGGCTTCTGCTTCGCCGCCCGGTTCCACCCCGGGATGCGCCACGCCGGCCCGGTGCGCCGGGAGCTGGGGGTGCCGACCGCGTTCAACTTCCTCGGCCCGCTGACCAATCCGGCGCGCCCCCGAGCCGGTGCGGTCGGCTGCTTCGACGCCACGATGGCTCCGGTGATGGCCGCCGTGTTCGCCGCCCGGGGCGACTCCGTGCTGGTGATGCGCGGCGAGGACGGCCTGGACGAGTTCAGCACCGCCGCGCCGACCCGGTTCTGGGTAGCCCAGGGCGGCACCGTCAGGCAGGCCGTGGTCGACGCGACCGACCTGGGGGTACCCCGGGCCACCCTGGCCGACCTGCGCGGCGGTGACGCCGCGTACAACGCCCAGGTGGCCCGTCGCCTGCTGGCCGGTGAGCCCGGCCCGGTACGCGACGCCGTCCTGGTCAACGCCGCTGCGGCGCTGGCCACCCAGGGACCGCTGGACGGTGACCTGACCACCGCGCTGCGTCCCGGTCTGGAACGGGCCGCCGAGTCGATCGACTCCGGCGCCGCCGCCCGTACCCTGGACCGTTGGATCGAGGTCGCCCGCACCGCCTGAGCACCGGTGATTCCCACCTCAGCCGGCACCGGGCCGGACCGCAGCGACCACCCCCGGTGGACCCGCAGCGGTTGTCCCCGGTGTGGTCCGCAGCGGTTGTCCCCGGTGTGGTCCACGGCGGGTCATCCCGCAGTGGACCGCAGCGGGCTGCGGGGTGTACCGGCCGGCCTGGTCCCGGTGGTGGCCACGGCAGAAGTGTCAGGGCCGCGTGGGAAACTGCAGGTGAGTAATTCCCACGATCGTCGGCGGTGGTCGCCGCGACAGCCGGCCCGAGCGTCCCGCTGGGCGGCAGGCAAGGTCGCGGCCCAGCCGAACGGAGGAGTCATCATGGCCGAGCGTGAGCTGCACTGCGACACCTGCGGGGATCGCCAACTGTTCGAGGCCCCGCCCTGCCTCGACGGCCACGGCTCGACCTGCCCCGAACTGGCCTGCACCCGCTGCGGCAGCGCCCTCCTCCTAGCCCCCCTCCCTCCGATCACCCGCACCCTCCTCCCCCGCATCACCCCCCGCCAAGCCGCCTAACCCCACCCCCACCCCCACCCAACCCACCCTCCACACCCTCGCGCCTCCGCTTGCACGTCGATCTTGCACTTTCTGTCCCCGCAAAAGCCTCATATCACGACAGATAGGCGACCGAAAGTGCAAGATCGACGGGTGAGTGCGCGCCCTGGGCGCCTGCTGGCGGGGCGGGTGGGGTGGGTGTGGATGTGCGAAGGCCCGCCTCCCTGGGGAGGCGGGCCTTCGTGGGTGTCGGGAAGGGTGGGTCAGTGTTCGGCGGTGCGGCGGGTGCCGGTGTAGTACTCGAACAGCAGGCCACAGGCGGCGAAGATGACCGCTATCGCGCCGAGGCCCAGCAGCCACATCTGCCAGAACACCAGGCCCAGGCCGGCGATCGTGGCGGCCAGCGCCAGACCGAACGGCCAGTAGCTGCCGGGGCTGAAGAAGCCGATCTCGCCCGCGCCGTCGGCGATCTCACCGTCCGGCCGGTCCTCCGGACGCAGGTCGATGCGGCGGGAGACGAACCAGAAGAAGCCACCGCACATCGAGCAGAGCAGGAACGACAGCAGCAGAGCCACCGTACCGATCCACTCCACGCGGCCATCCGAGTCGGCCCAGGTCCAGCCGCCGTACAGGAAGGCCGCGAAGAGCAGGAACGCGGCAATGATCGAGAAGATGCGCCACTCGGTCTTCATGGCCGCCGCCTCAGCTTCCCGCGCCCAGCGGCGCGCTGCCCTGGTTGAAGTTGTCCTGGGTACGCCGCGTCTCGAACGGCTTGGTGGTGATCGCGTACGGCTCCTCACCGATCGCGGTCAACGCCTCCTGGGTGGTGGCACCGTCCTGCTTGGCCGCCAGGAAGCGGTCGAAGTTCTCCGGCGAGACGACCCGCAGCTCGAAGTTCATGAAGGCGTGGTAGCTGCCACACAGCTCGGCGCAGCGGCCCACGTAGGCACCCTCGGACTCCAGCGAGGAGACCTCGAAGACGTTGCGGATGCTGCCCGGGAAGACGTCCCGCTTGAACAGCATCTCCGGCACCCAGAACGAGTGGATGACGTCCTTGCTGGTCTCCTCGAACCGGATGGACCGGTTGCTCGGCAGCACCAGGATCGGGATGACCTCACTGGTACCCAGCACCGAGGCGGTGGTGTTGGCGTCCACACCCTGACCGTCGCGGTAGTTGAACTGCCAGTTCCACTTGAAGGCGACCACCTCGACGGTCACGTCGGGGTTGCGGGTGGTCTTCACCACGTCGGTCTGCACGACCGCGGTGTAGTAGAAGAGCACCGCGACGATCAGCACCGGGGCGATGGTGTAGAGGAACTCCATCGGCAGGTTGTAGCGGGTCTGCACCGGCAGCTCGTTACCGCGCTTGCGGTACCGCACCACGCACCAGAAGATCAGGCCCCAGACGAAGACACCGACCGCCAGCGCCGCGATGCACGAGGCGATCCACAGGTCGTACATCCGCCGGGCCTCCGGGGTGATGCCACCCTGCGGCCAGCCGAAGCCCCCGAACGCCGCTCCGACATCACAGCCCGTGAGCAGGACCAGCAGCGCCGCCCCACCGAATCCGAGCCCGGCGAGACGCCCGGCACGACGCCCCCGCCGCGCACCGGCTGGCGGAGATGCGCTGCGCCGTACGGCCGTCGGCCGTACCTCCGAACTCCTTGCGACCACCTGGTCCTGCCTCCCTAGCGCGCCGCGGTGTCTTTCTCGATCGGGCCGGCTCCGCCGAGCGGAGCCGCCACACCAGCGGCAAAGGCGTCACCGACGGTCGCAGATTACTCGACCATGACGGGCTCGACCCGGTTGGGGTCAGTGTCCGCCCCCAGATGGGGGATCTTGTCGCGGCCGAGGGCGATAGCGTGGGTAGATGTGATTCCATCCCCGGTCTACCTGGACGCGGCCACCGCCGCGCCGCTGCACCCGGTCGCCCGACAGGCGCTACTGGCCGCCCTCGATGACGGCTGGGCCGACCCCGACCGCCTCTACACCTCCGCCCGGCGGGCCCGTCAGTTGCTCGACGCCGCCCGCGAGGCCGCCGCGCAGACCCTGGGCGTACGCCCCGACGAGCTCTCCTTCACCAGCAGCGGTACGACCGCGGCCCACTCCGCCGTGCTCGGCGGCCTGCTGGGGCGACGACGGGCCGGTGGCGTGCTGGTCCACTCCGCGATCGAGCACTCCGCCGTGCTGCACGCCGCGCAGCGCCACACGGCGGGTGGCGGTGTCGCCGTCGAGGTGCCGGTGGACCGGCTGGGCCGACTGGATCCGGCGGCCTGGTCGACGGCGGTCACCGGCCCCGGGGTGGCGCTGGCCGCCCTGATCGCGGCCAGCCACGAGGTGGGCACGATCCAGCCGGTGGAGGCAGCGGCGGCGGCCTGCGCCGAGGCGGGGGTGCCGCTCTACATCGACGCTGCTCAGATGGTGGGGCGGATGCCGATACCGCAGGGCTGGTCGGTGTTGACCGCCAGCGCCCGAAAGTGGGGTGGCCCGCCCGGGGTCGGCCTGCTGGTGGTCCGCAAGGGCACCCGGTGGGAGTCGCCCTGGCCGGCCGACGAGCGGGAGTCGGGGCGTACCCCCGGCACGGTGAACCTGCCGGCGGTGGTCGCGGCGGCGGCCAGCCTGCGCGCGGCGGCGGCCGACGCGGCGGCCCAGGCGGCCCGGCTGGCGCCCCTGGTGGACCGGATCCGGGCCCGGGTGGCCGCCGAGGTGCCGGACGTGGAGGTGGTCGGTGATCCCGAGCACCGGCTGCCGCACCTGGTGACCTTCTCCTGCCTGTACGTCGACGGTGAGGCGCTGCTGCACGCGTTGGACCGGCGCGGCTTCGCGGTCTCGTCCGGCTCCTCCTGCACCTCCTCGACCCTGCGACCGTCGCACGTCCTGGAGGCGATGGGGGTGCTCTCGCACGGCAACGTCCGGGTCTCGCTGCACTCCGGCAGCACCGAGGCGGAGGTGGAGCGGTTCCTCGCCGAACTGCCCGGCATCGTCGCCGACCTGCGGGCCCAGGCCGGGGTGGTCGGGCTGTGACGGACGAACCCGACGAGGTCCTCGACTGTCTCGGTCAGCGGTGCCCGTTGCCGGTGATCGCGCTGGCCCGCCGACTGCCGGAGCTTCCGGTCGGCGCGGTGCTGCGGGTGTTGGCCGACGACCCGGCGGCGGCGGTGGACATTCCGGCCTGGTGCCGGATGCGCGACCAGGAGTTCCTCGGCACCACCGGCACCGCCCACCACATCCGCCGCCGACAGTGAAAGCAAGGGCACCTTGCTGACGAGGCCGAGAAACCGCGCGGCGGCCGTCAGGGCAGCAGGTGCGGGCGGATCTCGTCGGCGGCCTCGTCGCCGTACGACTCGGCCAGGCGCTTGACGAACAGGTCCCGCCGTACCTGGTACTCCTGGGTGCCGACGGTCTCCAGCACCAGGGCGGCGAGCAGCGAACCGACCTGCGCGGCGCGCTCCAGCCCGACCCCCCAGGACAGGGCGGTGAAGAAGCCGGCGCGGAACCCGTCCCCGACCCCGGTGGGGTCGACCGCCTGGGCCTCCCGGGCGATCGGCACGTGGATCGGGTCGATCTCCCGTCCCGCGATCTCCACCCCGTGCTTGCCCAGGGTGGTGACCCGGATCCGGACCCGGTCCAGCAGTTGATCGTCGCTCAGCCCGGCCTTGCTCTGTAGCAGCGACTTCTCGTAGTCGTTGGTCATCAGGTACTCGGCGCCGTCGATCAGCCCCACCACATCCCCGCCGTCCATCCGGGCGAGTTGCTGTGAGGGGTCGGCGACGAACGGGTAGCCGCGCTCCCGGCACTCCTCGGAGTGGCGCAGCATCGCCTCCGGGTCGTTGGCGCCGACCAGCACCAGGTCGAGCCCGCCGAGGCGCTCGGCGACCGGCCGCAGCTCGATGTTGCGCGCCTCACTCATCGCGCCGGCGTAGAAGGAGGCGATCTGACACATGTCGGTGTCGGTGGTGCAGACGAAACGGGCCGTGTGGGCCACCTCGCTGACGTGCACGGAGTCGCAGTCCACCCCGTGCCGCTCCAGCCAGGAGCGGTAGTCGGCGAAGTCGGCGCCGACGGCACCGAGCAGCACCGGCCGCATACCCAGCTGCCCCATGCCGAAGGCGATGTTGGCCGCCACCCCGCCCCGACGCAGCACCAGGTCGTCCACCAGGAAGGAGAGCGACACCTTGTGCAGTTGGTCGGCGATGAGCTGGTCGGCGAACCGACCCGGGAAGCTCATCAGGTGATCGGTGGCAATCGAGCCGGTCACTGCGATCTTCATGGCAGCCCTCAGGGTCGGCGGCAGAGCTCGAACAGCCTATCGCCCTCCGGCCCCCGACCTACCACTCCGTACGAGCCCAAGCTCCGGCCCTGGTCAAGATCCTCAGAGCCTCGCCATCGGCCCTCCGCCGAGACCAGGAACGACTGAGGGGGCCGGCCCGATGGACCGTCCCCCTCAGTCGTGAAGTCGACTCAGTTGAAGGAGTCCCCGCAGGCGCAGGAGTTGCCCGCGTTGGGGTTGTCGATGGTGAAGCCCTGGGCGTCGATCCGGTCGGCGAAGTCAATGGTGGCGCCGGCCAGGTACGGAGCGCTCATCCGGTCGACGACGACCTCTACACCGTCGTAGTCGGTGACGACGTCACCGTCGAGGGAACGCTCGTCGAAGAAGAGTTGGTATCGCAGGCCGGAGCAGCCGCCTGGCTGCACGGCGACCCGGAGCCGCAGGTCGTCGCGGCCTTCCTGCTCGATCAGGGCCTTGACCTTCTGCGCCGCGACGTCGGTGAGGACGACGGACGTGGGGGCCTGGGCCTCGGTCGACTCGGTCTGCGCTGGCGTGGTCACGTGGAATTCTCCCTGCGCGCGTTCGGTGTGGTCTTCCCCTGGCCAACATCAGTCGCCGGTCAGCGATTCCCACAGTGGTCCAGTTTTCGATTGTAGGCCGCTCGCGGTCCGCCCACCCGACGGCGTGACCAGCCGCAGCGGCGTCGAACCCGTCAGCGGCTCCATTGGCGGGCCAACCGGGCACCCAGGGCCCGTAGTCCCTCCCCCGGGCGGTCCAGCGCCGCGGCCAGGCCGCCGCGCTCCTCGCCGCCGAAGTGTTCCACCAGGCTGTACGCCTCGGTAACCCCGACCGAGGCCGCCTCCCGGCGCCCGGTGCTCACCTGACCGGCGAGCACGACACACGGTACGCCCCGGTCCCGCGCTGCACCGGCGACACCGGCGACCACCTTCCCGCGCAGCGACTGGTGGTCGAACTTGCCTTCCCCGGTGATGACCAGATCCACCTCGTCGAGGGCGACATTCAGGTCGACGGCCCGGCTGACCAGCCCGATCCCGGACTCACATCGGCCACCGAGGGCCAGCAGGGCGGCCCCGATGCCCCCGGCCGCACCCCCGCCGGGCAGCGCACCCAACCCACTGGGACAGCCGGGCAGATGCTGCTGGAGCACCTCGGCCCAGCGTTGCAACGCGGCGTCGAGCAGCAGCACATCGGCCCGGTCGGCGCCCTTCTGCGGCCCGAAGACGTTGCTGGCCCCGTGCAGTCCGAGCAGCGGGTTGTCGACATCGGTGGCGGCGATCAGCCGTACGTCGCGCAGCCGGGGTGCGCCGTCGAGGGCGGCCACCGCCGCCAGCGCGGCACCCCCGTACGGCAGGGCGGTCCCGGTGTCGTCCAGGGCCACGGCCCCCAGCGCGGCGAGCATCCCCGCGCCCCCGTCGTTGGTCCCCGAGCCACCCAGCCCGACCACGACCGTACGGGCGCCGGCCTCGACCGCGGCGGTGATCAGCAGCCCCAGCCCGTACGAGGTGGTCGTCTTCGGGTCGCGTTCTCCGGCATCGAGCAGATGCAGCCCGCACGCCTGGGCGCTCTCCAGCCAGGCGGTCGCGCCCTCGTCGGTGAGCAGGATCTCACCGGCGGCCGGACGGCCCAGCGGGTCGAGGGTGGCCACCGGGACCCGCCGTCCGGGCAGCGCCTCGGCGAGCACGTCGAGGAAACCGGGACCGCCGTCGGCCAGCGGCCTGACCAGCAGGTCGTCGTCGGGGGCTACCTGCCGCCAACCGTCGGCCACGGCGGCGGCCACCTGGGGCGCCGGCAGGGTGCCGGCGAATTTGTCCGGGCAGAGCAGTACGCGCATGTCTGGCAGTGTGGCAGCCCACAGCGGCGCGGGCTGCGCGCGTGCCCCGCTGTGGGACCATGGGTGGCGTGACGTCGACCTGGGTTGAGCCCTCGAACACCGCCACCGCGTTGCTGCTGCTGGGCCGCGGTGCCGACCCCGCCACCGAGCGCGGCGTGGAGTGTCCGGGTGATCTTCCGGCACCTAGCGACCCCGACCTGGTGGAGCGGGCCAGGGCTGCGAAGGCCGCCCTCGGCGACAAGGTCTTCGTGCTGGGCCACCACTACCAGCGCGACGAGGTGATCCAGTTCGCCGATGTGACCGGCGACTCGTTCAAGCTGGCCCGCGAGGCCGCCGCCCGGCCGGACGCGGAGTACATCGTCTTCTGCGGTGTGCACTTCATGGCCGAGAGCGCCGACATCCTCACCTCGGACACCCAGCGGGTCGTCCTGCCGGACCTCGCGGCCGGCTGCTCGATGGCGGACATGGCGGCGCTGCCCCAGGTCGAGAGCGCCTGGGAGGTGCTGACCGACCTGGGCATCGCGGCGCAGACCGTGCCGGTCACCTACATGAACTCCTCGGCCGACATCAAGGGCTTCGTCGGCCGCAACGGCGGGGTGGTCTGCACCTCGTCGAACGCCAAGCGGGCCCTGGAGTGGGCCTACCAGCAGGGTGAGAAGGTGCTCTTCCTGCCCGACCAGCATCTGGGCCGCAACACGGCGGTGCTGGAGATGGGCCTCACGCTGGACGACTGTGTGCTCTACGACCCGCACAAGCCGGGCGGTGGGCTCACCCCCGAGCAGCTCCGCGACGCCCGCATGATCCTGTGGCGGGGGCACTGCTCGGTGCACGGGCGGTTCACCCTGGAGAGCGTCAACGACGTCCGGGAACGGGTCCCCGGGGTCAATGTGCTGGTGCACCCGGAGTGCCGACACGAGGTGGTCAACGCCGCCGATCTGGTGGGTTCGACCGAGTACATCATCCGGACCATCGAGGCCGCACCGGCCGGTTCCGCGTGGGCGATCGGCACCGAACTGAATCTGGTACGCCGACTCGCGCTGGCCCACCCGGACAAGCAGATCATGTTCCTGGACCGGGCGGTCTGCTACTGCTCGACGATGAACCGCATCGATCTGCCGCACCTGGTCTGGGCGCTGGAGGAGCTGGTCGCCGGCCGGGTGGTCAACCAGATCACGGTCGACCCCGACACCGCACGCCACGCTCGCACAGCCCTGGATCAGATGCTCGCCCTGCCCGGCGCCTGACCCGGAACAATCATCACCCTCAGTAACAAACCTGGTACGCCAAAGTGCCGGATCGCCGATAAATACCCTCGTATGTGGTGTGACGGGATCCATTCTCATCACGGAGGGCTATGCTGCCGGGCGACGAGAAACGTGGCGCGTGAGTTTGCGCGCGACCGCTGCCCGGGTAGCGACCCGTGGTGTCCCCACATCGAAACGACAGCACGCACGCGCTGGAGGTTGCGTTGACCGACGACGTCCTGGTCGTACACGGAGGCTCCCCCTTGCAGGGACGGATCCGCGTGCGCGGCGCGAAGAACCTGGTCTCCAAGGCGATGGTCGCCGCCCTGCTCGGCGACAGCCCGAGCCGACTGTTCGACGTGCCGAAGATCCGTGATGTGGAGGTGGTCCGGGGCCTGCTCGGGCTGCACGGCGTCAAGGTCAGCGACGGGGTCGAGGACGGCGAACTGGTCTTCGATCCGGCGAACGTGGAAAGCGCCAGCACCGACCAGATCAACGTGCACGCCGGGTCCAGCCGGATTCCGATCCTGTTCTGCGGGCCGCTGCTGCACCGCCTCGGCCACGCCTTCATACCGGACCTGGGCGGCTGCCACATCGGGCCGCGACCGATCGACTTCCACCTTCAGGCGCTGCGCGAGTTCGGCGCGACGGTCGAGAAGACCCCGGAAGGGCTGCACCTGTCCGCGCCGAACGGCCTGCACGGCACCAAGTTCGCCCTGCCCTACCCGAGCGTGGGCGCGACCGAGCAGGTGCTGCTCACCGCGGTGATGGCCGAAGGGGTCACCGAGCTGCGCAACGCCGCCGTGGAGCCGGAGATCATCGACCTGATCTGCGTCCTGCAGAAGATGGGCGCGATCATCAAGGTGCACACCGACCGGGTGATCGAGATCCAGGGCGTACCGAAGCTGCACGGCTACACCCACCGGCCGATCCCGGACCGGATCGAGGCGGCGAGTTGGGCGGCGGCGGCGCTGGCCACCCGAGGTCACGTGGAGGTGCTCGGTGCCGAGCAGGCCGACATGATGACCTTCCTGAACGTGTTCCGCTCGATCGGCGGCGAGTACGAGGTCACCGACACCCGGCCGCCGCGCCCGGGACAGCCGGGCCAGGAGGGCGGCATCCGCTTCTGGCACCCGGGGGGCGAGCTCCAGGCCACCGCGCTGGAGACCGACGTGCACCCGGGGTTCATGACCGACTGGCAGCAGCCGCTGGTGGTGGCGCTGACCCAGGCCCGCGGCCTGTCGATCGTGCACGAGACGGTCTACGAGCAGCGGCTGGGCTACACCGAGGCGCTCAACTCGATGGGCGCCAACATCCAGGTCTACCGGGACTGCCTGGGCGGCACCCCGTGCCGCTTCGGTCGGCGCAACTTCAAGCACTCCGCGGTGATCGCCGGGCCGAGCAAGCTGCACGCGGCCGACCTGGTCATCCCGGACCTGCGGGCCGGCTTCAGCCACCTGATCGCGGCGTTGGCCGCCGAGGGCACCTCCCGGGTGTACGGCGTCGACCTGATCAACCGGGGCTACGAGGACTTCGAGGCCAAGCTCGCCGACCTCGGCGCCCACGTCGAGCGGCCGTAATCCCTGCCACACCACGCCCGTGGCCGTCGCACCCCGCGATGTGCGGCGACCACGGCGCGTTGGCTACCCTTGCCGCGTGCCGTCGCTGTTTCGTCGTAAGTCCGCCGACCTCGTCGACCCCGCCTCCGAGCCGCTGACCCCGGCCGAGGAAGAGGCGTCCGAGGCCGGTCGTCCGCGCAACTACACCCCGAGCAAGGGACGTGAGACGCCGAAGCGCCCCAGCAGTGGCCGTCGCCCACCAGGTACGACCAAGCCGCTGTCCAAGGATGAGGCCAAGGCCCTGCGGCGGCAGCGGCGGGCCGAGGCGTCAGCGGAGTTCCGACGCGAGGGCGGCCCCCGCGACCGGGGCCCGGAGCGGCTACTGGCCCGCAACGTGGTCGACTCCCGGCGTACCGTCGGCACCTGGTTCTTCGGTGGCGCGTTGATCGTGCTGATCGGGTCCAACCAGGCGATGCCCCCGGGAATCCGGCTGGCCGCCAACCTGCTGTGGGGTGCCCTGGCCCTCGGTGTGGTGATCGACTCGGTGTTCATCTCGCGCAAGATCAAGAAGCTGGTCCGGTCCCGCTTCCCGCAGTCCACCCAGCGGATGGGGTCGCTGTACCTCTACGCGATCATGCGGGCGATCACCTTCCGGAAGCTGCGTACCCCGGAGCCTCGGGTCTCCATCGGCGACCCGGTCTAGCGCCACCGACCGGTCTAGCGCCACCGACCGGCCTGGAACCACCGGCCGGTCCAGGACCATCGGCCCGGGCTGCGCCTCAGGGCACGCCGAGCAGGCGCAGCAGGGCGGTGGTGGCCGCCGCGGCGATCACCACGAGCACGAACGGCGCCCGCCGCCAGGCCAGCAGCACGCCCACCAGCACCCCGGTCGGCCGGGCCCAGCCGGCGAAGGCGCCGGCCTCGGTCAGGGTCGCGGTCGCGGCCAGGGCCGCCAGCAGGGCCGCCGCGGCGACCGGCAGCAGTTGCCGGGCCCAGGTGGGCAGGTCCAGCCGGTCCCGCAGCAGCACCCCGGCGACCCGGAAGGTGTACGTCCCGACGGCCAGCGCCACGATCACCGCGATCAGCACGACGACTCCTTCCGGCCGGCCGGCACCGTCTCGGGCGAGACCGGGGACTCCTCGACGACCTTCGGGTCCGGGCTGACCGCCGGCCGCCGGAGCCGGTGCACGGCCAGCAGCGCCGGGCCGGCCAGCGCCAGCAGGACCGGCAACCCGGCCGGCAGCATCGGCGTGGTCAGCACCGCCAGGGCCGCGCCGCCCACGGCCGCCCGTCGGGTGTCCCGGTCCCGCAGGGCGGGCAGCAGCAGGGCGATCAGCCCGGCCGGGAAGGCGGCATCCAGTCCGAGGGCGGCGGGGTCTCCGGCCGCCCCACCGGCCAGTGCGCCGAGCACCGTACCGGCGTTCCAGGCCACGAAGAGCAGGATGCCGGCCAGCCAGAAGGCCTTGCGCCGCAGCTCACCGGCCGGGCGGGCGAGGGTGAAGGCGGTCGCCTCGTCGGTCATCAGGTGACTGCCGAGCAGTCGTTGCCACAGTCGGCGGCCCAGGGTGTCGCCGAGGGCCAGCCCGAAGGGCAGGTGTCGGGCGTTGAGCAGCAACCCGGCCAGTACGGCGGCCACCGGGTTGCCGGCAGCCGCCAGCCCGACCGCCATGAACTGCGCACCACCGGCGTAGACCAGCAGGGACATGGCGATGACCGCCCAGACCGGCAGCCCTGCGGCCACGGCCACCGCCCCGAACGAGGCGCCGACGGCGACCATCGCCGCCCCGATGGCCGCGACGTCGCGGAGCATCCCGGCCCCCGCTGTTCGCTCTGGCGTACGCATAGTCCATCATGATGAACACGCCCCCTCATGTTCGTCAAATAGAACAACTTGACCGACGGAGCGAACAATGTCCGCGGATCCTTCGCCCCCGCTGGCCACCATCGCCGCTGCCCTCCGCCAGGAACGGCAGCGGGTCGGCATCTCCTTGACCGAACTGGCCCGCCGGGCCGGGATCGCCAAGTCGACCCTGTCGCAACTCGAGGCCGGGCTGGGCAACCCGAGCGTGGAGACCCTGTGGGCTCTGGGTGTGGCGCTCGACATACCCTTCAGCCGCCTGGTCGAGCCACCGGCGAACGCCGTACGGGTGATCCGGGCCGGCGACGGCCCCCGGGTCCGCTCCGAGCACGCCGACTTCACCGGCACCCTGCTGACCGCCGGTGCGGCCCATGCCCGCCGGGATGTCTACCTCATCGAACTGGAGCCGGGGCGGGGCCGCAGCGCGGAACCACACACCCCACGCACCGTGGAACACCTGGTGGTAGGGGCCGGCCGACTGCTCTGCGGTCCCGAACACGAACAGGTGGAACTCGGTCCGGGCGACTACGCCACCTTTCCCGGGGACGCACCGCACCGCTATGAGGCTCTCGAACCGGGCACCTTCGTCGTACTGATCATGGAACACCCCTGAGCTTTGGCTCACCTGGTTCAGCCTGGTAAGTCTGATCTGGCCGAAGGCCCCCACATGCCCGGATCCACTGGATAACGTTTGGGCCCGGCGCGAGCGCCACAGTGGCGTTGACCAAGCTCGCGCCGCTACCCTCCATCAGCAGCCATTCGATGCCGGGACGAGCAAGTTTGGCCGATTCCGGGCGGGTGCCCAGCGACCATTTCCGACGAGGTGACATTCGCCGTGAGCGAGCGGACGCGAGCCGACCATCGGGGCGCGGCCGTGAGCGAGCGGACGCCGACCCACCGGCTTCGCGTGGCCGCCTGCGAGCAGCCGGGCCCGGCCGTGGCCGAGTGTCAACCGACCCGCCGACCAGGTCCTGGCCGGTACGACGGGTTCGGCGGATGAGTCGCGGCTACGACCGGTGGGGCGATCCCCCCGAGCCGTCCTGGGTGGTCGAGCCGACGACCGAATGGCAGCCGCAGTTCCCGGGCCAGCGCTATCCGGGCGACGACGGCACGGACCGTCACCAGCCACGAGCCAGGGGCCGGGCGAGCGCGGTCGGGCGGGCCGAGGTGCCGCCCTTGGCACCGACCAGACCGGACGGCACCTATGTGGGTCGGTCCTGGGAGGACGAGCCCGAGGGCTGGCCGGGTCGGCAGGAGGCCGCCGGCCACCGCCGTCCCGACGGGGGCAACACCACACCTGCGTACGACCGGCCCCCGTACCCGGGGCGACCGGATGAGCGACGGTCGGCCGAGCCGGTACGCGGCCGCGACGGGGTCACCTGGTCCGACATGGGTCCGCAGGCGACCGGTGGCACCGGAGCGCCGATCCACCGCACCCCCGACCGGTACGCCCAGCCCGAGGGGCACCCCTCGCGCCACGATCGCCGGGACCGGGGCGGCTTCCCGCCGCACGAGCGACGCGGTCCCGACCGGTACTCCCGAGGTGAACCCGAACCCGACCGGCACCAGGCCGACCGGCGTGAGCCGGACCGGTATCCGCACCGCGAACCACAGTGGCGCGACCACGACCACGACCCGGACCGGTACCCCCGACGGCCATCTCGGCCCGAACCGCCGGATCGGGATCAGTACCGGCGTGGCGCGCCCGTGTCGCCAGCCGGACAACCGGAGCGCGGCTGGGTGACCGAGCCGGGTCAGGACGCCCAGCGTCCCGCCGCGTACCGGCCGACCGAGGAGGTCGAGCGCCGGTCAGACGACCCCTCACGACGCCCCCGCTACCAGTGGAGCAGCCATCCCGGCCACCCCGGCCACGAGGACGAGCCCCGCGTCGAGGGTTACCGGGAGCAGTTCGGTGTCGGTGACCCGGAGGCCGCCCCGTACCCGGACGGTTACCTCGACGACGAGCCGGTCCGGAGGCCGCGCGACGAGTGGACCCGCTCACCGGAGCGGTCCCGCACCGAGCCGGTTTCCCAGGACCCACAGCGGCACCCTGAACCACCCCGCCGCGACCTGCCCTGGCCGGAGCCGGGCCCGATGCGCCCCGGTACCGGTCGAGGCCACCGGGAGTACCAGCGACCCGTGGTTCCGGGCCCCGGCGACCAACCCGGACGCGACGACCGGCGAATCCCCGAGCGGCCCGGGCCGGACCGGTTCATGGACCGCCCGGCCGCGCAGCGACCCGACGCCGACCACCCCGTCTCCCCCGCGGCCGACCACCCTTCCCGCCGGCACCTGTCCGTGGTGCCCGAACAGCCCGTCTCCCCCGCCCCCGAGCGGACCGTCCACCCGGTCTCCCCGGCCCCCGAGCACCCCGTCTCCCCCGCCGCCGGGCGGGCTCGTCCGGTCTCCCCCGCCCCGGGCCAGGAACGGCCCGACAGCTTCCCCCCGCATCGCGACCGGCCCTCGGTCCCGGCACCCGGCTGGCCGGGCACCCCCGGCCCGAGCTCGCAGCGTCCCAGCTTCCCGCGCCCCGACCAGCACCAACCTTCCCGGCCGAGCCAGGAGCGGCCCGTCGCCTCGGGGCCCGACCGGGCCGCGCCGGGGGAGACCGTACGACCCGCGCCGCTGCACCAGCACGAGGTACGCCCGGCGCCGCTGCATGACCATCAGGTCCGGCCCGCCCCCCTGCACGACCAGCCGATGGTGGCGACCCCGCCCCCGGTCCCCACCTCGACGGTCGCCTCAGCACCCCCGGCCGCTCACCGACCGGTCTCCGCGCCGCCCAGCCACCGGCCAGTCTCTACGCCACCCGCCACCCCGCCGGTCGCTGCGCCACCCACCCATCGGCCGGTCTCCGCGCCGCCCAGCCACTGGCCGCTCGGTGGCTCTCGATTCGAACACCTCGACGCGCCCGTGCCTGCCCCGACCGGCGACCGTCCTGCGTCCACCCCTTCCTCCGGCCCGCCGGTCACCCCGCCGCCCAGCCGGTACGTCCCGCCAGCGCCGGAGACGCCCGCCTCCGCAGGGGTCAACCCGCTGCCGGAGGGCCCTCAGGGATGGTTCGGCTCGCCCGCGCCCAGCCCTGTCGTCGCCCCGGAGACCACGGCAGGCCGCCCGGCACAGCCCGTCCCGCCGGTGTCCGTGTCGCCCGCGACCGCGCCGGTCTCCGCACCGCCCGCGTCAGCTTCCGCACCCCTGATCGCAACGCCACCCGCATCGGCACCGCCTTCCACACCGTCCGCCGCGGCCACCTCCACATCGGCGCCCACCCGGGAGCCCGCAGCACCACCGCCCACAGCACCCCCTGTCGCGCCGTCTTGGCTCACGGCACGGCCCGACACAGCACCAGAGCCCACCGAAGCACCGCCGCCACCCACCACGACGCCGGCCACGGCACCGCCGCCGCCCACGGCACCGATCTCCGCGCCGCCGGCCGTGTCCACACCGGACTCCCTCGCCCCCGCGGCGTCCGTACCGGCTTCCGCATCGCCCGCGGCACCCGAGCCCGAACGACCCTCCGACTCGGCGCCCGCCACGCTGGCAGCGGCACCGACCTCCGCACCGCCTGCCACCCGGGAGCAGCCGTCACCCCCCACGGCACCGATCTCCGCACCGCCGGCCACCGCCACACCGCATTCCTTCACACCGGCCGCGAGCGCACCGGTCTCCGCACCACCCGCAGCGCCGATCTCGGCAGCACCGGCCACCGACACACCACCAGCCGAGGTAGCACCACCAGCCGACGTGGTACCACCGGACAGCGACGTGCCAACGACCAAGGACGCACCACCGGCTGAGGACGCACCGCCGGCCGACATCGCCTCGGCGGCCGAAGCAGCACCGACTGAGGTCGTACCACCAGCCGACATCGCCTCGGCGGCCGAAGCAGCACCGACTGAGGTCGTACCACCGGCCGACGGCGCCTCGGCGGCCGAAGCACCAGCGGCCGACCATGCTCCTGCGACCGAGACGGTCGTGGACGAGGAGCAGCAGCCGCCGGCTGACCCTGAGCAGGTGCTGGCCGGTTACCGCTGGCCGCTGGACCCGGAGCAGCTGCGCGAGGTCGTGGAGGACCCGCAGGAGCTGCGGACGGTACGGGACCGGTTGACCGACAAGCTCGCCTCGGCCCTGGACAACCGCTCCCGCGCCCGACTGCTGAGTTTGCGGGCGGTGGCCTCCCGGGTGCTCGGTGACCTCGACGATGCGCTGGACGACGGTCGACTGGCCCTGACCTACGCCGAGGCGACCGGGGAGTTGCGCCGGGTAGCGCTGGCCCAGGCCCGGTTGGCGCACGTGCTGCGCTGGCGTGGTGAGTTCGCCGAGGCCGATCGGCTGTTCGCGGAGGCGAACTCGGTCGAACTGCCGGATCGGTTGCGGGCTGCTCTGCACGAACACGCCGCGCGATGCTGCTACGACCAGGGCCGGTTGATGGAGGCGTGTCACCACTTCGAGCGGGCTCTCGACCTGCGCGGGGAGGGTGACGCCGAACTGCTCGCCCGGGTCCGGATCGGACTGGACGCGGTGGCGACACGAGCCGCCCTACGGGGCTTCGGGCCGTACCCCCGGAGTGCCGACGAGGTGCTGGACCGGGAGCGCGGTCCGGTGCCGGCCCGCGACGGTGATCAGGGTCTGTGGGGGTACGCGGACGCCGCCGGTGACCTGGTCGTCCCGGCGCGCTACGCCGAGGCCCAGCCCTTCTCCGACGGCCTGGCCTGGGTGCGTGGCCCGGAGACGGAGCACTGGTCGTTGATCGACCTGACCGGTGAGGTCGTGGTCGAGCCGACCTATCTGGCCGCCCGGCCGTTCTCCGACGGCCTGGCCTGGGTGGTACGGGACGACAGCGGTTGGCTGGCCGTGGACGCCACCGGCGAGGTCGTCGTACCCCCTGGTTTCGCCGAGGTGCGGCCTTTCCGCAAGGGAGTGGCGGCCGTCCGCCGCGAGGGCTGGGGGGCGGTCGACATGACCGGCCAGATCGTGGTGCCGACCCGCTACCACGGTTTCCACACCATGCTCGCGGACGGCCGGTACGTCGACGGCTTCACCGAGGAGGGCCTGGCCGTGGTCGACCTGGCCGGGCGCAAGGGTGTGGTGGACCGGACCGGTCAGGTGGTCGTCGCCCCCGCCCACCCGGCGCTGCTCATCCACCCGGTCGCCTTCCTGGCCACCAACGGGGTCGGCCGGTGGGGTGCCCTGGACCGGCGGGGCGGGCCGCTGATCGACCCGGTGTTCGGCAACCCGAACGATGTCATCGCCGAGATCGAAGCGCTGCTCACCGACACGACTCCCCTGCTCTGACGCAGGCGATGGCGTTCGCCACTCGGCGAGCCCTTGCGAGGTGGTCAACCCGGCGGACCTGGGCCGGGGCGCATTAGGCTCAGGGAATGGAATTCCGACACCTGGGCCATTCCGGCCTGATGGTCAGCGAGATCTCGTACGGCAACTGGATCACCCATGGCTCACAGGTCGAGGAGGACGCCGCCTTCTCCTGCGTCCGAGCCGCCCTGGACGCCGGCATCACCACCTTCGACACCGCGGACGTCTACGCCGGCACCCGGGCCGAGGACGTGCTCGGTCGGGCACTGGAGGGCCAACGGCGTGAAGGTCTGGAGATCTTCACCAAGGTGTACTGGCCCACCGGTCCGGGCCGCAACGACCGGGGCCTGTCCCGCAAGCACATCATGGAGTCGATCAACGGTTCGCTGCGCCGGTTGCGCACCGACTATGTGGACCTCTACCAGGCCCACCGGTACGACTACCACACCCCGCTGGAGGAGACGATGGAGGCTTTCGCCGACATCGTGCACTCCGGCAAGGCCCACTACATCGGGGTCTCCGAGTGGAAGGCCTCGCAGATCCGCGAGGCCCACGCGCTGGCCCGTGACCTGCGCATCCCGCTGGTCTCCAACCAGCCGCAGTACTCGATGCTCTGGCGGGTCATCGAGAGCGAGGTCATCCCCACCAGTGCGGAGCTCGGGGTCGGGCAGATCGTCTGGTCGCCGATGGCCCAGGGGGTGCTCTCCGGCAAGTACCTGCCCGGTCAGCCGCCGCCCGCCGGCTCCCGGGCCACGGACGAGAAGTCCGGGAAGAGCTTCATCGCCGAGTGGCTGACCGACGACGTGCTGACCCGGGTCCAGCAGTTGCGCCCGCTGGCCGACCAGGCCGGGCTGAGCATGGCGCAGTTGGCCATCGCCTGGGTGTTGCAGAACCGGAACGTCTCCTCGGCCATCATCGGTGCCTCCCGCCCGGAGCAGGTGCACGACAACGTCAAGGCGGCCGGGGTCAAGCTCGACGCCGACCTGCTCAAGGCGATCGACGAGATCGTCGAACCGGTGACCGAACGGGACCCGGCCCGTACCGAGTCGCCGGCCGAGCGGCCCTGAGCGAATCCGGGCCGGTCGACCTGTCAGGGTCGGCCGGCCCGGTCACTTCGGGGTCAACTCCAGAAACGGACCAGGTCCAGGCCGGTGGCGTAGAGCCACGGCGGTAGGCCGAGGAAGTCGGCAATCGCGAAGACCGCGGAGAAGAACCAGCCACCGATACGCGGGTTCCACAGCAGGGCGAAGAGCAGGATGAAGCCGTACGGGGCGAACAGGTCGTACATCCGCCGCCACTGCGGGTTGAGCCACGGCTGGATCATGTTGCCGCCGTCCAGACCGGGCACCGGCAGCAGGTTGAGCACACTCGCGGTGAGCTGAAGGAAGCCCAGCAGGGCCACGGCCGCCCAGAACTCCACCGGACCGCCCCCGGGGGCACCGATCCGCAGCACCACCACCAGCACCAGGGCGAACACCACATTGGTGGCCGGGCCGGCGAGGCTGACCAGGGTGTGGCGGAGCCGCCCCGCGATCACGTGCCGATCCACCCAGACCGCACCGCCCGGCAGGCCGATGCCGCCGAGCAGTACCACCACCACCGGCAGCGCGATCGACAGCAGTGGGTGGCTGTACTTGAGCGGGTTCAGGGTCAGGTAGCCGCGATGGGCCACCCCCCGGTCGCCGAACCGGTACGCCACCACCGCGTGCGCGTACTCGTGCAGGCAGAGCGAGACCACCCAGCCGGTGACCACGAACCCGAAGACGGCGAGCCGGACGTTGCCGATGCCGTGCCAGGTCGACACCCCGCAGGCGACCAGCAGCGCGACCAGGGCCAGGAAGATCGGGGACGGCCGGAAGGCGGCCCGCGGCACCCCTAGGACCAGCGGTTCGCCGTCCCGGGCCGACATCACTCCGCCGTGGGCAGCAGGCTCATCCGGTACTCCACCCGGTCGTCCTCCAGAAGGGTGACCGAGGTGACCCCGGAGGCCGCGAGTTCGCGCCAGGTCTGACCGATCCAGGACTCGGCGTCCGCCTGGCTGCTGAACGACTCGGCGGGCCCCTCGACCGACTCACCGTTCGCGCCCTCGTACCGCCAGCTCCACGCCATCTGCGCGTCTCCCCTCACCGCTCCAGGTCCCGGACGGACCTTCGCCAGCGTAGTCGGCCGTGGATGCCTCGGCCCTGCCACGGGGCCTTCGACCGGTGGGCGGCAGGCGGATCCGGCCGCCCGGACCCCGGCGGATGCCGGTCGCCGAAGGTTCACCCGCGCGCCGTCGGGTAAGTCCCTGGCATCCGAACCTGGACAAGGAGGGGTGATGACGAGGCCGATCCCGGAGATGGACACGGCGGAGCTACGCGACATCGCGGTACGTGGCGGCATCGAGGGTGCCCGGGACATGGACCGGGAGGAACTGATCGACGCCCTTGTCGCCCGCCCCGGTGAGGGTGCCTGGCAGCAGGACACCAAACCCGCCGACGTCAACCCGAACGACTACTACTATCAGCCCCCGCACGGGCGGTGAGGGCCTCGGGCCGCGCGGTGCACCTGCGACGACCGAGCCGGTCGGCTGGTCGTAAGGTACGAGCATGTCCCTCGACGGGTGGAACCGGGTCCTGGTGCTGGGCGGCATCCGCTCCGGCAAGTCGCAGTACGCCGAATCCCTGGTGGCCGACGCGGCCACGGTGCGGTACGTGGCCACTGCCGCCGGTGACGACGGCGCGGAGTGGGCGGCCCGACTCGCCGCGCACCACGCCCGTCGACCGGCCAGCTGGAGCACCGAGGAGACCGCGAGCGACCCACGCCGGCTAGCCGACGTGATCGCCACCGCCCGGGCGGACGAGACCCTGCTCGTCGACGACCTCGGTGGCTGGGTGACGGTCCTGCTGGACCCCGCCCACCAACCGGCCGACGACACCACCACGATCGAGGAACTGGTCACCGCCGTCCGGGACTGTCCGGCGCGGCTGGTGCTGGTCAGCCCCGAGGTCGGGCTCAGTCTGGTGCCGACGACGCCGCTGGGCCGGGCCTTCACGGATGCGCTGGGGCTGGTCAACCGGGCCGTGGCGGAGGTCTGCGACACCGTGCTGCTGGTGGTCGCCGGCCAGCCGTGCCGACTCAAGCCGGCCGCCACCGCGCCCGCTCTCCACCCGGCCGGTGCGGAAGTGCCCGCCCAGACCGGTCCGGTCGGCGATGTCAGTGTGCCCGCCTCCCCGTCGGTGACGACGCCGCAGGCAAGGCGCGCATCGCCGGCTGTTGCGACCCTTCCCGCCGGGTCCGTGCCGGTAGCGGCCGATGGACCGGAGATCCGGCCCGGGATGGAACTGCCCATGCCCGACCTGGACGCCGGGCCGCAGGCCCTGGAGCGACTGGCCGGTCTGGACCTGCCGGGCCGTGGGTTCGGCGTGCTGGAGCAGGTGGTCTCGTTCGCCGCCACCACCCAGGGCACCTCGACCCCGCAGCCCTGGGAGTCCGTACGGGTGCTGCTGCTGCACGGTGACCACGAGGGCGGTTCGGCGGCCGGCACCCTGCCCGGTGATTCGGCTCGCCGCGCCGAGCAGGCCCGTTCCGGTCAGGGGGTGCTCGCCCGGCTAGCCGCCGAGAGCGGAGTGGCTCTCCAGGTGATCGAGGCCCCGACGGCCGCACCGATCGAACACGGGCCGGCCCTGACCGCCGAACAGGTCGAGTCGGCGCTGCGTTACGGCTGGCGGCTGGCCGAGGAGGCCGTCGACGCCGGCGTACAACTGCTGGTGCTGGCGGCGTGCGGCGCCGGCACCGAGGCCGCGGCGGCTGCCGTCCTGGCGGCGACCGCCGGGGCGGAGGCCCCCGCCGTGCTGGCCCGGGTGATCAACCGCGGCGAGTACGACGATGTGGCCTGGATGGCCCGGTGCGCGGCGATCCGGGACGCCATTCAGCGTTGCCGGGGTTCCGCCCGGGAGGCCAAGGACGTGCTGGCCCAACTCGGCGGTGGCGACATCGCCGTGGCCACCGGGGTCCTGCTGGGCGCCACCGCCCGCCGCACTCCGGTGCTGCTGGACGGGCCGGTCGGCATGGCTGCGGGGCTGGTCAGTCGGGATCTCGCCGGCCAGGCCCGGCACTGGTGCCTGTTGGCCGACCACGGCGGGCAGCCCGGCATCCGGCTCGCCGCCGACGTGCTCGGCCTGACCCCGCTGGCGGAGCTGAATCTGGACCTCGGCGAGGGCGCGAACGCGCTGACCGTGCTGCCGATGCTGCGCTCGGCGCTGACGCTGGCCGCCGCGCTACCGGCCCGCCCGGACCCGGCCGACGAGGGCCCGCAGCAGACCGACGAGGTCCCGGCCGAACAGGTCGAGCCCGACTCCCCCGAGCCCGACTTCCGCGAGCCTGAGCCCCAGGGGCCCGGGCCGACCAGCACCTCACCCGCGTCGGCGGACCACTCCGGCTCGCGTGCCGGCTGACCTGCGGCTGCTCGGCGACGGGGTCCGGCTGGCCCTGACCACCCTCACGGTGGCGCCGGTGCGCGCCGGTCGCGTCGACCGACGCACGGCGGGTACGGCGATGGCCCTCGCCCCGGCCGTCGGCGCGCTGCTGGGACTGCCGGCCGCCGGGGTTCTGCTGCTGCTCGGCGCGCTCACCGCACCACTTGTCGCCGCCGGGGTGGCCGTCGCGGTCAGCGCCCTGCTCACCCGGGGCCTGCACCTCGACGGGCTGGCCGACACGGTGGACGCGCTGGGGTCGTACCGGCGGGGACCGGCCGCCCTGGAGATCATGAGGCAGCCGGACGTCGGCCCCTTCGGGGTGGTCGCGCTGGTGCTCGTCCTGCTGGTGCAGGCGGCGGCGCTGGCCGAGTTGGCCGGCGGCGAGGCTCCGACCGTACTCGCGGCGATCGTCACCGCCACCGCAGCCGGTCGCCTGGGCGTGACGGTCGCCTGTCGACGGGGGGTGCCGGCCGCCCGCCCGGAAGGCCTCGGCGCGCTGGTGGCCGGCACGGTCGGCCCGGCAGCCCTGACCGCCGGCATCGTCGCGGTCACCCTGCTGGCGGTGGCCGCGGTGCCGGGCCGTCCCTGGCAGGGGCCGCTGGCCGTGCTCACCGCGCTCGCCGTCGCGGTCGCGGTGCTGCGACATGTGGTACGCCGACTCGGCGGGATCACCGGCGACGTGCTCGGCGCCGAGGTCGAACTCGTCACCACGCTGGTCTACCTGGGACTGGTGCTGTCCGGCTGAACCGGACCATCGGTGGCGGGTAGCGTTTCCCCACGACAGCACCGGCACGCCTGGCAGGGGAATCTCATGCTCATCACCGACGACTTCCTGCCCGTACCGGTCCCCGAGTCACTGAACGCGACCTACCTGGTGCCGACCACCGGACTGCCGGCGGTGAGCGCCCGCACGGCGGTACGAGGGCTGGCCGGTCGACTGGCCGAACCGGTGCACGGGCTGGCCAGGCAGATGCTGGACAGTCCACTGATGAGTGTCGACGTACGCCCGATCAGTGAATTCCCGGAGCTGCCGCCGGACCTGCTCACCGCCTTCGGCGCCAGCCAGGCCCAGCTGGATCGGCTGGCCGCGGCCAGCCATCTGGTGGTGGTGCAGGCCGAGTACCGACCGGGGTGGCCCCCGGCCCACGAGTGGGCGGCCCGGGCGGTGGCCGCGGCGATCGCCGAGGCGGTCGACGGTGACGTGGTCGACGTGTTCGGGTTGCAGTTCCTGGACCCGGTGGCGGCGCTGCGGTCGTTGCCGGACGAGCGGGGCCGGATCCGCCTGGTCGACTGGGTGCTGGTGCCCTACTCCTCCGACGCCGAGGGGCTGTGGTTCACCACCAAGGGGCTGCGCCGCTTCGGTCTGCTGGAGTTGCAGACCCAGGGGGTACCGGACCATCTGACCCGGGCCTGGGGTGCGGTGATGACCGGAGCCGCCCGCCGGCTGCTACGCGACTGGACCGACGGACTCAGCGGCGAGGAGGTACCCGCCTTCGTGCAGCTTCCCGTACTGGCCACGGTGACCGGGCATGACATCGCGGTGGCGTACGGCAATCCGGAACAGCACGGGGCGACCGCGCCGGTGCTGCTGCGGCTGGAGCTGGACCCGGCCACCGACCCGGAGGCCGACTCGTTCCTGAGCCTGCGCCCACCGGCCGGGCACCCCGGCCCGGACGGGCGCTACTTCGCCGCCGCCTGCGCCACCCTCTTCGCCGGCATCCAGCCCGATGTGCGGTACGCCCGCTCCGGGGACGCGATGAGCCGGGCGATCGCCACCGCCCGCGCCGGCCTGGGCGACATCCGGGCCCGCTTCCGCGCCGACCAGCTGCCACCGGAGACCCAACTGGTGGTCAAGTACGGGCTGCCCGGCGAGGACGGTCCCGAGTACGTCTGGGCAGGGGTGACCTCCTGGGACACCCCGGAGCGGGTGGTCGGCGCCAGCGCCAGCGACGCCAACACCGACCCCACCGTACGCATCGGTTCCCCGGTGGTGATCGAGGCCGCCGACATCGTCGACTGGGCCCTGCTCGACTCCACCGGCGTCATCGAAGGCGGCTGGACCCAAGCCGTCCTGGACGCCGGCGAAAAACCCACCCCCTGAACCCCCACCCTCCCCCGCCGCGCTGCCGCCTCCCCACCGCCTCCCGCCTTGTTGATCAAGAAGTTTGCGTCTGGAATCGCATCGATCCAGACGCAAACTTCTTGATCAACAGCGCTGAGCGGGACGGGCGACGGCGGGTGGGGGTGGGTGGGGGCGGGTGGGGGCGGGTGAGTGGGCGGTGGGGTGGGTTACTTGACGGAGGGGTGGGTGAAGGGGGGGCGGGTCAGGTGGGCGGGGGTGCGGCGGCCTCGGATGTCCACCTGGAGTTCGGCGCCGTCGGGCAGGGCGGGGGCGGTGTCGATCAGGGCCAGCGCGATGCCCTGCTTGTTCGTGGGGCTGAAGGTGCCGCTGGTGACCGTGCCGACCCGGGTGTCGCCGTGGAAGACGGCCATGCCGGGGCGGGGAATGCCCCGACCGGCGATGGTCAGGCCGCGCAGCGTACGCCCGGGACCGGCGGCCTTCTCCGCGAGCAGGGCCTCGCGGCCCCAGAAGGCCGGCTTGTCCCAGCCCACCGCCCACCCGGTGCGGGCCTGCACCGGGGTGATCTCCAACGACAGGTCCTGCCCGTGCAGGGGGTACCCCATCTCGGTACGCAGGGTGTCCCGGGCGGCCAGCCCGCAGGCCTGGGGGGTCGGCTCGGCGGCGAACAGTGCGTCCCAGACCGCTACCGCGTCGGCGGCCGGGATGACCAGCTCGTAGCCGCGCTCGCCGGTGTAGCCGGTACGGCACACGGTCAGCTCGACGCCGTCCAGGGTCGCCGGGGAGAAACTCATGTACTCGTGCCCGGTGGGCAGACCCAGGGCCGCCAGCAGATCCGCCGAGCGGGGCCCCTGCACCGCCAGGACGGCGTACGCCTCGTGCTCGTCGGCGATCGTGATCTGCGGCGGGGCGGCGGCGCGCAGCCGGCGTACCACCTCGGCGGTGTTCGCGGCGTTCGGGATCAGGAAGACGTGGTCGTCGGCGTACCGGTAGGCGATGATGTCGTCGACCACCCCGCCGGTGGCCTCGTCGCAGCAGAGGGTGTACTGCGCCCGGCCCGCCTCGATCCGGTTCAGGTCGTTGCTGAGGCAGGAGTTGACGAACTCCACCGCCCCCGGGCCGGTCACCCGCACCTTACCCAGGTGCGACACGTCGAACACACCGACCTCGGTCCGTACCGCGGTGTGCTCCCGCAGCACCCCGCCACCGGCGTACTCCAGGGGCATCTCCCAGCCACCGAAGGGGGCGAACTTGGCGCCCAGGGCGGTGTGCCGCTCGGCCAGCGGGGTACGACGCAGCCGGGTCTCGACGGCGTCGGTGGTCACGTCGGTCATGGGTCGCAACTTACCGGGAACCACCGGTCTGGTTAGCATCGGCGGGACCCCCGGGGATGATCCGGCGGGCAGCATGAACGCCCGGCGGGTGACCATCCGCCGCCAACTCCATCGCCGGTACGCCACGATGCGACCGGCCCGGCCTGCCCGGGAGCAGCTTCCGTGACATCGTCCAGCACCACCCTGAGCCTGGTCGACACCGACCCCGCCGAACTCGCCGTCGACGCGATCGTGATCGGTGTGCACAGTACGACCGGCGAGGACGCCACCACCGGTCCTGCCGGCAGGCTGCTGCTCGCCAGCGGCGCGGAGAGCATCGCCGCCGCCTTCGACGGCAAGTTGACCGAGACCCTGGCGCTGCTCGGCACGACCGGCGGCCCGGGTGAGGTGATCAAGCTGGCGACCCTGGGCACCATCACCGCCCCGGTGATCGCTGCGGTCGGCCTCGGCCCGGAGCCCAGCGGTGCGGCGCCGGCCCCGGAGACCTTGCGCCGGGCCGCGGGGGCCGCGGTACGGGCACTGGCCGGTGCGACGAAGGTGGCGCTGGCCCTGCCGCTGCCCGACGACGCCGACGCGTGCGCCGCGCTGCGTGCCGTCGCCGAGGGGACCCTGCTGGGCGGGTACCGGTTCGCCGGCTACAAGACCCGGCCGCAGCCGGCCCGGCGGGAGCCGGTGGCCGAGGTGCTGATCGCCGTGCCGGACGCCGCGGACGCCGGTGCCCGGGCCGAGGTGAACCGGGCCGTGGCGGTGACCGACGCGGTGCGGCTCACCCGGGACTGGGTCAACACCGCCCCGAACGACCAGCGTCCGCCGGTCTTCGCCGAGGCCGTCGCCGAGGCCGCCAGGGCAGCCGGGCTCGGGGTGGAGGTGCTCGACGAGGTCGCGCTGCGCGAGGGTGGCTACGGCGGCATCACCGCCGTCGGGCAGGGCTCGGAGGCCCCGCCTCGGCTGGTGAAGCTGACCTACACCCCCGCCGAGGGTGGCACCGGTAAGCGGGTGGCGCTGGTCGGCAAGGGCATCACCTTCGACACCGGCGGCGTCTCGATCAAGCCGGCTCAGGGCATGTGGGAGATGAAGTCCGACATGGCCGGGGCGGCGGCGGTGGCCGCGACCATGCTGGCGGTGGCCGACCTGAAGCCGCCGGTGGCGGTGACCGCGTACGTGCCGATGGCGGAGAACATGCCCTCGGGCACCTCGTACCGGCCGGGCGACGTGATCACCATGTTCAACGGCAAGAAGGTGGAGGTGCTCAACACCGACGCCGAGGGCCGGATGATCCTCGGCGACGCGATGGCCCGTGCCTGCGCGGACGGCACCGACTACCTCTTCGAGACCTCGACCCTGACCGGCGGGCAGGTGGTCTCGCTGGGCAAGCGGATCTCCGGTGTGATGGGTACCCCGGAGCTGTGCGAGCGGGTCCGTACCGCCGGCGACACCGTCGGCGAGCCGGCCTGGCCGATGCCGCTGCCGGAGGACGTACGCAAGGGCATGAACTCCGATGTAGCGGACATCTCGCAGGTCAACGCGGGTATGGAGCGGGCCGGGCACATGTTGCAGGGCGGGGTGTTCCTGAGCGAGTTCGTCACCGACGAGGTGGCGTGGGCGCACATCGACATCGCCGGCCCGGCCTACCACTCGGGCGAGGCCACCGGCTACTGGACCAAGGGCGGCACCGGGGTACCGGTGCGCACCCTGCTGCACCTGATCGAGGACATCGCCGCCAACGGCTGAGCTGCGAGGAAGGGCCCCTGCCCGGCGCGATGCGTCGAGCAGGGGGCCCTGTCACATGTCGGTCAGTACAGCTCCGGGCGGCGTTTGCGGCGCTCGTTGTAGTCCCGCATGCGCTGCGGGTAGCCCATCAGCGCCACGTCGTAGACCGGGATGCTCAGCCGGTAGGCGAAGCGCCGCGCCCCGTCCGGCCCGTTGATGCGCCGCCGGGTCCACTCGCCGTCGTCGGCGATCAGGATGACAGTGGTCTCGGTGACCGTGGTACGCGGCTCGATGAACGCCTCCACCCCTTTACGGGTGCGGACGAAATTCTCAAGATGCTCCAGATCGGCGCGATTGGCCGTACGGTCAGGTTCGGCCGCTCGTGCCCGCTTGCGTCGCCGGAACAGTCCCACTGAGCCGTCTCCCCACCTGTCCGCGTCATCGAAGGCAGTGCCAAGGGTACGTGGCACCAACGTGTCATTGGGCACCTCGGTACGCGCTCTCGACCCGGTGGTGACAAGATGGCCGAGGTGGGGTGTATCCCTGTTACCCCGCCGTGACCCCCGATGCAGCGAAGCGACCTGGGAGTTGAACGTGAGCGAGCCGAACGACGCAACCTTCGACATCGTCATCCTCGGAGGTGGTAGCGGCGGCTACGCGACCGCGCTGCGCGCCGCCCAACTGGGGCTGTCGGTGGCACTGGTGGAGAAGGGCAAGCTCGGCGGCACCTGCCTGCACAACGGCTGCATCCCCACCAAGGCGCTGCTGCACGCCGCCGAGATCGCCGACCAGACCCGTGAGTCCGAGCAGTTCGGTGTCAAGGCCGAGCTGGTGGGCATCGACATGGCGGCGGTCAACTCGTACAAGGACGGGGTGGTCTCCCGGCTCTACAAGGGCCTGCAGGGTCTGGTCACCGGCAACAAGGCCATCACCTTCGTCGCGGGCGCCGGCAAGCTGGTCGCGCCGAACGCGGTCGAGGTCGACGGCAAGCGGTACACCGGTCGCAACATCGTGCTGGCCTCCGGGTCGTACGCCAAGAGCCTGCCGGGCCTGGAGGTCGACGGCGAGCGGGTGATCACCAGTGACCACGCCCTGGTCCTGGACCGGGTACCCAGCTCCGCGATCGTGCTGGGCGGCGGCGTGATCGGCGTGGAGTTCGCCAGCGTGTGGAAGTCCTTCGGGGTGGACGTGACCATCATCGAGGCGCTGCCCCGCCTGGTCGCCGCCGAGGACGAGGAGTCCTCGAAGGCGCTGGAGCGGGCCTTCCGCAAGCGGAAGATCAACTTCAAGGTCGGCAAGCCGTTCGAGAAGGTCGAGAAGACCGACAACGGCGTCAAGGTGACCATCGCCGGCGGCGAGACCGTCGAGGCCGAACTGCTGCTGGTCGCCGTCGGTCGGGGCCCGAACACCGCCAACCTCGGCTACGAGGAGCAGGGCGTCAAGATGGACCGCGGCTACGTGCTGACCGACGAGCGGCTGCGCACCAGCGTGCCGAACGTCTACGCCGTCGGCGACATCGTGCCCGGCCTCCAGCTCGCGCACCGGGGCTTCCAGCAGGGCATCTTCGTCGCCGAGCAGATCGCCGGACAGAACCCGGCGGTGATCGACGAGGCGGGCATCCCGCGCGTCACCTACTGCGACCCGGAGCTGGCCTCGGTCGGCCTGACCGAGGCGAAGGCCAAGGAGCAGTACGGCGCCGACAACATCAAGACCTACAACTACAACCTCGGCGGCAACGGCAAGAGCCAGATCCTCAAGACGACCGGCTTCGTCAAGCTGGTCCGAGTCGCCGACGGTCCCGTGGTCGGCGTGCACATGGTCGGCGCCCGGGTCGGCGAGCTGGTCGGCGAGGCCCAGCTGATCTACAACTGGGAGGCGTACCCGGGCGAGGTCGCGCAGCTGGTGCACGCCCACCCGACGCAGAATGAGGCTCTGGGCGAGGCGCACCTGGCCCTCGCCGGCAAGCCGCTGCACGCACACGCCTGACCCACGACGTATCCGCGGCGTCCGGCGACGGGCGATGATCCCCCCACCAGGGAAATGAAGGAGTCTGGAGAACATGCCGGTATCGGTCACCATGCCCCGGCTCGGCGAGAGCGTCACCGAGGGCACCGTCACGCGCTGGCTCAAGCAGGAGGGTGACACCGTCGAGGTCGACGAGCCGCTGCTCGAGGTGTCCACGGACAAGGTCGACACCGAGATCCCGTCCCCGGCGGCCGGTGTGCTGACCCGCATCGTGGTGGGCGAGGACGAGACGGCGGAGGTCGGCAGCGAGCTGGCGGTGATCTCCGGCGAGGGCGAGTCGACCGGCGGCCCCTCCGAGCGGCAGGCCCCCGCCGAGCACCAGGAGTCACCGCCCGCCGAGCAGGCCGCCGAGGCCGCCGCGGAGCCGCAGGCCGAGGCGGAGCAGTCGGCCGTCGAGGAGCCGGCCGAGCAGCCGGCCCCGGCCGCCGCCGGGTCGGGCGAGGGCACCCCGGTGCAGATGCCCGCGCTGGGCGAGAGCGTCACCGAGGGTACGGTCACCCGCTGGCTCAAGCAGGTCGGCGAGACCGTCGAGGTGGACGAGCCGCTGCTGGAGGTCTCCACCGACAAGGTCGACACCGAGATCCCCTCGCCGGTGGCCGGTACCGTCCTGGAGATCAAGGTCGCCGAGGACGAGACCGCCGAGGTCGGCGCCACCCTGGCCGTGGTCGGTGCCGCCGGTGCCGCCCCGGCCGAGGCCGAGGCCAAGCCCGAGCCGAAGCCGCAGGCGGAAGCCAAGCCCGAGCCGAAGCCGGAGCCGAAGGTGTCCGAGCCGACGCCCGGCATGTCGTACAACGAGCCGGCCGCGGAGGCCGAGACCTCGGCGGAGCCGGCCAAGGCCGAGCAGGCCGCCACTCCCCCGGCCCCGACCGCCAAGCCCGCCCCGGCGCCCAGCGCCAACGGCGAGGCGGCCGGCTACGTGACCCCGCTGGTGCGCAAGCTGGCCGGCGAGCACGGGGTCGACCTGGCCTCGGTCAACGGCACCGGTGTCGGTGGCCGGATCCGCAAGCAGGACGTGCTGGACGCGGCGGAGAAGGCTCGCGCCGCCAAGGCCGCACCTGCTCCGGCCGCAGCCCAGCCGGCCCCGGCCCCGGCCCCGGCCGCTCAGGCCCAGCCGGCCGCCAAGCCGCAGCCGAGCGCCAAGCGGGGCACCACCGAGAAGCTGCCCCGGATCCGGGCCGCCATCGCCAAGCGGATGCACCAGTCGCTCCAGGAGACCGCGCAGCTGACCACGGTCGTCGAGGTGGACGTCACCAAGGTCGCCAAGCTGCGGGCCCGGGCCAAGGACTCCTTCCTCCAGCGGCACGGGGTCAAGCTGTCCTTCCTGCCGTTCTTCGCCCTGGCGGCCATCGAGGCCCTCCAGACGTACCCGATCGTGCAGGCCCAGATGGACCTCGACGCCGGCACGATCACCTACCCGGACACCGAGAACCTCGGCATCGCGGTGGACACCGAGCGGGGCCTGCTGGTGCCGGTCATCCACAACGCCGGTGACCTGAACCTGGGCGGCATCGCCAAGCGCGTCGCCGACCTGGCCGAGCGCACCCGGACCAACAAGATCAGCCCGGACGAGATCGCCGGTGCGACCTTCACGCTGACCAACACCGGCAGCCGGGGCGCACTGTTCGACACCCCGATCGTGCCGTCGCCGCAGTCGGCGATGCTCGGCACGGGTGCCGTGGTCAAGCGTCCGGTCGTGGTCAACGACCCCGAACTGGGCGAGGTCATCGCGGTCCGCTCGATGGTCTACCTGGCCATGTCGTACGACCACCGCATCATCGACGGTGCGGACGCGGCCCGCTTCCTGACCGCGGTCAAGGAGCGGCTCGAGGCCGGCAACTTCGAGGCCGAACTGGGTCTCTGATCTCACCCACCCGAACACCACGAAGGGCGCCCCCCGTCACCCGGGGCGCCCCCCCCCCCCCCCCCCCCCCCCCCCACCCCCCCCCCCCGCCCCCCCCCCCCCCCCCCCCCCCCCCCCCCCCCCGCCCCCCCCCCCCCCCCCCCCCCACCCGCCCCGTCGATCATGCAGTTTTGGTCGCCGAATGGCCCGTATACGCCCCTTTTGCGGCGACCAAAACTGCATGATCGACGAGAGAATCGGTGGCGGGCTCGGTGGCGGAGGTGCGGGGTGGGGTGGGCAGGGGTGGGGTGGGGTGGGGAGGACGGGCTGGGTGGGGGTGGATTTTGGCGCGGGTAGGGGGTGAGCTTGGGAAACTCGGGCGGTGAGTGACAGGGGGCGGCGAGGGCGGCTGGGATCGGCCGTCGGGATTGCGCCGGGGGCCCGGGTCGACAAGTTCGAGATCTTCTTCGACCTGGTCTTCGTCTTCTCGTTCTTCAACATCGCCCGGACCACGGCCACCGAGATCACCGGACGCAGCCTGTTCCACGCCCTGCTCGTGCTGGCGGTGCTCTGGTGGTGCTGGGTGGTGCACACCGTGGTGGCCACCCGGGTACGGATCGGCGAAGGCTTCGTGCCGGTGCTGATGGTGGCCGGCATGGCCGCGCTGTTCTCGTTCGCCCTGGCCCTGCCGCAGGCCTTCCAGGACGCGCGTGGCACCCAGGCCGGGCCGGTCGTCGTGGCGGTCAGTTACGTGGTCATCCGCGCCGTGCACCTGGTCCTGTTCGTGCACATCCTCCGGGACAACCCGGCGGAACGTCGGCAGCTCATCCGGTACGCCCCCGAACTGGGCCTGAGCACCGCTCTGCTGCTCGTGGCGGCGCTGCTGCCCGGCCAGCTCACCGACTCGGGTCTGGCCGAGGTGATCCGCGACGGGCTGTGGGTCACCGTCATCCTGCTCCAGTACGGCACCGGCCTGCTGGCCAGCAGTTGGGGCTGGGAGGTCACCTCCGCGGAGCACTGGACCGAACGGTACGACCTGATCCTGATCATCGCCCTGGGTGAGTCGGTGATCTCCGTCGGGTTGGGCAGCAACCTGATCGGCCAACCGCCCACCTGGCCGGGGATCACGGCGGCCATCCTGGGGATCGTCTTCACCGCCGCCCTGTGGTGGCTGCACTACGACGTGATCGGCCCGGCCGCCCGGATCGCCCTGCACGCCACCCTGGGCCGTCCCCGGGTGCTGATGGCCCGCGACGCGTACGCGTACCTGTACCTGCCGATGATCGCCGGGATCATCCTGTTCGCCCTCGGTGCCGAGGGCATCGTGCACGACATCGCCGAACCGGGGGTGCCCTTCAGCGAGCCCGCACAGGGCCCGGACGTGCCCCTGCTGTACGGCGGAGTGATCTGCTATCTGGCCGGCAACATGCTGTTCCAGCTGCGTACCCTGCGCACGCTGTCCTGGCTGCGACTCGGCACCTTGGCGGTGCTGGCGGCCAGCATCCCGGTGGCCATGCGGCTGCCTGGGCTGGTCACCATGGGTCTGCTCACCGCGATCTGCCTCGGCCTGATCATCGCCGAGGTGGTGTTGATGGCGGAGGGCCGGCAGGCGCTTCGCGCGGTGGTCTACGAGGAGCGGACCGCACACGAAGCCCATGAGGCCGCCTACCGGGCCCGCTGGCACGACAACCCACCCGACGCGACACTGTGATCCCTCTTGCTCCACAAACGACTGTTCGAAAGCATCGATTGCCACCCGGCCTGGTGCCCTCCGGAGGGCACCAGGCCGCGACCCGACAACCGCCCGGGAGACACCCTCTCCCGACCCGAAAGCCCGCCGCGATATACCGGGTCGCGACCCGGCAACCGTCCGGAAGACACCGGATCCTCGACCCGGGACCGTCCGGAAGACACCGACTTGCGCCCCGGTGAGCATTCGACGAATGGCGGATGATCCACGGGGATTCCCCGGACTGTTTCCGGTACCTGACGAAAGCCGTCTGCTTGCGCTCCCACCTGGCGTTTTCTTCACCCGTTCGGCGGAGACGGCACGGGAGCTGTGATCGGTACGGTCCTACGCACACGACGCGTCCTTCCTTATGGAACCCCCCGCGTCGGTCGTTCCACCGAAAGGCAGGCAATGACACTTCGATCCCCCTCTCGGCCCCGCCGGGGCCGGCAAGCCCTCGGCGTGATCGCCGCCGGGCTGCTCCTTGCCGGTGCCCTGCCGGGCACCGCGTCGGCTGCGGAGCCCGATCCGCGAGTCGGGCTCGGGGCCGGTTGGCTCGACGCCGAAACGGCGATCAGCAACCTGGAGCACCTGGCCAACCGTCCCAAGCCGGCTGGCTTCGTCGACCCCAACAACCCGGGCGCCGGCTCCTTCATCGCCTCGGACCTCGGTTTCGGCGACAAGTACGCCGTCCTGGGCAACTACAACGGTTTCAACATCGTCGACATCTCGAAGCCGGCCGACCCGACGCTGGTCACCAGCGTGGTCTGCCCGGGTGGCCAGGGTGACCCCTCGGTCTTCGGCAACCTGGTCTTCATGTCGGTCGAGGAGACCCGCGGGCGCGTCGACTGTGGCACCAACAGCAGCGTCGGCACCCGTTTCCAGGGCGTTCGGATCTTCGACATCAGCGACGTGCGCAACCCGGTGCAGGTCGCCGCGGTGCAGCTCTGCCGCGGTTCGCACACCCACACCGTGGTGACGGACCCCAAGGACAAGAACAACGTCTACATCTACAACTCGGGTACCGCCGGGGTGCGGCCGGCCAACACCATGGAGGGCTGCAACAACAACCCGGCCGACGGTGACAACCCGTCGCGCTGGCGCATCGAGGTCATCAAGGTTCCGCTGGCCGCTCCCCAGCAGGCCGCCGTGGTGAACGCGGCTCGCCTGTTCACCGACCCGGCGACCGGCCGGATCGACGGCCTGCAGAACGGCCCGACCACGCCGCGTCACCCGTCCGGTGGCACCTGGTCGCCGTCGCCGAACACCAACACCTGCCACGACATCACCGCCTACCCGGAGATCGGGCTGGCTGCTGGTGCCTGCCAGGGCAACGGCATCCTGGTGGACATCTCGGACCCGGCGAACCCGGTCCGGATCGACGAGGTCTCCGACCCGAACTTCGCGTACTGGCACTCGGCGACGTTCAACAACGACGGCACCAAGGTCATCTTCACCGACGAGTGGGGTGGCGGTAGCGGTGCTCGCTGCCGCGACATCGACCAGCCGGAGTGGGGCGCCAACGCCATCTTCGACATCGTCGACGGCAAGATGGAGTTCCGCAGCTACTACAAGCTGCCGGTTCCGCAGTCGACGGCGGAGAACTGCGTTGCGCACAACGGTTCGCTGATCCCGGTTCCCGGCCGTGACATCATGGTGCAGGCCTGGTACCAGGGCGGTCTCTCGGTGTTCGACTTCACCGACTCCGCCAACCCGACCGAGATCGCGTTCTTCGACCGCGGTCCGATCAACGCGGACCGGATCGTCAGCGGTGGCTACTGGTCGGTGTACTGGTACAACGGCAACCTGTACGGCAACGAGATGGCTCGTGGTCTCGACGTCTTCGCGCTGAAGCCCAGCCAGCACCTGTCGGCGGCCGAGATCAAGGCGGCCTCGCAGGTGAAGCTGCCCGAGTTCAACGCCCAGCACCAGCCGAAGATCGAGTGGACCCCGAGCTTCGCGGTTGCTCGCGCCCACTACGACCAGGCGGTCCGTGCCAACACCCTGGGTAAGCAGATGACGTCCCAGGTGGACAAGTTCCTGGAGCGGGCTGAGAAGTTCGCTGCCGAGGGCAAGCGTTCCGCGGCGGTGGCCCAGCTCGGTGCCATCTCCAACCAGATCAATGGTGCTGAGCACCAGGCGCTGAAGCAGGCGATCCTCGACCTGCGCGCCTCGCTCTGATCCGTTCCTGAAGTAGAGGGGCACCTCAGCTCGAAACCATTCGAGCCGAGGTGCCCCTCGCCTTTGCGTCACCTCACCGTGCCTGGCCGAAACCGAGCCGACGGTACGCCGTGGTCCTGGCCGGAAACGACCTGACGGTACGCCGTGGTCCTGCTCGGACAGCAGGACCACGGCGAAGACGTCAGCGCATCGCGGCCAGCATCTTCTGCATCCGGGTGATCTCGATGCTCTGGTCGGCCTCGAACTCCCGGGCGAACTGGTCGGCGGCCGGCTCCAGCCCGCCACCGGAGGCGTACAGCTCCTCCACCATCGACACCGCCCCCTCGTGGTGGCGGATCATCAGGGTGAGGAACAGCCTGTCGAACTCCGTGTCCCGAGCCTGCTTGAGCTCTTCGAGCTGCTCGGGGGTGAGCATGCCCGGCATCAGCTTGTGCCCGGAGTGACCGGCGTTCGGCCCGCTGGTCGGCACGTTCCGCTCCTCCAGCCACTGCTTCATCAGCGAGATCTCGTCACGCTGGGAGACGTCGATCCGCTTGGCCAGCAGCCTGATGTCCGGGTTCTTCGTACGGTCCGTCACCAGGGCCGTCATCGTCAGCGCCTGCTCGTGGTGCGGGATCATGCCCTGAATGAACATGGTGTCCGCGGCGGTGAACTTGGGTGGCGAAATCTTCGCCACCTCTTCCTCGGAGAGGGTCTTACCCACCTGGCCCGGGGCACCCGGCTGGACCACATGAGAGCTCGGCGGCTGGTACGGCGGTGGTTCGCTGTCCGGCCAGGCGGCGTACGCCACCCCCGAACCGACCACGGCCGTGAGGGCCACGGCCGAAATGATCATGCGACGAGACAGCGCCATGACTCACGTACCCAATCTCAGCTTGAGCTGCACAGATATGAAGGCCATAGTGCCTCATGCCGCAGGAGGTCACCAGGGACCGGGCGGCTGTTGGTGGGTCAACCACGGGTCAGCGGACGGCTGGCTGGTCGGGTAACGGAGGCGGTGGTCTCGTGGCTTGAGCGCCGTCATCTCGACCCGCGACCAATCTGTAGCACCTTGTAGCACGTCGGGTTAGAATCTGTCCGTGGCTGAGCACGCTCATCGGGAGATCACGCAGCGAGAGCTGCGCAACGACTCGGGCACGATCATGCGCGGCGTGGAACGGGGTGAATCCTTCATCATCACGCGTAACGGCACCCCGATCGGGAAGCTGATCCCGCTCCGGCGGCGCACTTTCGTACCGCGCGCCGAGGTGATGGCCGCCTTCGCCACCGCTCCTGTGCTCGACGTCGAGAAGTTCCGTCGGGACATCGACGCGACGGCTGACCAGGATCCGTTCAGTCGTGAGTGGTGATTCTCCCGTCCGGGGCCTGATCGACACCAACATCGTCATCCATCTCGCTGCCCTCGACCCCGACGAACTGCCCGAAGAGATGGTGATCAGCGCCGTGACGCTCGCGGAGCTGTCCGCCGGCCCACACCACGCCGACGACCAGGCCGAACGGGCCCGGCGGACCAGCGTGCTGCAACACGTCGAGGCCACCTTTGATCCACTACCGTTCGACGCCGAGGCAGCGCGAGCCTTCGGCATGCTCACCAGCGCGGTCCTGGCCACCGGCCGCACCACTCGCCGCCGGCTCGCCGACCTGATGATCGCCTCAGTGGCCCAAGCCAACGGTCTACCGCTCTACACGACCAATCCGAACGACTTCGCCGGACTGGAGGACCTGGTCCGCGTCCAGCCGGTACGCCGCCCCTGACCACACCCACGGCCGCCGGCCGAGCAGCGCCCGCGGAGAGCACCATCCACGGGAGCCGTGGCGCAGGCCCTTGCGGTAGTCCGAGGCGAACTCGTCGTCACTTCGCACCGGCTGAGGGCCCCGCGATACGGCCAGTCTGGACCTATCGCACGCGCGTGATCGCGCTCGATCCTGGATCGAGTGGCGTCGGCGTCGCTGCGAGGCCACTCGATCCAGGATCGAGCGCGATCATGGCTGCGCCGACCGGAACATGTCCCGGACACGGGAGAAAGCTGAAGGCAGACCTGGCCGCCAGCACTGTTCAAGGTGCAGGCAGCTTGGTGGCGCCGTGGAGCTTCGCCCTCGACTCTTCGATCCCGTCAGCCCGCTGAGGGAAGCTCGATCCCGTCAGTCCGCCAGGCGAAGCTCGATCCTGTCAGTCCGCCGGGGGACGCTCGGTCACGAAGACGCCGACGCCGTGCACACCTTCCACCAAGCCTTGCATCTGCAGCACGAGAATCGCCTGGCGCACGACGGTCGCGGAGACATTGTGCTCCTGTTTGAGCTGCGCGGTCGACGGCAGCTTCGCTCCCGGCGCGAGCTCGCCGGATTCGATCTGCGCCCGAATCCCATCGGCCAACTGCGCCCACTTCGCTTTGGCGGGCATACACACACTCCCAGGTCTGCACCGCCATTCGACCACGAACAACTTTGTAGGACAAGCAAGGAGTAGTCCGGCCTTGCTTTACACAACAAGTCGTGTAAAGCTCCCAATGACTGGTTCCCAGGTCTGCAAACCGGAGCTGGTCGTCCTGCAGGACCGCCCGGCCGACCGCTTCCCCCGAGGGTCGGCCGGGTGACCGCCCATGCCCGTCACCCGACAGACGGGCTTCAACAGCAGGCCCGGGGTGGGTGCCGGGCTCCGGTCGGCTGCGCACCGGCCGCCCCCGCCCGCCTCGGCGCCGCATCCTGTCTGGAGGTACGACGTGCAACCGGTAACCGAACCCGTCGACGCGGTGCAGAAGGTGCTCGGGGACATTCCGGTGCCGCGCTACGTCACCGCAGAACACGTCCGACTCGCCGTGAAGGCGGTGGTCGTGCACGCCCCCGAAGCCTGGCCCGCCGGTCCGCTGTGCCGGGCCGACCGGACGCCCCACCCCTGCCGCCTGCACCGCTGGGGACGCCGGGTGTTACGTACCCGCAGCCTGACCGACCCTGCCGTGGCCGAGCTGACGGCACGCGGCCAGGCGGCCCGGACGAACCCGCCCGCAGCACGCCGTCAGGCAGCCCGGACGAACCCGCCGGCAGCACACGGCCAGGCAGCCCGGACGAACGCGCGGGCGGCCCGCGTACCAGAGCGGCGGCGCTGACATGGCGACGATCCGGCGGCGAAACGACAAGCCGGTGCCGCTCGCGCCCCGGCACCGACGGACCTGGCGCGGGCTGCGTCGCTGGTGTTCGTGCGGGCTGCGCTAGCGCGACTGCCCGGACCGGTACGCGCCGGTGCCCACCGAGCCACCGACACCGCCGCGCACCGCCCGCTGGTGGAACGAGGTGACCCGCGCCAACCCCCAGGTCGGCCGAGTCGGCCGACTCACCCCGCACAGACCTGGCGGGCCAACGGCGGCCGGTGGCGACCGCAAAGCCGCACACCCCGCTGCGCCCGCTGTGGCTGTGCCGGGCCTGCGCCGCACCGTGGCCATGCGGGTCCGCGCGGGTGACGCTGCTGCGGGAGTACGCGCAGGACCGGGTGGCGCTGCTGGTCTACCTGGGCGGGCTGCTGCACGACGCGGCCGACCAACTGCACACGCTCAACCCGCACGGCGGTTCGGCGCCGGCGCAGCTCTTCGACCGCTTCGTCGGCTGGGCGCTGATCCGACGAACGGTGGACGGCTCGACCCCACACCCGGCGCCGGGAGCGCCGGAAGGTCGACCTACTCCGGACGCGAGCTGTTCCGCCGCGTGACCGACCAGACAGGGTCGGGAACAGAAACTGAGCAGGCTGGGCGGCCGGACTGCCCGGCGTACCCGAAGATATTAGGATGCGGATCCTCATGGCCGGCGCGTCCGGCTTCCTCGGCACCCGGCTGGTCGACCTGCTCGTCGCCGACGGGCACCAGGTGACCCGGCTGGTCCGGCGGCCACCGCGTACCCCGGACGAGCGGCAGTGGTCACCCTCGGCGGGCCAACTGGACCCGGCCTTGGTGGCCGAGGCCGACGCGGTGGTCAACCTGGCCGGTGCCGGGGTGGGTGACCGGCGCTGGAACGACCGGTACAAGCAGCTGATCCGGACCAGCCGGGTGGACACCACGAGCACCCTGGCAATCACCATCGCCGGGTTGCCGGCCGCGGACCGACCCGAGGTGCTGCTGAACGCCTCCGCGATCGGCTGGTACGGCAACACCGGCGACCGGGTGGTCGAGGAGGACGCCCCGGCCGGGGAGGGCTTCCTGGCCGACGTGGCCCGGGTGTGGGAGGCGGCGACCCGGCCGGCCGAGGACGCCGGGGTACGGGTGGTGCGGCTGCGCACCGGGTTGCCGCTGCACCGCGAGGGTGGGCTGCTCAAGCCGATGCTGCTGCCGTTCAAGCTGGGCATCGCCGGACGGCTGGGCAGCGGACGGCAGTGGATTCCGTGGATCTCGATGGTCGACTGGCTGAACGCCACCACCTACCTGCTCGCCCGCGCCGACCTGGCCGGGCCGGTGAACGTGGTCGGCCCGGCCCCGGTCACCAACGCCGAGTTCACCCGGGAACTGGCCCGGCAGGTGCACCGTCCCGCCGTCATCCCGATCCCCGCCCTGGCCCTGAAGGTGGTCCTGGGTGGCTTCGCCCAGGAGGCCCTGACCAGCACCCGGGTGCTGCCCGGCGTCTTGACCCGGGCCGACTTCACCTTCCGCCACCCCGACCTGCCCAGCGCTCTGCGGGCCGGGTTGCAGGAGGACTGAACCCGGCCCGGTTCAGCAGCCGATGGTCCAGTGGTTGGCGGCGATCTGGCGCAGGGCGGTGGTGTAGAAGGTGTTGTAGAGCCCCATCCGCTGATTCGAGCCGTTGGCGTAGGCGTACCCACCGGAGTGGTAGGCCCGGCCGGCGGTCACATGGGCGTAGTTGCTGGCGGTGACACAGGTCGGCGCACCGGTCGGGCTCGGTGAGACGGTCGGGCTCGGGGTCGCGGTCGGGCTCGGCGACACCGTCGGGCCAGGGGTGGGCGGGGGCGTGCCACCGCCGTCCAGGCCGAAGAAGAGCGCGTCACGGTACGCCGAACAGATGGTGTCCAGGAAGTACGCGGCTGCGGTGCCGCACTGGTCCACCGCCGCACCCGGGTCGACCGGGGTGCCGTGGCCCATGCCGGAGACCCGGTACAGCCGTACCGCGTCCTTGCCGTACACCTCCAGGCTGGTGCCGCCGGGCAGTTGGGCGGTGCTGGTCGGGGTCTGCGCCACGCCGAGCACATCGGTCCACTGGTCGCGGGACTCCACAGCGTTGGCCGGCGCCACGGTGTAGTCGGCGGTGCCGTGCCAGATCGCCACCCGGGGGCGCGGGCCCGAGTGACCGGGGTGGGCGGCGCGCACCAGGTCACCCCACTGCGCCGGGGTCTTGTCCACGCCCGGGTTCATGCAGGAGAAGGCGTTGACCATGCCGGTGGCGCAGCGGTACGGCAGGCCGGCGATGACCGAGCCGGCGGCGAAGACCTCCGGGTAGGTGGCCAGCAGGGCCGCGCTCATCGCCCCGCCGCCGGACAGCCCGCTGACGTACACCCGGTCGGCGGCCGTGCCGTAGCGGGACCGGGCGTGGTCGACCATCTGCCTGATGGACAGCACCTCACCCTGCCCCCGGCTGGTGTCGCCGATCTCGAACCAGTTGAAGCAGGCGCTGGAGTTGTTGGCCGACCGCTGCTCGGGCACGATCACGGTGAACTTCCACTGGTCGGCGTACTTGCGCCAGCCGGAGTTGGTGAAGTAGCCGGTGGCGTCCTGGGCGCAGCCGTGCAGCAGGACGACGGCCGGGGCCCCGGCGGGCAGGTTGTCCGGCCGGTAGGCGTACATGGCCAGGTTGCCGGGGTTGGTGCCGAAGCCGGTGACCTGGGTCAGGGAGGCCGCCTGGGCGGGGACGGCTACCGCCATCGGGACGGTGGCGGCCAGGACGAGAGCGGCCAGCACGCCGGCCAGCCGGCCGAAGGGGGTACGGATGCGGCGCACGGGACCTCCCGGGGAATGTGATCTGGATCACCGATCATTGCCGCGAGGTTACGCAGCTGGGTCCGTGCGATGACATGGCGAGGATGCACACATTCGTCGATGTCCGGGTGTGGTACCCCGGCTTGCACCCGGAAGGTGCCGGCGGGTCCGGACGCGGTTGGTAACGTCCGCTAGGTGCCCACCTCGCCGTCCGTGGCGTCCGCGCCCACCTCACCGGTACCTGTCACCCGTGATCGTCGCGCCGACCTGATCGTGACACTCGTCGCGCTGGCGCTCGCCGTCTGGGTGACAAGTGGGCTGTGGCGGGACCCGAACGGTCGCGCGATCACGGTCAACTCCAGCGACCAGGCGCTGTTCGAGTGGCTGCTGGCCTTCGGCGGGCACGCGGTGAGCCACGGGGACAACCCCCTCTACACGTACCTGATCAACGTCCCGGACGGGGTGAACCTCGCGGTCAACACCTCGATCACGGTGTACGCGGTGGTCTTCGCCCCGCTGACGTACCTGATCGGGCCGCCGGCCACCTTCCTGGTGATCCTCACCCTGAACCTGGCCGCCACCGCGGTCGCCTGGTACTGGCTGCTCTCCCGGCACCTGGTCCGCAGTCCGCTGGCCGCCGCGGTCGGCGGGCTGTTCATCGGCTTCTCCCCCGGCATGGTCTCGCACGCCAACGCCCACCTGAACTGGACCGCCGGCTGGCTGGTGCCGCTGCTGGTGTGGCGGCTGTTCGCGCTGCGCCGTCCCGGGCACTGGCTGCGCGACGGGGTGATCCTGGGGCTGCTCGTCGCGGTCGCGTTCTCGATCGCCGCCGAGGGGCTGTTCTTCACCGCCCTGGCGCTCGGCCTGTTCGTGGCCGTGTGGGCGCTGCACCCGGCCAACCGGGCCGAGGCCCGGGCGGTGCTGCCGTCGTTCCTGCGGGGCCTCGCGGTGACCGCGGTGGTCGCCGGGCTGCTGCTGGCGTACCCGTTGTGGTTGCACTTCGCCGGGCCGCAGCGCTTCCACGGCACCGGCTTCGACCCGGTGATCCACTCCGAGGACATCGCCGCCTACGCGGCCTTCCCGCGCCGCTCCCTGGCCGGTGAGGCCGGCCTGCGTACCTCGCTGGCGCCCAACCCCACCGAGGAGAACTCCTTCTTCGGGTGGCCGCTGCTGGTGCTCACCCTCTGCTGCTTCGTGCTGCTGTGGCGCCGGGCGGATCCGCGTCGGCGGGCCACCCTGTGGGCGCTGGGCATCCTGGCGGTGGTCTTCACCGTGCTCTCCTTCGGGCCGGTGGCCAAGGTCGACGGCCGGCGTACCGACCTGCCGATGCCCTTCGACCTGCTCGGGCACCTGCCGGTGGTGAACGCCGCGCTGCCCGCCCGGCTCGCACTGGTGGTGACGCCGGTGATCGGCCTGCTGCTGGCGTACGCCATCGACCAGCTGCGGCAGCGACCACCCCGCCGGGTGACGGCGGTGGCCTGGACCCTGGGTTTCGTGGCGGCGTTGCTGCCGCTGTTCCCGACCCCGCTGCTGACCAGCGAACGGGAACCGATCCCCCGCTTCATCACCTCGGGGGCCTGGCGGGAGTACGTCTCCCCCGGCGGGGTGCTGACCCCCGCCCCGCTGGCCCTGGACGTCTACCCCGACGGTCAACGCTGGCAGGCGTACGCCCTGGCCAACCGGCAGGGCGAGTTCGCCATCCCGTCCGGGTTCTTCCTCGGCCCCGGCGGTCCGGACGGTCGGGGCCGGATCGGGCCGGTGCCCCGGCCCTTCAGCGCCCTGCTCGACCAGGCCGCCCGTACCGGCCTGCCCCCGATCGTCACCGCGGGCACCCGCGAGGAGGTCCGGGCCGACCTGGAGCACTGGCGCATCGAGACCGTGGTGCTCCCCGACGAGGTGCACGGCGCCAAGTGGCCGGTCGACGAGGAGGCGCTGCGCCGGACCCTGACCTTGCTGCTCGGCGAACCGGAGCGGGTCGAGGACGTCTGGCTCTGGCGGGTCCGCGAGAACTGACCGCAGGTGACCTGGCTCACCGCAGGTGACCAGCGAGTACGGGTCTAGGCTGGAATACGTGACCACGACGACCTCCGGCCTGACGGCCGTGCGCGCCGGTGTCCTCGACTACACCGCAGCCTGGGACGAGCAGCGCCGCCTGCACGAGGCGGTGGTCTCCGGCGAGTCCGGCGACACCGTGCTGCTGTTGGAGCACCCGAGCGTCTACACCGCCGGCAAGCGCACCGAACCGTGGGACCGCCCGATGGACGGCACCCCCGTGGTCGACGTGGACCGGGGCGGCAAGATCACCTGGCACGGTCCGGGGCAGTTGGTCGGTTACCCGATCCTGCGGCTGCCCGACCCGATCGACGTGGTCGCGTACGTGCGGCGGGTCGAGCAGATGCTGATCGACGTGTGCGCCGAGTTCGGGCTGACCGCCGGCCGGGTCGAGGGGCGCAGCGGCGTCTGGGTGCCGGAGGACGACCGGGGCCCGGCCCGCAAGGTGGCCGCGATCGGCATCCGGGTCGCCCAGGGCGTCACCCTGCACGGCTTCTCGATCAACTGCGACTGCGACCTGACCCACTTCGACAAGATCGTGCCCTGCGGCATCCGCGACGCCGGAGTCACCTCCCTCTCCGCCGAACTGAACCGCCCCATCACCATCACCGAGGTCCTCCCCGTCGTCGAGACCCACCTCCCCACCCTCCTGGCCTGACCCGCTTTCGCTGTTGATCAAGAGGTTTGCGTCAGGATTCGCGCCGGTGCCGACGCAAACCTCTTGATCAACATTGCGTGGGTGGGGGGATTCACAGGGGTTGAGGGGTGACGGGGGTCGCCTGCTGTTCATCGACGGCGACCGTCCGGCGTAGGCTCGTTTTCGTGACGATCGAGCACACCGCACCGACGACCGGCCAGGCCACGCGCAGCGCGACGCCCGCCCCAGAAGGGCGACGGCTGCTGCGCATCGAGGCTCGCAACGCCGAGACGCCGATCGAACGCAAACCCCCGTGGATCAAGGTCAAGGCCAAGATGGGCCCGGAGTACACCCAACTGCGTGGGCTGGTCTCGCGCGAAGGGCTGCACACCGTGTGCCAGGAGGCCGGCTGCCCCAACATCTACGAATGCTGGGAGGACCGGGAGGCCACCTTCCTCATCGGTGGTGACCAGTGCACCCGCCGCTGCGACTTCTGCCAGATCGACACCGGCAAGCCGGCCGAGTTCGACGCCGACGAGCCGCGCCGGGTGGCCGAGTCCGTGGTCTCGATGGGCCTGCGGTACGCCACCATCACCGGCGTCGCCCGTGACGACCTGCCCGACGGCGGCGCCTGGCTGTACGCCGAGACCGTCCGGCAGATCCACGCCCTCCAGCCCGGCTGCGGCGTCGAACTGCTGATCCCCGACTTCAACGCCGTACCGGAGCAGCTCGCCGAGGTCTTCGGGGCGCGACCGGAGGTGCTCGCGCACAACGTCGAGACGGTGCCGCGGATCTTCAAGCGGATCCGGCCGGCCTTCCGCTACGAGCGGTCCCTGGACGTCATCCGACAGGCCCGCGCCGCCGGTCTGGTGACCAAGAGCAACCTGATCCTGGGCATGGGCGAGAAGCGCGCCGAGATCTCCCAGGCACTGCGCGACCTGCACGACGCCGGCTGCGAGCTGATCACTATCACCCAGTACCTGCGCCCCTCCCCCCGGCACCACCCGGTGGAGCGCTGGGTCAAGCCGGAGGAGTTCGTCGAGCTGAGCGCCGAGGCCGAGGAGATCGGCTTCGCGGGAGTGATGAGCGGGCCGCTGGTGCGCTCGTCGTACCGCGCTGGACGGCTCTACCAGCAGGCCCTCTCCGCCCGCGAAGGCGCCGCCCAGGTTGCCTGAGGTCCAGGCCGATCCGGCCGCCCGGGTGGAGCACCCGGGCGCGGATCGGCCCTGGGTCGCCGACCACTAGACTCGGACCCATGGCAAAGCCCCAGGAGAAGGTCTCGTTCGGTCAGCGGCTGAAGCAGATCGGGTTGGTGTTCAAGTTCACCGCCAAGCAGGACAAGTGGTTCGCGCCGCTGGCCGCCGGCGCGGTGCTGATCCCGCTCGCGCTGACCGTGGTCGGGGTCATACTCTGGAGCTGGCTGTGGCTGCCGCTGGGCATCCTGTTGGCCCTGCTCTGCCTGCTGATCGTGCTCAACCTGCGCTCCAACCGGGCGATGATGAACGCCGCCGAGGGCCAGCCGGGCGCCGCCGCGCAGATCATGGAGAGCATGCGCGGCGACTGGCGGGTCTCCCCCGCGGTCAGCTCGACCACCCAGATGGACATGGTGCACCTGGTCATCGGCCGGCCCGGCGTGATCCTGTTGGCGGAGGGGAACCCGCAGCGGGTCCGTGGCCTGCTCGGCCAGGAGAAGCGCCGACTGGCCAAGGTGATCGGCAACGCCCCGCTCTACGACTACGTGATCGGTCAGGAGGAAGGCGAACTGCCCATCCGCAAGCTGCGGATGACGCTGATGCGGCTGCCCCGCAACCTCAGCGGCAAGGACGTCAACTCCCTGGACAAGCGACTCAAGGCGCTCACCGCCCGCCCACAGATGCCCAAGGGCGCGATCCCCAAGAACCTCCGCCCGCCGCGCGGCGCCCGCCAGATGCGCGGCCGCTGACCGACCCGGCCCCGCACCACCCCACTGCACCACCACCCGCCGCGTCCGCCAGCCTGCGCGTGCATGACCCCGCTCGCGCCCCCGCGTCACGTCGGCGGGTGCCCCCTGTGCGGCTACCCGCGTGCGGGTCACCCGTGGGCCGAGGCGAGGCCTCAGCCCAGGCGAGCGGGCTACATCCCAGCACCCCGCAGCACCCCGCAGCACCCCGCAGCACCCCGCAGCACCCCGCAGCACCCCGCAGCACCCCGCAGCACCCCGCAGCACCC
>NZ_JBNCLD010000021.1:0-8775 GCF_049844505.1 Micromonospora sp. DT229 | reverse complement strand
CCCGCAGCGGCGATCATGCACTTTCGGTCGCCGTTATGCCAGATAAGCGCGTTTTGCCGAGACCAAAAGTGCATGATCGCGGGGCCAGGGGGCGCGGGCGCAGCGGCAGGGCGAGGGGCGAGGGCAAGGGCGTGGGGCGAGGGTGGGGTCAGCGGGGGGCGGGGATGGTTACTGAGCGGGTCAGGCGGTCGTGTAGGCCGCGGCGGTGCTGGTCCATCAGAAGGGCCGGTATGACCAGGGCCAGGAGCACGCCGCGCAGCAGGGCCCGCAGCAGGCCGATCCGGCCGCCGTCGGTCCAGTCCACGCAGCGGATCCGGGTCACGTACATGCCGGGGGTCTGGGCGAACAGGCCGAGGAAGACGGCGTACTCCACGATCAGCACGAGGACCGGCGCCCAGCCGTCGCGCGTCGGGCTGGCGAACAGGCCGGCCGCGAGCAGACAGAGCACCCAGTCGATGATCAGCGCTCCGAATCGTCGCCCCAGATCGGCCGGCACGAAGTCCGGGTCGACTGCGGGCGGGGTCGGAGGGTGCGGCGGGGTTGTCACAGCGGCCAAGGTTACTCAGCGCTGCCGTGACAACCGGGCGCAGGTCCGGCACGAGGTCGCGAAATCGGACGACCTACCTGAAGCTTCACTAGACTGGCCCTGCCGGACCCGTCCCTCCGGTCCCAGCGGCCCCAACTGTTAGAGGTGACACACCGCGAGGGACGTAACACGGCAGAAACACTGGAGACATGGCTGGGCAACCCCACAGCCATAGCGTCGCCAGGAGCCTAGCTACCCGTGGACGTGCCAGGAGGACGAGTGTTCGCCAATCCCGAGGAACTCCTGCGTTACCTCAAGAACGAGGACGTAAAGTTCGTCGACGTTCGTTTCTGTGACCTGCCCGGCGTCATGCAGCACTTCAACCTGCCGGTGGAGTCTGTCGACGACTCCTTCTTCAACGACGGTCTCGCCTTCGACGGGTCGTCGATCCGTGGTTTCCAGGCGATCCACGAGTCGGACATGCTCCTGCTCCCGGACGTCGCGACCGCCTTCATCGACCCCTTCCGCACGCAGAAGACCCTCGCGCTGAACTTCTTCATCCACGACCCGTTCACCCGCGAGGCGTACTCCCGGGACCCCCGGAACGTGGCGAAGAAGGCCGAGGCGTACCTCGCCGCCAGCGGCATCGCGGACACCGCGTACTTCGGTGCCGAGGCCGAGTTCTACATCTTCGACTCGATCCGCCACGAGACCTCGGCGCACCAGTCGTTCTACTACATCGACTCGATCGAGGGCGCCTGGAACACCGGCCGCGAGGAGGCGGGCGGCAACCGGGGCTACAAGACCGCGTACAAGGGTGGCTACTTCCCGGTGCCGCCGGTGGACCACTACGCCGACCTGCGCGACTCGATCGTCCGCCGGCTGATCGACACCGGCTTCACCGTGGAGCGCTCGCACCACGAGGTCGGCACCGCCGGCCAGGCGGAGATCAACTACAAGTTCTCCACCCTGCTGCACGCCGGCGACCAGCTCCAGCTGTTCAAGTACATCGTCAAGAACCAGGCCTGGGCCGCCGGCAAGACCGCGACCTTCATGCCGAAGCCGCTCTTCGGCGACAACGGCTCCGGCATGCACACCCACCAGAGCCTCTGGCTCAACGGTGAGCCGCTGTTCTACGACGAGACCGGCTACGCCGGGCTGTCCGAGACCGCCCGCTGGTACATCGGCGGCCTGCTGCACCACGCCCCGTCGCTGCTGGCCTTCACCAACCCGACGGTCAACTCGTACCGTCGTCTGGTGCCGGGCTTCGAGGCGCCGGTCAACCTGGTCTACTCGCAGCGCAACCGCTCCGCCTGCACCCGCATCCCGGTCACCGGCAGCAACCCGAAGGCCAAGCGCGTCGAGTTCCGGGTACCGGACCCCTCGGCCAACGTCTACCTCGCCTTCTCGGCGATGCTGATGGCCGGCCTGGACGGCATCAAGAACAAGATGGAGCCGCCGGCGCCGATCGACAAGGACCTCTACGACCTCCCGCCGGAGGAGTGGGGCGACGTCAAGCAGGTGCCGGGCTCGCTGCCGGCGGTGCTGGACTCCCTGGAGGCCGACCACGACTACCTGCTCGACGGTGGGGTCTTCACCCCGGACCTGATCTCCACCTGGATCGACTGGAAGCGGGCCAACGAGGTCGACCCGGTGCGTCTGCGCCCGACCCCGCACGAGTTCGCGATGTACTACGACTGCTGAGACCAGTCAGCTCCGGTCGGGCCGGCTCCGCGTTCGCGGGGCCGGCCCGACCGCGTCGAGGGCCCTCAGGGGTGGGGAGGCCGGTTCGCGGAGGCGATCCGGGCGGGTCACGGCCCCGCATACCTTCGCGTCCGATATATTGCGGGCATGGATACGCCGCTACGCGAACCCACCTTCCTCATCCTGACCGCCCTGGCACGCGAGCCGATGCACGGCTACGCGATCATCGGTGAGGTCGCCGCCCTCTCCGAGGGACGGCTCTCACTGCGCCCCGGCACCCTCTACGGTGCGCTGGACCGGCTGACCGACGCCGGGCTGGTGGAGGTCGACCGGGAGGAGACAGTGGACGGTCGGCTGCGCCGCTACTACCGCCTCTCCCCCAGCGGGGACGCCACCCTGGCCGCCGAGACCGAGCGGCTGCGGCGCAACGTCGAAGCGGCCACCGCCCGGCTGCGCACCCGCCGGGTCCAGGCGCTGACCCCGCGTACGGCCGGGGGCTTGGCATGACCGAGTTGGCGCGACGCTACCGACGCCTGCTGCGGGCGTACCCGGCGGACTACCGCCGCGAGCGCGGCGAGGAGATCGTCGGGACCTACCTCGACCTGGCGGGTCCCGAGCGGCGTTGGCCTTCGCTCGCGGAGGCCGTCGACCTGCTGCGCGGGGGTCTGCGGCAGCGGTTGCGGGCTGCCGGCGCGACCGACCTGCTTCCCGGGGTACGCCTTGCCGGACTGCTGGCCCTGGCCACCGCCGTCTTCCTGGCCGGCTTCTGGGCCACGGCCGAGCAGAACGCCCCCAGGCCCGAGTGGGGCATGGCGAGTTTCGGCCCCTTCGTCTCGATCGGGGTGATCGCCTGGTTCGCCTGGCTGCTCTGCGCGCCGCTGCTGTTCGTGGCGCCGGGCAGGATCACCCGGGTGGCCCTCACCGTGGCGCTCCTGGCCACCACGGCCGCGCCGGTGGTGGGTGGGCTCCTCGGGACACCCCGCCCACCGCTGTACGTCCTGGCCCCACAGGTGGCGCTCGGGGTGCTGGCCCTGGCCGTGGGCGACCGGCTGCCCCGGCCGGTGCGGGCCCTGCCGAGCATGGCGGCGCTCGCCGGGGTCGGCACCGGGCTGGCCCTGGTCGGGCAGGGCAACTACTGGGGCTGGTACGGCTGGACGGCCGAGCAGCTCCTGCCGATCACCGGCACGGTGCTGTTGGTGGTCGCCGTGCTGCTGGCGATCGGGCTGGGGATACGGCGCGACGAGCGCGGCGGTTGGGCCACAGTGGCCCTGCTCACCCCGATCGGCCTGCTCAACGCACACCTGCTGGCCGGGGCGGTCGACGGCCTGGCCAGCGGCGCCCCACGCCCCACCTACCCGACAATGGTCGCCACCGCGATCGCGGTCGCCCTGATCGGCCCGGCCCTGCTGCCGGCAGCCGTGGCGCTGCGTCGCCGGGTGGGCCCGCGACCGGCCACCTCCTGCCCCACCTGCGGCACCCACCGCTGACCGGATCCGGGGTGTCAGCGCAGCCCGGCCGCGCTGACACCCTCCGGTGATCCCGGCTGTCACGTAGGTGATCCACCCGTCGACTGCCGCTTCAGCCGGGACGGCGCCCAGAGCAGGATTGCCAGGACCAGGAGGGTCATCGCCACCGCGCCGGGCGCCTTGACCAGCCGGGCCACATTGGTGCCGTCCGGCAGGGCCAGGAAGGACGCCGCCGCGCAGGGCAGCAGGAACCAGGTGGTCCGGCCGGCGGTCACCGCCAGCACCGCCAGGGGCCAGGTGGCGTACCAGGGGTGGAACACCGGCGCCAGGACCACCGTGGCGACCAGCGCCACCCCGGCACCGCCGAGCGCCTGCCGCCACCGGGCCTCCCGGGGGTCGAGACGGTGGTCGGCTGCCGAAGCACCGGTGGGGGTCACGGGCCGAGTGGGCCCACGCAGCGCGGACCAGGTCCGCCACCACAGGAAGCTCAGGAACCCGGCCAGCAGGACCAGCCCGACCACCCGGGCCACCGACACCGCGCCCAGGTCCCGACCGGCCAGCTCACCGGCGTAGTCGACGACCATGCCGACCGCTGTCGGGGGCGAGGTCCACTGAACGGTGTCGCCACTGCTGCTCAACCCGCCGATCCAGCCCAGCCCCAGACCGGACAGCAGGGAGGTCACCGCCACGGCGCCGAGCACCCCGAGGGCCAGCAGACCGCCGTCACGCAGCAGCACCGGCAGGGTGTACCGGCCGCGTACCGCAGCCAGCGCCGCGAAGGGCAACACCACCACGGCGGTGGCCTTCACCGACACCGCCAGCCCGAGCAGCACCCCGGCGACCAGCAACCACCCCGCAGCCGGCCGCTGGTCGGGACGGCGTTGCCGCGCCGCCGTCGCAGGCGCAGGTCGTCTCGACGCCGAGGGAGCCGGACGGCGGGCCAGCAGCAGCAGGCCGGGCAGGAGCAGGCCGAGCATCACCGCGTCGTTGTGCGCGCCGGCCACCAGGTGTACGCCGACAAGTGGGCAGGCCAGCACCAGCCAGGTCGCCCGCCGGGCCGGTACCCCGGCCGCCCGCGCCAGGCCGGGCAGGCAGAAGGCGGCCACCAGCAGGCCCGCCACCGCCAGCACCCGCAGCGCCACCACCGTGCCGACCAGGCCACCGCCGAGCACCACCGCCAGGGCCGCGAGCAGCACGAAAACCGGACCGTACGGTGCCGGGGTGTCCCGCCAGACCGGCGCGACCGCCTCCAGCCAGGGGCAGCCGGCCGCCGCCACCCCGACGGCGTACGGGTCACCGCCGTCGGCGTACACCCACCCCTGGCAGGCGTACGAGTACACGTCCCGGCTGCCCAGCGGCGCGCTGAACAGCAGCGGCAGGGTCCACAACCCGGCAGTGCGGTACGCCCACCGGATCGAGGGGGCGCCCGCACGCAACAGCCACCAGGCCCCGACCATGGCGGCGGTACCGGCCAGCCACAGGGCCACCGTCAGCGGACCGGTGTCGGAGTCCCAGACCCGGAGGGTGGTGGCCCCCGGCAGGGCACCACCGAGATATCCGGCGACCACCAGCAGCAGCGCCCCGACCAGCCCCAGGTGACGGGCCCCCCGGTCGCGCGGGGGTCGGGCAGCGCCGGGGTCGGTCACCGGCGTACCTCTCCTCAGTCGGCGGGAACGGGACGGCGGGCCGTCCTCGCCGACCGTATCAAGCGAACCGCCACCACGATCACGAACAGGGTCATCAGGGGCGCACCGATGGTCTTGGTGTGCCGGGGCAGCCCGGTGCCGTCGGCCAGCACGTGGAAGGCGGAGTACACCGCCACCGCACTGAACCACCAGGTCCGGTGGGCGGTGGCGGCGAGCAGGACCAGCGGCCAGAACCAGTACCAGGGGTGGAACAGCGGGGCCAGCGCCACCGCTGCGGTCAGGGCCAGGGCGGCGTGCCACAGGGGTTCCCGGTACCGGGCCCGGAACCACAGCCACACCAGCAACGCCGCCAGGACCACCATGGCGATGCCCCGGGTCACCGGCAGGGCGTCGATGTGCAGGCCGAAGGGCAACGCCAGGTAGCCGAGGGTCTGCCCGACCGCGGTCGGCGGGGAGGTCCAGGCGATCACCTCGTTGCCGTGCGAGAGCCCGGTGATCCAGCCCAGGTCCAGCCCGGCGGCCAGGGTCACCCCGAACAGGGTGCCGACCGCGCCACCCACCACCGGCGTACCGTCGCGAAACAGCCCGCGCAGGCTGAAACCGTTGGGGATCGCGGCGAGGGCCGCGAAGGGCACCACCACCAGCGCGGTGACCTTGATCCCGGCGGCCAGGCCGAGCACCACTCCCCCGGCCAGCAGATGCCAGGTACGGCCCGGCCAGGTGACCACTATGGCCAGTCCGGCCACCATCAGCCCGACCATCATCGCGTCGTTGTGCACCCCGGAGATCAAGTGCACCCCCACCAGCGGGCTGGCCAGGGCCAACCAGAGGGCCCGACCGACCGGCACCCCGCAGCGGCGGGCCAGCACCGGCAGGCAGGCCGCCGTCAACACCACCCCGGCCACCGCGAGCACCCGGAACATCGCAATGCTGCCGAACAGCGAACCGGTGGCGGCGACCACCGCGCCGGAGATCACCACGAACAGCGGGCCGTACGGCGCCGGGGTGTCCCGCCAGATGTGCGACATGGTGTCCAGCCAGGGGCAGGGCAGAGTGGAGACGCCGAACTCGTACGGGCTGATGCCGTTGGCGTAGCTGGCCCCCTGGCAGGCGTAGGCGTACGCGTCCCGGCTGCCCAGCGGCGGGGTGACCAGGAAGGGCAGGATCCACAGGGCGGCGGTGGTCAGCGCCCAGCGGGCCGAGGGCACCCGGTCACGCAGCATCCACCAGGCCACCGACATGGCGATGGTGCCGAACAACCACAAACCGATGATCCAGGGCCCGTTCGGACCCAACCAGATCTTCACCGGGTCAGGTCGTAGGTCCCCGTCGGGCAGGGCACCGCCGAGGAAGGCAGCCACCGCCAACATGATCGATCCGGCCAGTCCAGTCCAGCGCACGAGGTGATGGGACACGTCCGCCATGCTGCCAGTACCGTGAGCGCGGTACGGAGGTGGGCATGCGGGGGTCTCGGGTGGTGGCGCTGGCCGCCGCGTCCGCAGGGGCGCTCGGTGTGGCGTACCTCATCCTCCCGGCGATGGGTTCGGACCTGGCGGCGCAGGTGGCCCGGGCCGACTTCTTCGCCGCCCACGGCCCCACCCCGGTGGACCTGCGCTGGTACGGCGGGGTGCAGCAGTTCGGCTACAGCCTGCTGACCCAGCCGGCGATGGCCCTGATCGGGGTACGCCCCACCGGGGTGCTCGCCCTGGTAGCGGCGGCCACCCTGTTCGCCGCCCTGCTGGTCCGCACCCGGGTGCCCCGGCCGCTGCTCGGCAGCCTGGTGGGGGTCGCCACCATCGCCGGCAACCTGGTCTCCGGCCGGATCACGTACGGCCTGGGGGTGGCCTTCGGCCTGGCCGCCCTGCTCGCCCTGACCTGGCGACCCGCGCCGTCCGGTCAGCAGGTGCCCACCCCGGCCCACAGTCGCCTGCCGCTCGTGCTGGCCGGGGTCGGGGCGCTGCTGGCCTCGGCGACCAGCCCGGTGGCCGGCCTCTTCGTCGGCCTGGCCGGAGTCGCCCTGCTGCTGTCCCGCCGATACGCCGAGGGGCTGACCCTGGCGGTGACCGCCGCCCTGCCGCTGGGCGTGACCGCGCTGCTGTTCGGCGACGGCGGCTGGATGAACATCAGCCGTACCGACACGATCCGGGCGACCGTGACCGCCCTGCTGGTGGCCGTCCTGGTCGGGTACCGGCCGGTGCGGGTGGGCGCGCTGCTGGCCGCCGCCGGGGTGGTCGCGGCGGCGCTGGTGCACACGCCGGTCGGCCTGAACGCCACCCGCCTGGCGACCATGTTCGCCCTCCCGTTGCTGGCCGCCGCCGCTCACCCCCCGACCTGGCTCGGACCGACCCGGCGGACAGGCCGGCCCGCCCCGCCATCGTCCGCTTCGCCGCCGCCCAGCCCAGCAGCCCAGCCATCGCCCGGCTCGGCTGCCCAAGCGCCGTCGGGTGGCGCGATGCCACAACCGGCCCGGCGGCGGGTGGGGGCGGTCGCGTTAACGGTGCTGCTGGGGGTGGTGTGCTGGTGGCAGCCGCCGGTGGTCCCCGCCGACCTGCGCAGCATCGGCGACCCGACCAGCGACCCCGGTTACTTCGCCCCGCTGCGTGCCGAACTGGACCAGCGCGGGCTCACCGGTCGGCTGGAGGTGCCGCCGACCCGCAACTACTGGGAGGCCGCCCGGCTGGGCGAGGTGCCGCTGGCCCGGGGTTGGCTGCGGCAGGCCGATATCGACCGCAACCCGTTGTTCTTCACCACCGTGCCCGGCGCGTCCGGTACCGGGGTGCCGTTGACGGCCGACAGTTACCGGGCCTGGCTGGACGACAACGCGGTGCAGTACGTCGCCGTACCGCAGGCCCCGCTGTCCTGGGTGGGTCGGGCGGAGGCCGAACTGGTCGAGGGCGGCCTGCCGTACCTGACCGAGGTCTGGTCCGACCGGCACTGGCGGCTGTACGCGGTGACCGACCCCACCCCCCTGGTCGGGACGCCCGGCGAACTGCTGCGACAAGACGCCAGCTCAGTCACTTTCCGCTCCACTGCGGCAGGTGTTGTCCTGATCCGCATTCGCTACAACAGATGGTTGACAATAACGGGCGGCGCGACAGTCAGCGCCGACAATGATTGGACGGCGGTGACGGTACCGAGGGCGGGCACCTACACCCTCTCCGCGCAATAGGTTGGTATCGGCGCCTTAACCGAGCGCTGTGGGCCCACCCCCGGTCTGTGGACGCTTCGGCGGCCAGCATTCACGGCAGCCCCCGCCTGGATTCGCTCACCCGGCCAGCCTCGCCTTCAGGCACCAAAAAGCTTCAGTGCAACAAGCGGGGAAACTGCAACGCGACCTGGCACGTCCAGCCCATTCAGGCTCTTCGAACTTGAGCGGGGTTCGCGGCTGAGTCGACCCGGGAGTGAAGGGCTCGCAGCCCGTCGGTGATCATCT
>NZ_JBNCLD010000020.1:0-120861 GCF_049844505.1 Micromonospora sp. DT229 | reverse complement strand
GCCGGCACGGGGCATAAACTACTTGGCACTGGCTTATCAAACACCCTGTTGAGTTCTCAAAGAACAACCACACACCAAGCTCGGCCTCGAATCCGAAACCTTGTCTGGGGCAACCGCTCCAAACTATCCGAATCATTCTAGCGGGTCAACCTGAAGCTCAGGCCTTAACCTCTAGGATCGTTCGGCCCACGGTGGCGCACGCCTCTCGGCGGTCGCTTCTTCCGTGGAGAACCGCAGACCGGCCAGTCACCCTCAGGCAACCCGCCCGGCTCCTGCCGGCTCCAGAACCTTACCCGGTCGGCTTCGCGATTGCAACCTCAACTTCAGGCCCACTCGCACCGCCCGGTCTCGGCCCCACGATCACTCGTAAGACCGGCGCCCGTTCTCGGCCGGTTTGCCCGGCCTCCCGCGTGCAGAGAGAAAGTTACGCGCACCCACCGGAGAAGGCAAATCAGCAGCCGTCGATTCAGGATGGACATCCAGGGGTGTCTCTCAACCCACTCGTGGTCGGAGGGCGCGGAACTCACCGGCAGCCCCGCCGCGCAGGCGTCAGCTACCTGCCCCGGCACAGACTGACTCGGTACGGGAATCTGCGCGACTGCGTACTCGCGGCGGCGACCGCGGAGGGCACCGCCGTGCCAGAGTGTCTGACATGGATGACGTGTCCCGGCCTGCCAGCCCGGTCCTCGCCGAGGACGCGCTGCTCGGCCTGTTACTCCCCTTCTGGCAACTGATCATCGGGGCCTTCGTGCTCTTCGCCGTGGTGGTGTCGATCGGGCGGCTGGTCCGGCGGGGCCCCTCGCGAATGAGCACCGCGCTGCTGGTGACCGCCGCGGCCATCGCCGGCTTCGCGGTGGTGGGGGTACTGCTACAGGGATAGCCGCCCTCAGAGTCGGCGGTTGGCCAGGCTGGGCAGTTCTGCTCGGATGCGGGCCAGCTGCTCCAGGTCGACCTCGGCGATGGCGAATCCGGGGCCGTCGGGCACCTGGGACAGCACCGTCCCCCACGGGTCGATCACCATGCTGCGCCCGTAACAGGTCCGGCCCGGTTCGTGGTCACCGGTCTGTCCGGCAGCCGCGACGAAGCACTGGTTCTCGATCGCTCGGGCGCGCAGCAGGACCTCCCAGTGGTCACGCCCGGTGTGCATCATGAAGGCGGCCGGCACCACGAGCAGATGAGCACCGCCCTCGGTGGCGAGTTGCCGGTACAACTCGGGGAAGCGCAGGTCGTAACAGATCGACAGCCCGATCCGCAGTCCTTCGACCTCCACCACCACCGACTGGTCGCCCGGGGCCACCGAAGCCGACTCCTGGTAGGAGACCCGTCCCGGGATCTCCACGTCGTACAGGTGGATCTTGCGGTAGCTGGCGGCGAGAGTGCCGGAGCGGTCGAAGACGAGGGTGGTGTTCCAGGTGTGCTCGGAATCGGGGCCGGCCTCGTGGAAGGAGCCGGCGATGAGCCAGATGCCCCGTCGACGGGCGACACCTGCGAAGAACTGGCCGACCTCACCGTCGACCGATTCCGGTGCGGGCATCTTGGCACCGGGCCCCAGGTAGTCGACGTACTCCGGCAGGAGCACCAGGTCCGCCCCGGCGTCGGCCGCGCGGTCGATCAGAGCCTCCGCAGCGGCGAGGTTCGCCTTCCGGTCGTCGCGGGAGTTCAGCTGGCAGACGGCGACGCGCATGACAGCCAGGGTACGGGCGAACCGTCGAAACCGGCAGGGTAAGGCACTCGCCTACCGGATCAGGCCGACTTCTCCTCGCGCTCGCGCCGGGCCCGACGCCCGGTGAACTCGCGCGGGACGATGGTCGGGTTGACGTTCTCCAGGACCACCTCGCGGGTGATGAGCACCCGGGCGGCGTCGGGGTTGCTGGGCACCTCGTACATCACGGAGAGCAGTACCTCCTCCATGATGGCGCGCAGACCACGGGCGCCGGTGCCGCGCAGCATCGCCTGGTCGGCGATGGCCTCCAGGGCCGGTCGCTCGAACTCCAGCTCAACGCCGTCAAGCTCGAAGAGGCGTTGGTACTGCCGGACCAGGGCGTTCCGCGGCTCGGTGAGGATGCGCACCAGGGCCGACCGGTCGAGGCTGCGGACACTGGTGATCACCGGCAGGCGGCCGATGAACTCCGGGATCAGCCCGAACTTGAGCATGTCCTCCGGCATCACCTGGCTGAAGATGTCATCCGTGGAACGCTCGGAGACGGCCCGGAGACGGGCACCGAAGCCGGTGCCGCCGTGGCCCGTACGCGCCTCGATGATCTGATCCAGACCGGCGAAGGCACCACCACAGATGAACAGCACATTGGTGGTGTCGATCTGGATGAACTCCTGGTGCGGGTGTTTGCGGCCACCCTGCGGTGGCACGTTCGCCACGGTGCCTTCGAGCATCTTCAGCAGGGCCTGCTGGACGCCCTCGCCGGAGACGTCACGGGTGATCGACGGGTTCTCCGACTTGCGGGCGATCTTGTCGACCTCGTCGATGTAGATGATGCCGGTCTCGGCGCGCTTGATGTCGTAATCAGCGGCCTGGATCAGCTTGAGGAGGATGTTCTCCACGTCCTCGCCGACGTAGCCGGCCTCCGTCAGGGCGGTGGCGTCGGCGATGGCGAAGGGCACGTTGAGCATCCGCGCCAGGGTCTGTGCCAGGTGGGTCTTGCCACACCCGGTCGGACCCAGCAGCAGGATGTTCGACTTGGCCAGCTCGACACCGTCGTTACCGGCGCCTGGCGCGTTGGCCGCCTCGGCCTGGATCCGCTTGTAGTGGTTGTAGACCGCGACGGCGAGCGCCTTCTTGGCCTGCTCCTGCCCCACCACGTAGGTGTCGAGGAACTGGCAGATCTCCATCGGCTTGGGAAGCTCTTCCCACTTCACCTCGCCGGACTCGGCCAACTCCTCTTCGATGATCTCGTTGCAGAGATCGATGCACTCGTCGCAGATGTAGACCCCGGGGCCCGCGATGAGCTTCTTGACCTGCTTCTGCGACTTGCCGCAGAAGGAGCATTTGAGTAGGTCGCCGCCGTCACCGATCCGTGCCACCTACGTTCTCCCTGCACTCATCGGCCGGAGCCCCGGCCACGACCTGCGGACGCTTCGCTCTGCCCGTCTCCACCCACCGCGCCGGTCGCCCGACGAAGCGGTACTGACCCGACGTTACCCGCTGCGGGAGCATTCTCCGACCCCCAAAACGGGTGTGTCAGAGGCCGGCGGGTGACAGACCCGACCGGCCCCTGAACCCGTGCAGGTCAGCTAGCCGCGTTGGCGGCCAGCAAACCCTTCTTGCGACTGCTGAGGATCGTGTCGACCAACCCGTACTCCCGGGACTCCTCGGCCGTCATGATCTTGTCCCGGTCGATGTCCTTGCGGACCTTCTCGACCGGCCGGTTGCAGTGCCGGGAGAGCATCTCCTCCAGCTGGGTCCGCATCCGCAGGATCTCCCGGGCCTGGATCTCGATGTCCGAGCCCTGCCCGTAGCCGCCCTCGGTGGCCGGCTGGTGGATGATGATCCGCGAGTTCGGCAGCGCCATCCGCTTACCCGGGGTGCCGGCCGCCAGCAACACCGCCGCGGCGGAGGCGGCCTGGCCGAGGCAGACCGTCTGGATGTCCGGCCGGACGTACTGCATGGTGTCGTAGATCGCCGTCATCGCGGTGAACGAGCCGCCGGGCGAGTTGATGTACATGATGATGTCCCGGTCGGGGTCCGTCCCCTCCAGGGTCAGCAGCTGGGCCATCACGTCGTTGGCCGACGCGTCGTCCACCTGAACGCCGAGGAAGATGATCCGGTCCTCGAAGAGCTTGTTGTACGGGTTGGATTCCTTGACCCCGTACGACGTGCGCTCGACGAACGACGGCAGGACGTAGCGGTTGTGCACGGCCGCGAACTGGGGCGGCAGGCTGAGGTCGGTCATCGTCTGCTCCTCGATCAGCTCAGGGTCCCGGCGCCCTCGGGAACCTGAGCGGCCCCGATGATCACCTTGTCGATGAAGCCGTAGTCCATGGCCTCCTGGGCGGTGAACCAGCGGTCACGGTCCGAGTCCGCCTCGATCTGCGCCTGGGTCTGTCCGGTGTGGTGCGCGACCCGCTCCTGGAACATCCGCTTGGTGTAGAGCATCTGCTCGGCCTGGATCGCGATGTCCGAGGCGGTACCGCCGAGGCCACCCGAGGGCTGGTGCATCATGATCCGGGCGTGCGGCAGGGCGTACCGCTTGCCCTTGGTGCCCGCGCAGAGCAGCAGCTGGCCCATCGAGGCAGCCATGCCCATCGCCACGGTCGACACGTCGTTGTCGATGTACTGCATGGTGTCGTAGATCGCCATGCCGGAGTAGACCGAGCCACCCGGCGAGTTGATCCAGAGGAAGATGTCCCGGTCCGGGTCCTCCGCCGCAAGCAGCAGAAGCTGCGCGCAGATGCGGTTGGCCACCTGGTCGTTGACCTCGCTGCCGAGGAAGATGATGCGTTCCTTGAGCAACCGGTTGTAGACCGAGTCGTCGAGGTTGCCAATTGAGTCGCCGCCTCGGGCGTCGAGCGCCCGCGGCTTCGCTGGGATGTGCATGTCGGTCATGGCAGCCCTTCGCTCTCCGTACCGTCCTGTCCGACACTAACCGCTCAGCCGGGCGGCAGAGTCCCGCTCCGGGCACTGTTCGCTCTCAGCGCAGGGGGCCCGGGACTCGTACCCGGAAAGGGGTCGGGCCACCACCCACCGCGACCGGCGGACGATGGCCCTCACCCGACGATCAGTGCTCGTGCCCGTGCTCCGCCTCGCTGGCCTCGCGCAGCGCGTCCAGGCTGATCTCGTTGCCTGCGGTGTCCTTGATGGTGATGCGCTCCATGACCGCGGCCAGCGCCTTGCCCCGGCGGACGTCACCGAAGACCGCGCCGGCCGCGCCGGAGCGCACCAGCTGGTCGTAGTACTGCTGGGGGGCCATGCCGGCCCGCTGGGCGCGGTGGACGATCTCGTGGCCGAACTCGTCGTCGGAGACCTGCACGTCCTCGGCGTCGGCGAGGGTGTCGAGCAGCAGCTGGACCTTGATGCCCTGGGTGGCGGCCTCGGTCAGCTCGGCGTCGATCTGCTCCTCGGTCTTCTCCTCGGCGGCCAGGTAGTCCTCCATCGAGGCGCCGATCCGCTCCAGCTGGTCGACCATCGCCTGCTTGCGGCTCTCCACCTCGTCGCGGATGACACCCTCCGGCGCCGGCACCTCGGCGGCCTCGACGAGCTGCTCCAGCGCCTTGTCCCGGGCGGCGTAGATCTGCTCGACCCGCTTGCCCCGGGTGACCCGCTCACGCAGGTCGTTGCGCAGCTCCTCCATGGTGTCGAACTCGCTGGCCAGCTGCGCGAACTCGTCGTTCAGCTCGGGCAGCTCCTTCTCCTTGACCGTACGCACGGTCACCAGGACCTCGGCGTCACGGCCGGCGAAGTCGCCACCGACCAGCTGGGTGGTGAAGGTGGTGTCCTCACCGGCGGCGAGGCCGACCAGGGCCTCGTCCAGGCCCGGCAGCAGCTGCTTGCTGCCCACCTCGTGGGAGATGTTGCTGGCGGAACCGCCCGGCACCTCCTCGCCGTCGACGGTGGCCCGCAGGTCGATCTGGACGTAGTCGCCCTCGGCCGCGGCCCGCTCGACGGTCTTGAGGGTGGCGAACCGCTCGCGCAGGTTCTTCACCTGCTCGTCGATCTCGCTGTCGTCGATCTGCAACTCGTCGACGACGACCTCGAGAGAGGCCAGGTCCGGCACGGTGATCTCCGGCCGGACGTCCACCTCGGCGGTGAAGTTCAGCGAGTCACCGTCGTTGAACTCGGTGATGTCGACCTCGGGACGGCCCAGGGTCTTCAGGTCGTGCTCGCGGACCGCGGCGAGGATGTTCTGCGGGATCGCCTCCTGCACGGCCTCGTTGAGCACGGTGCCCCGGCCCACCCGCTGGTCGATGATCGCCGCCGGCACCTTCCCCTTACGGAAGCCGGGAATCTGGATCTGCTGGCCGATCTCCCGGTACGCCTTCTTGAGGCTCGGCTCGAGCTCGACGAACGGCACCTCGATGGCGAGCCGCACGCGCGTCGGGCTCAGAGTCTCGACGGTGCTCTTCACAGGCGTACTCCTTGACGGATCTCGGTTGAGTCTGGGCGCACTTTTCGGCCCATCGAGTGTAGGCGAACCGGCGTGGCCGACCAGCAGCGCCCGGGAACCCGGCGGCGAAGCTTCCCGCCGCCACCCTTCCCGGGTGCACCGGCCCCACGCTGGAGGCAGTCGGGGTGGCGGGATTTGAACCCACGGCCCCTCGCTCCCAAAGCGAGTGCGCTACCAAGCTGCGCCACACCCCGTGGCGTCGAGCAGTCTATGCCTTCGACCCGACAACCGGATGCCGGGGCATCCCCCAACGCGCCGAACAACCCCAAATCGGACATGCCTGACGGCATCTGACCGCTTGCTGGCCGCTTGGTGTCCACTTGGTGTCCACTTGGCCGCAGTTTCGCCGATGTTGCGGCATCGGCGGCGGCCGGATACCCCCACATCTCCGAAACTGCGGGATCGACCCCGGCGCGGCGGCGGGGATACGGCCGCGCGCTCACCGCGGGCATTGGGTAGGCTGTCGGCGCGTCCGGGTTTCCGGGCGTACGCGGGCGTAGCTCAATGGCAGAGCTTCAGTCTTCCAAACTGACGGTGCGGGTTCGATTCCCGTCGCCCGCTCAGCGATAGTGGCCCAGGTCAGACGAGGTTCCGACCTGGGCCATATTCATGCCTACCGGTTGCCCTTGCGACCATGTCCGGCGCGTGCCCGATCGCGCTCCTCCGTGATGCGGCGCGGAGCGCTTCTGCTTCCACGTCTGACGGCGGAAGCTCGGTCCTGCCTTACCGGGGCCGCTTGTCCTCGACGTGGACGACGTCAAGCTCATGGCCGTCCCGGTCTCGCTTGTGGCGTCCGTACAGACCGACGGCCAGGTCGCTGCCGTCTGAGATCTCGTCCGGGCTCACGTAGGTCAGCACGTCGTCGTGGTGGCCGTAGACCACCCAGCCGGGACCGGGATCGAGGGTGACCGTGCCGAAGTCTCCGGCGGACGAGCCGGGGTGGACGGGGCCGTACTCGCGCAGGATGTCTACGGCCTGAGCGGCGAGGTCGACGCCGGGCCCGGGATCTGGCAACACGACACACGTGCCGTGGGCGAACACCACTCAGGACTTGCTGTCCCCGTCGATGATGCGACGCCAGGTTCCGGCCAGATCTCGCTCAGACATGGAGGATGATCCTCCCCGAGTTGGCGCACCAGCGCTACCCCGAAGCCTTCTACCGTCCAGCTCAGGGGCGGGGTTCTCGGATGGCGGCTTCGAGGCGTAGGCCGATGCCGGTGGCGACGAAGAGGCCCGCCAGGATGTGTGGGGTGGTAGACCCGGTGTCGGGCAGCAGCGTAATGACCGAGATGAGCAGACCGGTGATCAGGGCGAGGTTCCCGAGGGCACGAACGGTGCCGGCACGCCTCGACGCGGGGTTCATCTGGCGGACCGTACCGAAGCTTGCGGGTCTGCGCTGTCCCGATCCTTACCCCGGGACTTCCGTCCGGGCATGAGACCGATCGTGGCGATGATGCCGAGCGCCGCGACGGCGGCACCGACCAGTTGAACCGGGCCGTAGCCGACGCCCGCGCCGAGCAGGGTGAGGAACGCCGCCACCGAGAGGGCGCCGCCGACGTGGTTCGTCGATTCGAACAGCGCGGAGGTCGAACCTCGGTCCTCGGGGGCCGCAGCGCTGATGCATTCACGGGTCAGGGCCACGTAGACGGGCAGGGAACGCGAACGGAATAGGGCGGGCTTGACCAGTGGGTCACGTATCCGGCGTTCCAGGGGGACGAGGACCGCCAAGAGGAGTAGGCCGGCGACGACGATGACCGGTGCCGGACCGGACACCCCCTGCTCGGCGACCCGGGTGGCGCCGTAGATCAGGATGACCAACCCGCCGGTGGCCAGCAGAGCCCCGGTGACGTCCAGGGATCGGCGGCCGACTGTCGGCTGGTCCGGCGGCAGCAGCCGGAAGGCGGCGAGCATCGCCACCATGCCCACCGGGACGACGGCCAGGAAGATCCAGCGCCAACCCCAGTAGGAGGTGATCACCCCACCGCAGACGGCTCCGGCGAGCCCGGCGGAGTTGGCGGCGGCCGCGACCACGGCGAAGACCCGGCTGCGCCAGGGCTCGTCCGGGAAGAGGGCGGCGGCCGAGGCCAGGGCGGCCGGGATGGCGAAGGCGGCGCCGAGGCCCTGGAGTACCCGTCCGGCGAACAGCAGCGGCAGCGAGGAGGTGGCGCCGGCGAGCAGCAGGCCGAACGTGGTGACCCCCAGGCTGGTGACGATCAGGCGTCGCCTACCCCACAGGTCGCAGACCCGACCGCCGAGCAGTAGGAACCCGCCGATGCTCAGGGAGTAGAGGGTGATCACCCATTGCAGTTGGTCCGGGGCGATGGCGAACTCCCGGCCGATCTGGGGCAGGGCGGTGGCGACCGCGAGGCTGTCGAAGAGCACCAGGAACATGACCCCGGCCAGGACCAGCGAGACCGGCCAGCGGCGTAACCCTGCCAACTCCGCCGGCGGTGCTGGTGGTGCGGTCAGTGCTGATTCCATGTCGCCCCGACCACACACCGTAGTTCCCCGATGGCGGGTACGCATCTCGGCGCATGGGGCCTACCCGGCGGACGACCGTCGGCGGATGGAGTCCCGGGCCTCCTCGGGCAGGGCCTCGGCGACCAGCAGCTGCGGCAGCAGGTCCGGTTCGAGGGTGAGGGCACGGAAGGCCAGCTCGATGGTGACCTGGTGGTCGGGTCGGTACACGATCTCGATCGGATCATCGCCGCGCAGCTCGCCGGGTTCGATCACCCGCAGGTACGCCCCGGGCACGGCAGCCTGGGTGAACCGCTTGATCCAGCCCTGCTGTTGCAGCCAGTGCTGAAACGTCGAGCAGGGGATCCGTGGGCAGGACACCTCCAGTACGACGTCCGGCCCGATCCGCCAGCGTTCGCCGATCAGGGCACCGTTGACGTCGAGGCCGACGGTGGTCAGATTCTCCCCGAAGCCGCCGTTGCCGAGGGTGACGCCCAACTCGGTCGCCCAGTGGTCCAGGTCCTCCCGGGCGTAGGCGTACACGGCCTGGTCGGTGCCGCCGTGATGCTTGACGTCGTAGACCCGATCGCCGGCCAGACCCACCTCGCCGGTGCCCTTCGGGCCGGGCACGACGACGGCGACCGGGCCCTCGACCGGCCGCTTGTCGATGCCGGTCAGCCCACCCTTGGCCGGGTTGGGTCGGGGCCTGCCCACGTTCACGGAAAGCACTCGCATCCGGTGACAGTACGACGGGTCAGCCGCGCGCGACGATTCGTTCTCGCCTCGGCGAGGCCGGCGGCATGTCGTGCCGCCGCTGACCGCCGAGCGCTCGGTCCGCTGGCCTATCACCATGGCACGGCTCACCATGGCTCGGCGCCAGGACGGCCACCCGGGGCAGATATATCCATCTTGATAAATCTATCGGTACCATCCGGGCATCCATCAAGGTCCTGCCGAGGGCTACCGCCCACATCAGGGGCCGCCAGGAGGAGGAACCGATGCCACTGCCCCGTCTGCACCGGCGAGGGCCGGCCGCCACCCGCGGGCCGCTCGCCGCACTGCTCACCGCCGCCGTCCTGGTCGCACTGACCGGCGGCCCGGCCGCCGCCGCGCCAGCCACCGGCGAGATCCAGTACGCCGACGCACCGACCGCGCTCGCCGGCAGCTACGTCGTGGTGCTCCGCGACGACGCCATCGGCAGCCGGGCCACGGCCGACCGGCTCGCCACCCGGTACGCCGGCCGGGTCGACCGAGTGTTCACCGACGCGCTGCGTGGATTCGAGGTACGCCTGACCGAGCGCGCCGCCCGACGGCTGGCCGCCGACCCGGCGGTCGCCTACGTCGAGCAGAACCGGACCGTCACGCTGACGGTGCCCGGGGTGCAGCTCAACCCGCCGTCCTGGGGGCTGGACCGGATCGACCAGCGGTACCTTCCCCTCGACGGCCGGTACGCGTACCCGAACACCGCGCCGAACGTGAACGCGTACGTGATCGACACAGGTGTGCGGGGCAGCCACGGTGACTTCGGCGGCCGGGTCGGCGTCGGGGTGGACCTGGTCGACGCCCTGCCTGCGGCCGACTGCAACGGGCACGGCACCCATCTGGCCGGCACCGTCGGCGGCACCCTGCACGGGGTGGCCAAGCGGGTACGGCTGCACCCGGTACGGGTGCTCAACTGCGCCGGCAGCGGCACCGTCGCCCAGGTGATCGCCGGGGTGGACTGGGTGCGGGCCAACGCGGTCCGTCCGGCGGTGGCGCTGATGGCCCTCGGCGGCACCGCGAGCGCCGCACTGGACGCGGCGGTGACCAACTCGATCAACGCGGGCGTCAGCTACGTGGTGACCGCCGGCAGTTCGAACGGAAACGCCTGCAGCGGCTCCCCCGCCCGGGTTCCGGCCGCGCTCACCGTCGCCGGCACCACGCAGACCGATGCCCGGATGCCCTCCGGGAACTACGGCTCCTGCCTGGACCTGTACGCGCCAGGAGCGAGCATCACCTCGACCTGGTACACCACCGACACGGCGACAGCGACCCTGAGCGGCGGCTCGATGGCCGCCGCGCACGTCGCCGGCTGCGTCGCACTCGCCCTGCAGACCAACCCCACCTGGACCCCGGCCCAGGTCGCCGCGTACCTGATCGGTCGGGCCACTGTCGGGGTGGTCTCCGGGGTGCCCAGCGCCACCGCCAACCGCCTGCTCTACTGCGGCCCCTGACCGCCGGGTCAGGCCGCCGGTCGCGGGTCCTGGTAGCCGGCGGCCTGACGGCGGAACAGCCGGGCGTACGTGCCGTCCAGGTCGATCAACTCCTGGTGGTTGCCGCGTTCGGTGATCGTGCCGTCGGCCAGTACGACGATCAGGTCGGCGTCGCGGACGGTGTTCATCCGGTGGGAGATCAGCAGGCTGGTCCGGCCGGCCCGGTGTGCGGCCAGCCGTCGACTGACCTCGTACTCCGCCTCGGCGTCCAGGCCGGCGCTGGGCTCGTCCAGCACGAGCAGGTCGGCCTCCTCGCGCATCAGCGCCCGGGCCAGGGCCACCCGCTGCCACTGGCCGCCGGAGAGCACCACGCCGGTGGTGGGGTCGTCGCGGTCCTCGGCGTTCATGTAGACCCGGGTGAGCAGGGTGTCGTAGCCCCGGGGCAGCGCCGACAGGATGTCGTCGACCCCCGCCAGCCGGGCCGCCGCCCGGATCCGGTCCGGGTCGTCCAGGGCGGCCACCACACCGATCCCGATGTTGTCGGCGGCGCTGAAGTCGTACGACATGAAGTCCTGGAACAGCACCCCGATCCGCGCCCGCAGCTCGGCCGGGGGCAGGTCGCGCAGGTCCACCCCGTCCCAGCGGATGCTGCCCCGGCTCGGGTCGTAGAACCGGCACAGCAGTTTCACCAGCGAACTCTTGCCGGCCCCGTTGTGCCCGACCAGGGCCACCGAGGACCCGGCGGGAAGGGTGAAGCTGACCCCCCGCAGCACCCAGGGCAGGTCCTCGCCGTAGCGGAACCACACGTCGTCGAACTCGATTCCGTGCCGCAGCGGTGGCACCTGCGGCAGGGCGGTGGCGCGGGCGGGCAGGTCGGGTGGGGCCTCCACGACGAAGCGGTAGTGCCCGAACAGCAGCATCGCCTCGTGCAGTCGCCCGGCGTTGACGAAGGCGCTGCTCAGCCCGCCCTGCACACCGGCGACCGCAGCCACGAAGACGGACACGTCGCCGATGGTCAGCGCGCCGGACCGGGCGGCGGTGACCGCCCAGAAGAGGCCCAGCCCGGCCACCACCGCGCCGAGCAGTCCCTGCACCGACTGGACGAGCAGCTCACGCCGGTCCATCCGGCGTTGGCCGGCGTGGATGCCGCGCAGCTCGGTGAGCATCCGGGCGCCGAACAGCCCGCTGAGGCCGTACAGGCGGACCTCCTTGGCGGCGGTGACGCTGGTCATCAGTTGGGCGTAGAAGAACTCCCGCCGGGCGGCGTGGCCGTACTCCCACAGCAGCGCGGCCCGCTGGCGGCCCAGACGCAGTTCCGCCCGCAGGGTGGGTACGGCGGCCACCGCCACGACCAGCACCATCCACGGATTGATCGCGGCCAGGGTGGTGAGGAAGGCGGCCATGGTGAGCAGCCCCTGGGCGGCCCCGAGGAAGCCGCTGACCACCTCCGGCGGCCCGGCCGGGCCGGTCTCGGCGGCGATGCTGAGCCGGTCGTGGAACTCCGGATCCTCGAATCGGCGCAGCCCGAGCATCCGGCCCATGGCGGCGAACAGCCGCTGTCGCGCGGTCAGCCCGACGGACCGTTGCAGCTCGGCGTCGACGTAGCGGCCCAGTTCGGGCAGGAGCACCGCGGCGGCACCCGTGCCGGCCAGCAACAGCACCGGCCCGGTGAGCCGGTCGTCGCCGGCGGCCAGCCGGTCCAGCACCACCTTCATCAGCCAGGCGACGGCGACCGGCACCATGCCCGCCACCACGGCGAGCAGCATCCGGGCGATGAGCCAGCCGCGGGATGCGGCCCAGGCCATCCGGGTGGCCTCGGCCAGCGAGCCGCCTGCCTGTTTGATCACGGGACGCTGGTGACGGGCACCCGGTCGAGTACGAAGTGGCTGGCGACCACGGTGTCGCCGGAGAGCAGCCCGAACGCCGGGTAGCCGTCCACCCCGAAGGCGCGGGCCACCGGGCCCCGTTCGGGCTCGTTGATCACCTGGGCCACCGGGGCCAGCCGCTCGCAGAGTTGGGTGGCGGCCTCCCCGGTGCCCAGCACCACGGCCAGGGTCTGCTCCCGGCCACCGGGGATCGCCTCGGCCCGGGCGACGAAGCCGGGCAGGCTCTCCGCGCACGCCGGACAGCTCGGGGAGAGGAAGCCCACCAGGGTCTCCCCCCGCAGCCCGGCCCGGGACACCGAAGTGCCGTCGACCGTGGTGGCGGTGAAGTCGCCGACCGTGGCACCGGCGGTCAGCATGATCGGCTCGGGGTTCTCCACCCCCTCGATGCTGACCTTCAGCAGGGTGGACTGTCGCCGCAGCTGCGCGAGCACGACCAGCAGGACGGTGGTGTTGACCAGACACAGCACCGTGACCACGAGCAGCAGGACGGACGAGGGGGCCATGTCAGCTCCGGACGGTTCAGCGGTGAGGGTGGACAGCGACGGTGGCCGGACCCCGCCGAAGGCCAGCGCCGCCCCGCCCAGGGCGACCGCGGTCAACAGCAGGTTACGAAGGACGTGCGCGGGGCCGGGTGGGCTCTCGGCGACCCCGAAGCAGTGACAGGGCTCCCGGACCCCCCGACGGACCATCCCGGCCACGGCCACCGTGAAGGCCGCGAACAGGCCGGTGGCCAGCGCGAAGCCCGCAGGTGCCAGGGCCGGGAGGGCGACGGCGGCCAGCAGGGTCCCGGCGGTGAACGCCTCGGCCGCCAGGACCGCCACCGCCAGGGCGCCCGCCCGTGCCGCCGGCACCCCGACGGTACGCGGCAGCGAGGCGCGGAAGGCCGCGAAGGCGGCCCGGCCGCGTACCTTGCCCACCAGGGCCCAGCCGAGGATGCCGACCAGGGCCAGTTGGGCGACGAGCAGCAGCGCCCCGATCATCTCAGTAGCCGACCTGGGTTACCTCGCCCTGCCGGAAGGGACCGCCGGCCAGCAGCAGGGCGGCGATGGTCTCGTCCATCGGCAGACCCAGGTCGTGCTGCAGCCACATGAACTGGCCGCCCGGGTTCACCTCCAGGAAGACGTACTCCCCTTCGGGGGTGACGATGAAGTCGATGGCCGCGTAGACGAGGCCGAGGCGGTCGAGCAGGCGTTGGGTCTTCGCCACCACCTCGTCGGGCAGTGGTTTGTACGGCCCGTAGGGCAGGTGGTTCTCGCCCCGCCAGTCGACCGAGGTGGTGGGCAGGGCCTGTGAGTCGATCACCACCGGGAACCAGGTGTTCCCGACGACGGTCAGCCGGACCTCGTACGCCTTCTCGATGTACTCCTGGAACATGCAGACCGTGTGCTGGACCCGGTCGGCGTTGGCCAGCACCTCGTCGCCCACCACTGTGGTGTAGAGGCCACTCGGGAAGGCGCCCGGATAGTGGATGACCCCGCCGGTGAGGGCCTTGTAGACGACGGGCTGGTCGGTGGAACCGACCAGGGCGCGTACCTCGTCGGGGTCGTTGGTGAGCAGGGTGCGGGGCACCCGCATGCCGACCTGCTTGGCCAACTGGAGTTGGTAGGGCTTGAGCTCGGCGACCGCGTCGACGTCGGGGCGGTTGACCCAGAGGCAGTCCGTGCTGCGCAGGATGCCACCGATGCCGTGCAGCGCCTCGTTGCGGGCGAACTGCTGTTCGGCCTCGCTCATCTGTTCGGGAAAGCGGAAGGCTGTGGGGCGGCGGTACCACACCCCGGAGAGCCGATCGAGATCGACCTCCCGCCCGCGGTGCAGCAGCCGCCGCCGCTCGCCATCGAAATCCGAGGTGGTGAACGTCAGCGTCTGCGGGAAGTAGCTCAGGTCGACGCGGACGATGTCGGCCCCCCGTGCGGTGAGGGTCCGCACGACGGGGTCGACCGTGGGATCGAAGTCCTGGGTGAAGATCAGGATCCCGCGATCAGATGGCGAGGTGGTCATGCGTTGTCCTTAGGCGCAGGCGTCGTCGGTTACACAGTCTCCGCAGTTGGAGCCGGAGGTGCGGGTCTTGGTGTAGACACCGGCGGTGATCGCGCCGTCCGGGGTGACCCAGACCTGCTGGTCGGCGTCGTAGTAGCCGAGCTCGGTCTCGGTCTCCGCCGGGGTGCCCGGCTCCCAGTTGGCGAAGAGGTAGCCGAAGGGCTGGCGGTCGTGGTCGGCGGGCAGCGGCTGGCTGAAGTCGTGCCCACTGGTCATCGACAGTGAGGTGCGCAGGGGGTTGCGGGTCAGGGTGGTCGTCACGGGTGATCTCCTTCTTCTCCGACTTTTTCGGCTGGCGGGTTGTCAGCCGAAGACAGCGGCTCGGTAAGGCCGATAATCCCGGGCACCTCAGCGGAAAATGACCAGGTCTGGTCACCCACGTCGTAGTGCCCGGCGTCAAGGATGAGATCGGATTCCAATTCGTCGTGGTCGGCGCGGTCGTAGAGGTATCCCAACGGTGCCAGGTGGTGCCTACGACGGCGTTCACGCAGTTCGACATCGACGGCCCGCACGACGAGACGGGTGCCGTCCAGCTCGGGGCGGTCCAGCCGAAGGACGGTGACCGGGACGCTGGTGCCCCCCGGAAATCCATCACCCTCGGTCTGCGCCCCGTTCACAGAGCCCATCCTTATGGACGCGCCGAGATTTGAGAAGACCTCAGTTCATGGAACTTTCACGGCGCGGGATGCTTGCGGCGACCGCATTCCGCCTGCTAGCGGCCCCATTTTCCGCTTACAGGAATAAGCGTCCGCTCGCGCGAAAGTACGGTGACGGCAGTAAATTTACCGGCAAGCCGGACAGAATCTCTCATGTCCGGACTGAGGCGGACCTGGCACCGCCCGTCTTCGCGGGGGATGAACCGGCTCCGGCCGGGTATGCAGCGGCCGTCCTGGTGGAGTGACGACCTTCCGGTCGCGATGCGCGACCGGCTCCGTCGGGCGGGTCGGCGTGACACGTCGACCCGCCCGACGACGCGACTCAGGTGCCGCGACTCAGGTGGTCAGCCAGTTCCAGGCGTCCATGATCCACTGGGTCTGCTGGAGGTAGGCGATGCCCAGGCCGGTCAGGAAGACCGCGGTGACCAGATGAGCGCCACGCGCGCTGCGCCGCACCCGGCCAAGCTGCCGCTCCAGCACCAGCCGGCCCAGCAGCCGGGTCAGCGCGAACAGGCCCGCCGCCACCAGCAGGCTCACCACGAAGATCAGAAAGGGCCCGGCCAGATCGCCACCGCCGGAGATCGCCCAGATCCCCCAGCACACGAAGGCGAACAGCAGGCCGGCCGTACTCCACTCGCCGCCCTTGCGTAGCTGGGCCACATGCCAGCTCAAGGGCCGGCGCGGCGCCGGCTCACCCGGCCAGCCGGTGCCGGTCGGCACCTGGTCCACCACCGGAAACGGTTCGGTACGCGGCGCGGTGGCACCGACTGAGGCCACCCCGCGTCGGTACGGGTCGCGCTGCGACGGAATGTCCGCACCGGCCTGCGGCGGCACCTCCACGGTCCGCTCCGCCCACGGCTGCGTCTTGTCGGCCATCTCGTCCCTCCCCCTCGGCCGGCGGTGAACTCGATCACCGTCCGGCCCTGCTTCGAGGGTAGCCAGCCCGCAAATAGGTCGCCGCACCCGTGCCCATCGGTTAGACACGAAGCCGTGACCAGCGACTCCCTGCCGATCAGCAGCGCCCGCCCGGAAGACTTCGACGAGATGGGGCGCCTCCTCAATCTCCTGTTCCATCACGGCCTCGAACCCGAGGCACATGAGACCGAGCGCATGATCTTCGAACCGGAACGTGCCCTGCTGGTACGCGACGGTCCCGAGGTGGTCGGCACCGCCGCCGCCTTCACCCGGGCGTTGGGGGTGCCCGGCGGCGAGGTGGCCGCCGCCCACGTCAGCATGGTCGGGGTGGCCCCCACCCACCGGCGGCGAGGCCTGCTCACCACGCTGATGCGCCGACAACTGACCGAGATCCACGAGGCCGGCCGGGAACCGGTGGCGGTGCTCTGGGCCAGCGAGGGCCGGATCTACCCCCGCTTCGGTTACGGCCTGGCGGCGCAGCGACTCCAGCTCAGCGGCAACACCCTTGAGCTGCGGCTACCGCCGCCGACCGCCGACGAGGGCCGACTGCGCCTGGACTCTCCGGTCGATCGCCTGCCTGACCTGAGCCGGGTGTACGACCGGGTACGCGCTACCCGGCCCGGTTGGTCCGCCCGCGACGACCGCTGGTGGCGCTACGTCCTGCTGGATCCGCAGGCCCAACGGGGCGGCGCCACGGAACGGCGGGTGGTGTTGCACGAGGGCCCCGAGGGCATCGACGGGTACGGCCTGTTCCGCACCAGGGCCGACTGGGACGGCACCGGCCCGAAGTGCCAGACCACGGTCGACGAGGTGGTGGCGACCAGTGTCGCCGGATACCGGGCGATCTGGCGGATGCTGCTCTCGATCGACCTGACCCGCCAGGTGACCTGTCTGCGGGCCGCCGTGGACGAGCCCCTGCTGCGGATGGTCGACGAACCACGCCGGCTCAGCCCGACTCTGGTCGACGCCCTGTGGGTACGCGTGGTGGATGTGCCGGGCGCCCTGTCCGCCCGGCGCTACGCCACCGACATCGACGTGGTGATCGAGGTGACCGACGACCTGCTGCCCGCCAATACCGGCCGGTGGCGGCTCAAGGGTGGCCCGACGGCGGCCAGTTGCGTACCGGTGACCGATCCGGCCGACCTGGCCTGCGACGTGAGCTGCCTGGGCGAGCTGTTCCTCGGCGGTGCCCGCCTGATCGCCCTGGCCGATGCCGGCCGGCTACGCGAACTGCGGCCCGGTGCCCTGGCCTCCGCCGATCCCGCCTTCGGTTGGCACCGCGCCCCCTCGGCCCTGGAGGTCTTCTGACCCTGCGCGCACCGACCGCCGGCCGGCTCGATTCCGGTCGGCGGTCGGCGGTCGGTGATGCAGCCATCTCGCGCCGCTGACGGTGAGTGAGGCCGGTGCGTCCGTATGTGCTTTCACTGTCAAACATCGAGGGTGCGATCCGCCGCGAGACCGTGATCGACAACCGTCATCCCAGGTAGGGTCGGGGGGTGGCGGACGAGGCACGACGGCGACGACGACACCGACACCAGGGCGCACCACCGCAGGCCACAGACACCAGCGCCGCAGCGACAACCGCAGGAGTGCACGACGGCGGGGAGCCGCCGCCCCGCGGACGACGCGGCGGGGCTGACGAAGGCGAACGAGGGCTACGCGGACTGGTCGGGTCCGGCTCCTCACAGGTGAGTGTGACCGCGGCCATGCGGGCCCGGGACGCGGCCCGCCCGACCGAGGAGGACCTGGCCACCGCCGAGGCCGAGATCGTCATCGTCCGTCGGAACTGGATCCCCCGCGACGAACTTCCCCGCCGCTGACCCGGGCCACACGGTCGATGCTCGCAGTTTCGCCGAAACGGCGGGGTACGCAGCCACGGGACACCGCCGTTTCGGCGTAACGGAGTTGATCGTCAGGGCAGGTCGGGCAGCTTGCGGGTCTGCTCGTACTCGGCGACCTGGGCGATGCGGCGGGCGTGCCGCTCGCTGCCGGAGAAGGCGGTGGTCAGGAACGCCTCGACGATCGCGGTGGCCTCGTCCAGAGTGTGCTGACGGGCCCCGACCGCGACCACGTTGGCGTCGTTGTGCTGCCGGCCCAACTGGGCGGTCTCGATACTCCAGGCCAGAGCCGCACGGACCCCGGCCACCTTGTTGGCGGCGATCTGTTCGCCGTTGCCGGAGCCACCGATGACCACACCCAGGCTGCCCGGGTCGGCCACCACCCGGGTGCCGGCGTGCAGACAGAAGGCCGGGTAGTCGTCGTCCGGGTCGAAGACGTGCGGGCCGACGTCGACCACCTCGTACCCCTGCTTGGCGAGATGGTTGGCCAGGTGCACCTTCAACTCGAAACCGGCGTGATCGGATCCCAGGTAGACGCGCATACCGGGCAGTCTGTCAGGCCCGCCGCACCGGGCACCGGCGGGGCGGTACCCAGGTGCGACTATGCCCCTTTCGGGTCGGTGCGAGCCTCACCCGGCACCGACCCGACAACCCTCACGCGGGGTCCGGCAACTCCGCGACCACCAGGCCGCCGCGCGCCTTCGGGGTGAACCAGGTGCTCTTGCGCGGCATCTTCTCCCGGGCCAGGTTCACCGCGACGAAGTCGTCCACGGTCACCGGCGCGATGAGGATGGCCAACTCGGCCCGGCCGGCCTCGACCTCACCGGCCAGCCAGCTGGCCGGGTAGTCGCCACCGACGTAGGTGATCCGCTTGTCCCCCGGGTCCAGCCCCAGGGCGTCGCGCAACAGCAGCCGCTCGACCAGGGCGTGGTCGAGGTTCTCCAACCGGCCGGCGCCGGTGTGCGGCAGGGTCACCTCGTACGCCTGGCCGGGCAGCTGAAGCACGACGGTGCCGCCGGTGGCCGGGACCTGTACCGGGCTCTCGACGGCGGCGACCTGCGCACCGGCGGCGGTCAACCGGTCGAGCAGCTCCTGCGGGGTGGTCGGCAGTTCGCTGACCAGACGGTTGTACGGCTGGATGGCCACCGAGGCGGGGGTGGTCACCACCGCCAGGAACCGGGGGAAACCGCCGGTCTGGGCGGCGAGGCTGCGGTGGTTGCCGTCGGCGACGACCAGGTCGCCGCCACCGGCCAGGGAGGTCAGCTCGTCCTGCTCCGGGCCCGGCCCGAGCAGCCAGATGGCGTGCGTACGCCCGGCCTGGTCCAGGTCGGTCGCGGCGGGCGCACCGGCCGCGTCGGTGGCCTTGGCCAGCGCGGCGTGCAGTTCGTCACCGCGCCCGGTCTGCAACAGCAGTACCGGCGAGAGCAGGTGCCCCAGCGCCTCGGCCAGGGCCACCCGCTCACGCACCTTGGCGATGAAGACGTCCTCGTTGCGGATGACCAGGCCCGGCTCGTCGGCCCGGGTGGAGATCTGATCGGTGTCGACCATGGCGAAGATGCCGTACGCCGGCTCCTCCCCGGGTGCGGTGATCCGGTACAGGACCACCACCTGCTCGGCGGGGGTGTAGCTGCCGTCGGCCTTCGCCTCGGCCAGCCGGGTCACCGCGTCCGGCAGAGCGTCGCCGAAGGACTTGCCGAGGCTGTCCGGAGCCCGGTGTGGCATCTCGATGCCGAGGGCGCTGTGCGGGTTCGCCTCGATGATCGCGGTGATCTCCGCGTCGTCGGCGAACTCGTCGTAGTTCTGCGCTCCGGTGCCGCCAGTGGTGATCCAAGCCCGGGTGATCGGGTGCACGACCGTCATGACCATGACGCTACCGTCGCCGCCTCCGGCCCCGCCGCCCGACCCACACCCTCGCCCACCAGGTGAAAGGAAGGGCCCCCGCTTAACGCCTGCGGTAGTGCAGGGGTCCCCTGTTAACAGTCCGGCTCCGCCGCCCGACGATGCCGGCCCGCGGGCGCCGGCACCACGGCGGGACGGCGTACCGGCCGGGGGCCCTGGTTGCGGATCTCCCGACCGGGCGGCGTCAGCCGGGAGGTGGCCGGAACCCGGGCCACCCCCACCACGGGGGTACGACCGAGCACCTCGGGGGCGTTCAGCGGACGCTGCTGCGGCGCCGGCCCGCCGAAGCGGTCGTACGGCGGGCCGGGCCACAGCTCGGCGAGGTCCTGTCGGGGAGCGACCCACTCGCGCCGCTCCCCGTCCCCGAAGGCCGGTCCGGCCTCGGCGAGGACCGGTCGGGGCGCCGGTCGGCTCTCCCGGTCCTGCCGGGGCACCGGCTGGCTGAGGTCCGCCACCGGGTGGATCGCCTCGTTGCCGGTCCTCTCCCGGCGAGTCCGACGGTCGGAGACCGGGGCACGGTGTTTGGCCATCTGGTGCCTCCACGAGTGGCGGCCGACGGGCACGGATGCGGCCCGCCGGCTCTCTGCGGACACCTGGTCAAACGACTCCACGAGGGCAGCGGTGACGCCGGGTACGGCGCCCGAGGCGACGCGGAGCTTGTGTTAACAAGGGACCCGGGCTATACCCGAGGCGTTAATAAGGGGCCCTTCCTTGCACCTCATTCGAAGATGGGGTCGAGGTCGCGGGTGCGCTTGAGTTCGAAGAAGCCGGGGGTGCCGGCCACCAGCAGTACCCCGTCCCAGAGCCGACCGGCGGCCTCCCCCTTGGGTGCCGGGGTGACCACCGGGCCGAAGAAGGCCACCTTCCGGCCCTCCGGTCCGGGTGCGTGGATGACCGGGGTGCCCACCTCGGTGCCGACCGGCCGCATCCCCTCCTCGTGGCTCTCCCGCAGGGCGGTGTCGAGCCCGCTGTCCTCGGCGGCCTCGGCCAGTTGGGGGTCCAGGCCGGCGTCGGTGAGGGCGGCGGCGAACAACTGGGGACCGACCTGCTCCTTGCCGAGGTGGATCCGGGTGCCCAGGGCGGTGTAGAGGGCACTCACCGCCGCCGACCCGTACCGCTGCTGCACGGCGATGCACACCCGGACCGGCCCCCAGCCGGTACGCATCGCCTCCTGGTACGGCTCGGGCAGTTCGCGGCCCTCGTTGAGCACCGACAGGCTCATCACGCGGAACCGGACCTGGACGTCGCGGACCTGTTCCACCTCCAGCAGCCAGCGGGAGGTGATCCACGCCCAGGGGCAGATCGGGTCGAACCACATGTCGACGCTGGTGCGTTCGTTCATAGCGAGGTCCCTTCGGGATGCTGGCACCGGACAGCGGTGCACCCTCCGATCCTTACTCCACAGCCGCCCGATCGCGCTGAGTACCACAGCGTGACCTCGCCCACCACCGGGTGCCCGTCCGTGGAAGACTCAGGATCGGACGGGCCGTCACAGGCGGTCCACGATGATGTGGCCGTGGGGTACGGCGAGAAACGGATGGAGACGAACGTGCCGGGAGTGCGCAACCTGACGCAGGTCGAGGCGACCGAGCGGGCCCGCCTGCTCGAGGTGACGGGGTACGACATCAATCTGGACCTGTCCAGTGCCGTCCACGCGGCGGGGGGTCGCACCTTCCGGTCGATCACGGAGGTGCGTTTCCGCTGCACCGAACCGGGCGCCAGCACCTTCATCGAGGTGGCCGCCGACTCGGTACGTTCGGCGACCCTCAACGGCACCCCGGTCGACCTGACCGACTTCTCCGCCGAGAAGGGACTGACCCTGACCGGGCTGGCCGATGAGAACCTCCTCGTAGTCGACGCCGACTTCGCGTACTCGAACTCCGGGCAGGGCCTGCATCGCAGTGTCGATCCGGTGGACGGGGAGACCTATCTGTACAGCCAGTTCGAGACGGCTGACGCCCAGCGGGTCTTCGCCTGCTTCGACCAGCCCGACCTCAAGAGCGTCTACACCTGGCACGCCACCGTTCCGGAGCACTGGAAGGTGATCTCCAACGCGACCGTGGAGCGAGTGGAGCCGGCCGGTGAGGACCTCAAGACGGTCCACTTCGCCACCTCGGCGCGGATGAGCACGTACATCACCGCGCTGTGCGCCGGGCCGTACCACGAGGTGCGGGACAGCCACGACGGGATCGACCTGGGGCTGTTCTGCCGGACCTCGATGGCGCAGTACCTCGACAGCGACGACCTGTTCCTGGTCACCAAGCAGGGCTTCGACTTCTTCCACGAGCAGTTCGGGGTGCGCTACCCGCTGCCCAAGTACGACCAGCTGTGGGTGCCGGACTTCAACGCCGGGGCGATGGAGAACTTCGGCTGTGTCACCCACGCCGAGTCGCACTACCTGTTCCGTTCGCAGGTCACCGACTTCGAGTACGAGCAGCGGGCCAACACGATCCTGCACGAGATGGCCCACATGTGGTTCGGTGACCTGGTCACCATGCGCTGGTGGAACGACCTGTGGCTGAACGAGTCCTTCGCCGAGTGGGCCAGCCACTGGTGCAACACCCACGCCACCCGGTTCCAGGAGGCGTGGACGACCTTCCTGTCCGTCCGGAAGAACTGGGGCTACCGGCAGGACCAGCTCTCCTCCACCCACCCGGTCTACTGCGAGATGCCGGACCTGGAGGCGGTCGAGGTCAACTTCGACGGCATCACGTACGCCAAGGGTGCCAGTGTGCTCAAGCAGCTGGTCGCCTACGTGGGCCTGGAGCCCTTCCTGGCCGGTCTGCGGGCCTACTTCGCCAAGTACGCCTGGGGCAACGCCACCTTCGACGACCTGCTCACCGAGCTGGAGACCGCCTCCGGCCGCAAGCTGCGCACCTTCGCCTCCCAGTGGCTGGAGACCGCGCAGGTGAACACCCTGCGGCCGGAGCTGACCATCGGCTCGGACGGCGCGTACGAGCGGGTGCTGGTGCGGCAGGAGGCCCCGCAGGGGTACCCGACCCTGCGTACCCACCGCATCGGGGTCGGGCTGTACGACCTGGCCGACGGTCGGCTGGTGTGCCGCCAGCGCCTGGAGGTCGACATCGACGGTGAGCTGACCGAGCTGACCGAGCTGGTCGGGGTGCCGGCGGCCGACGTGCTGCTGCTCAACGACGACGACCTCACCTACGCCAAGCTGCGGCTGGACGAGCGGTCGATGGCCACGGTGGTGCAGCACATCGGCGGGTTCGAGTCCTCCCTGGCGCGGGCGCTGTGCTGGACGGCGGCGTGGGACATGACCCGCGACGCCGAACTGGCCACCCGCGACTACGTGGCGCTGGTGCTGGCCGGTCTGCCCGCCGAGACGGACATCAACCTGGTCACCGCCACCCTGCGCCAGGCGAGCAGCGCCCTGACCTTCTACGCCGACCCGGCCTGGGCCCCCAGCGGCTGGGCTGAGCTGGCCCGCACCGCGCGGACCGCCCTGGCCGCGGCCGAGCCGGGCAGCGGCTTCCAGCTGGCCTGGGCCCGGACGTACGTCTCGGCGGCCCGTGCCCCGGAGGACCTGGCCGTGCTGCGCGGCTGGTTGGACGGCAGCCAGGTGACCGAGGGGCTGACCATCGACACCGAGCTGCGGTGGAGCGTGCTGCAGGCGTTGGTGGCCAACGGGGCGGCCGGCGTGCCGGAGATCGAGGCCGAGCTGGCCGGGGACCGGACCTCCAGCGGGGAACGGGAGGCCGCGTACGCCAACGCCCTGGTGCCGACCGAGGAGAACAAGGCTGCCGTCTGGGCCCAGCTGACCGGCGCCGAGGCCCTGCCGAACTGGCGCAACCGGGCCTTGTTGCAGGGCTTCACCCACCCGGCACAGGTCGAGCTGACCATGCCGTACCGGCAGCGGTACTTCGAGGCCGTGGGGCAGGTGTGGGCCAGCCGCGACAGTGAGCCGGCGCAGGAGTTCGCCATGCTCGCCTACCCGGCGTACCTGGTGGAGGAGGACACCGTCGAGGCCACGGACGCCTGGTTGGCCCAGCCCGGCTACCCGGCGCCGCTGCGTCGGCTGGTGGCCGAGGGTCGCGACGGGGTGGTCCGGGCGGTGGCCGCACGGGCCCGGGACGCCCGCACCGCCTGAGCCAGGTTTCCCGGCGCGGGTGGATCGCCCGCGCCGGGCACTCTGGGCGCACATGATTCGACACGACTGAGCCCGGCCCCCGCAGTCGCGGGAGCCGGGCTCGATCGTGCTTGGAAGGGGTCAGCCCTTGCCGGCGTACCGGGAGAGCTGGTCGAGGCCCTGGATGATGCCACCGGCCAGGTCACCGCCGCCGAAGGAGGCCACCATCGACAGCGCGGCGATCTTGGCGTACGTGTCCGGAACCCGCTTGCGGGCGTACCGGCCGGTGACGATCTCCAGCTGCCGCTGGTTCGGCGAGACGGCGATCAGCACCGAGCGGTCCGGGTCGGCCAGCTGCCCGTGCAGCCGCTCGGCGTGCTTCCGGATCGGCTCGTCGAGACCGCCGACGAAGACCGAGAAGACCAGGCCGGTCGTGCGGTCGGCCAGCCGCAGCGCCTCGTCGATGCGCAGCAGCTGGCGGGTGGAGAAGGGCCCGTCCAGCACGTCGGGCCGGGGTTCGGTCCCGGCCTCGGGCTGCATCTCACCAACGGTCACTTGCGCCTCCGGTTCCACCGGCCGGCGCCTCGGCGCCGGCCTGCTCCTGCTTGCGGCCGGTCAACGCCGGCGCCTGGGCCCCGGCGGCCAGCACGGTGCCGGCCGAGTCGGCCAGCTCGTCCGGCTTACCGAGAAACCAGACCGGCGTGAAGTTGAACGGACGGCCCGGCCGGTAGCGCTTGGCACCGCCGCCGCCCCCGTCCCGGCTACCCGCGTACACCAGGCCGGCGATCACCAGCACGACGGCTGCCGGGATGCCGACGAAGACCAGCAACGTGTCGGTTACAGACAATCCCAACGCCCCCAGGCGGAAAGAGAGACCTTCGACCGGATCGGGTGGCTGGTCACCGCGGTGACCTCCCGACTCCGCTGCCACTCACGTTAGCGGAGCCGACGCTTCACCAAAGCGCGGGGTGCCGATCCCATCCGTCACACGAGTGTTCAACCTGCGCAACTGTGGCGATCCGTGTCCCGTCGACACCGTATCGCCGAAACGGCGGTATCCCGTGCCGGCTTACCCCGCCGTTTCGGCGATACGGCGGGGTGAGGCACGGGCGTCTATATACGATCCGCGCCGAGGAAACGTCGGGCGTTGCCGCCCAGCAACAGTGCGCGCTGGTCCTCGGTGAGGAAGTCCGCCTCGTGGATCACCCGGCCGACCGGGCGTTCCCCCAGCGGGTACGGGTAGTCGCTGCCGAGCAGCACCTGACCGGGGCCCATGGTGTCCACCAGCAGGCGCAGGGCCGGTGTCGCGAACACCACCGAGTCGACGTAGAAGCGGTCGACATACGAGCTGGGTGGGGCGGCGGAGGCACCGCGTACCAGGTCGCCCCGGCGGTGCCAGGCGTTGTCGGCCCGCCCCAGCCAGAAGGGGAAGCTGCCGCCGCCGTGCGCGAAGCAGATCCGCAGGCTGGGCGGCACCTTGTCGAAGACCCCGCCGAGGATCATCGACAGCACCGACAGGTGGGTCTCGGCCGGCATCCCGGTGAGCCACCGGGCCATCCACCGGTCCAGGCGGGGGCCACCCGGCATGTCCCAGGGGTGGACGAAGACCGGGGCGCCGACCTGGGCGCAGTGGGTCAGGAAGGTCACGATCCCGGCGTCGTCCAGGTCCCGGTCACCGACATGGTTGCCGATCTCCACGCCGACGTGTCCGGCCGCCAGGCAGCGGTCCAACTCGGCGCAGGCCGCGTCCGGGTCCTGCAACGGCACCTGGCAGAAGGGCACCAGCCGGTCACCACCGGCCGCGGTCACCTCCAGGGTCAGGTCGTTGAAGATGCGAGCCACCTTCACCGCCTGGTCGGCCGGGCGTTCGTAGCCGAAGAAGACCGGGGTGGGCGAGACGACCTGCACGTCGACCCCGTCGGCGGTCATGTCGGCCAGTCGGGTGGGTGCGTCCCAGCACTGCGCGCCGATCGGGCGGAACTCGGTCTCCCCCACCATGATCATGGCGGCGCGTTCCGAGTCGATCCGCAGCCAGGGCCAACCGGACCCGCCGCAGGCCGCGGCCAGGTCCGGCCACCCCTTCGGTACGACATGCGAGTGCACGTCCACCACCGGGTGGGCAAGTGGCTGGGCCATCAGCCCTTGCCCGGGTGCAGGGTGCCACAGTTACCGCAGGTACGGGCCGCCTCGTCGGCGTAGAAGGCGCCGAACACCGGGGGCAGGTCGGCGGCGATGTCGCGGACCTGCAACTCGACCTCGTGCACCTTGTGCCCGCACTCCGGGCAGTACCACTGGAACTTCTCCAGGGTCCCCTCCGGACGGACCCGCTCCACCACCACCCCGATCGAGCCCGGCTCGGGCCGCTGCGGCGAGTGCGGGACGTTGCGCGGCAGCATCCACATCTGTCCCTCGCGCACGTGCACCGTACGCGGCCCCTCCGGGGTCATCAGGTTGATGTGCATGTTGCCCTTGACCTGGTAGAAGAACTCCTCGTACGGGTCGACGTGGAAGTCGGTGCGCTGGTTGGGCCCGCCCACCACCATCACGATGAAGTCGTCCGACCCGGGGAACATCTCCTTGTTGCCCACCGGCGGCTTGAGCAGGTGCTGGTTCTCGGCGATCCAGCCCGGAAAGCTGAACGGCTCGGCGATCTCACTCACGACTGACCTCCTTCGGGCAACACGGCCACGGCTTGCATCTCGATCAGCAGGTGCGGATGAGGTAACTGGTGCACGGCCACGGTCGTCCGGGTCGGCCCGGTGGCGTCGAAGAACTCCGCCCACACCTCGTTGTACCCACCGAAGTCGTTCATGTTGACCAGGTACGAGGTCACCTGCACCAGGTCGGACAGGTCGGCGCCGACCGAGCGCAGCAGGTCACCGATGTTCTCGATCACCGCGCGGGTCTGCACCCGGATGTCCAGGTCCGTCGTCCCGAACTCGTCGACCGACACCCCGGCGAACGTGTTGTCGGGCAGCCGCGACGAGGTACCCGACACGAAGACGAACCCACCCGCAACCTTGACGTGCGGAAACGCCCCCCGAGGAACCGCCTTCCCCTCGACCACCCGCGCCCGCGCCCCGTCAGCCATGCCACCCTCCCCGAACAACCGTGCGGACAACGCCCACATCAGGGGTTCCGGGCAGCCCGACCGGCGCAGGGATCAAGCCTGACCGCCCGGAGCCGGTCGGGCTGCCCGGAACCCCAACCCCGACCACGACGATCCGCACGCTCATGACGCCGCCTTGAGGGTGGCCGTGCCGAGCTTCTCGACCACCGCCCGCACCTGGGCCCCAGGCCGCAGCGGAACAGCGGCCGTGGCCGCGCCGGCCAGGAACACCCAGCCCTCACGCATCCGTACCCCGTGCCGCCCGGCCAGGCGGACCCCCTCGTCGAGGGCCCGGCGGGGGTCGCCGAGGATCGCCGCGGTCGAGCCGACCTGGGCCACCCGGCCGTCGATCTCCAGCAGGACCCCCAGGTTGTCCAGCCCGTCCGGCACCGGCGACCAGGGACCGACCACGAAGGCGGCGGCCGAGGTGTTGTCGGCGATCACGTCCGGCAGGGAGAAGCTGAAGTTCGCGTACCGGGAGTCGATCAGCTCGATCGCCGGGGCCACCGCGCGGACGGCGTCCGTGAAGGCCCCGACCGGCTCGCCCGGCTCGGGCAGGCGGTCCAGCAGGAAGGCCACCTCCGGCTCGACCCGGGGGTGGATGTAGGTCGACACCTCGACCGTGCCCCCGTCGGGCACCCACATCGCGTCGGTCAGCCGCCCCCAGATCACCTCGTCGACCCCGACCTGGGCCATCTTCGCCTTGCTGGTCAGCCCCATCTTCAGGCCGACCAGCCGCTCGCCCCGGTCCAGCCGACGCTGCACCAGGGCGGCCTGCACCCCGTACGCGGCATCGACGTCCAGGCCGACCTCGGCGGCCAGTTGCCCGATGGCGGTGGCGGTGGTGGCGGCCTTGTCCAACTGCTCGGCGATGCCGGCCGGGTCCAGCCCGCTCATGCTTGCTCCTCGGTTCGCGGTTGCGTGGCCGTCGGGTCCCCGGCCCGGGCCGGGTCACCGGCTCCCTCGCGGACCAGGTCCAACGCCACGTCGACGATCATGTCCTCCTGGCCGCCGACCATCCGCCGTCGACCCAGCTCCACCAGGATCGAGCGGACGTCCACCCCGTACCGGGCGGAGGCGCGTTCGGCGTGCCGCAGGAAGCTGGAGTAGACCCCGGCGTACCCCAGGGAGAGGGTCTCCCGGTCGACCTGGACCGGCCGGTCCTGCAACGGGCGGACGATGTCGTCCGCCGCGTCCATCAGCGCGAACACGTCACAGCCGTGCTTCCAGCCGTGCAGTTCGGCGACCGCGACGAAGACCTCCAGCGGGGCGTTGCCCGCCCCGGCGCCCATCCCGGCCAGCGAGGCGTCCACCCGGACGGTGCGGCCCGACGGCGATCCCAGCGGCCCGGCACCGAGGATCCGGCCGTGTTCGACCGCCAACACGCTGTTGGCCACGCCCAGGGACAGGTTGTGGTGGGCGTGGATGCCGATCTCCGTCGCCGGGTCGAGCACCTGCCGGTACGCGTCGACCCGCTGGGCCACGTCGGACATCAACAGCCGACCCCCGGAGTCGGTGACGTAGACGCAGTGCGCCCCGTAGGACTCCATCAGTTTGGCCTGCGCGGCCAGCCCGGCCGGGTCGAACATGTGCGACATCATCAGGAACCCGGACACGTCCATGTCGTTCTCCCGGGCCCAGGAGATGTGCTGGGCGGAGATGTCCGCCTCGGTGCAGTGGGTGGCGATGCGCACACTGGTAACCCCGAGGGCCTTGGCCGCCTTCAGGTCGGCGATGGTGCCGATGCCGGGCAGCAGCAGGGTGGTCAGCTTCGCGTTCGTCATCACCTCGGCCGCCGCCGCGATCCACTCGGCGTCGCTGGCCGCACCGTGGCCGTAGTTGACACTGGACCCGGCCAGCCCGTCGCCGTGCGCCACCTCGATGGCGGCCACCCCGGCGGCGTCCAGGGCGGCGGCGATGGTCTGCACCTGGTCGACCGTGTAGCGGTGGGCGATGGCGTGCATGCCGTCGCGCAGCGTCACGTCCTGGATGTAGAGGTCCGTCATGCCGGCACTCCCTTCGCGCGCAGGGCCACCAACCGTTCGGCGGTACGCAGCGCGGCGCTGGTCATGATGTCCAGGTTCCCGGCGTACGCGGGCAGGTAGTGCCCGGCACCGGAGACCTCCAGGAAGACCGAGACCTGCAGGCCGGTCACCTGCCGCCCCAGCGAGGGCACGTAGGTGTCCACCCGGTCGAACTGCACATCCTGCTTGAGCCGGTAACCCGGGACGTACTCCTGCACGCTGGCGACCATCTCGGCCACCGAGGCGGCGATGGCGGCCCGGTCGGCGTCCGGATCCGGGCAGAGGCAGTAGACCGTGTCACGCATCAGCAACGGCGGCTCGGCCGGGTTGAGCACGATGATCGCCTTGCCCCGGTCGGCGCCGCCGACCACCTCGATGGCCCGGGCGGTGGTCTCGGTGAACTCGTCGATGTTGGCGCGGGTGCCCGGACCGGCCGAACGGGAGGAGATCGAGGCGACGATCTCGCCGTACGCCACCGGGGTGACCCGGCGTACCGCGGCGACGATCGGCACGGTGGCCTGCCCACCGCAGGTGACCATGTTGACGTTCGGCTCGGCCAGGTGCTCGTCCAGGTTGACCGGCGGCACCACGTACGGGCCGATGGCGGCCGGGGTCAGGTCGACCACCCGGCGGCCGTGGGCGCGCAGCACCGCGTCGTTGTGCCGGTGCGCACCGGCGGAGGTGGCGTCGAAGACCAGCTCGACGTCGGCGAACTCCGGCATCGCGACCAGGCCCTCCACCCCCTCGGCGGTGGTCGCCACGCCGAGGCGGCGGGCCCGGGCCAGGCCGTCGGAGGCCGGGTCGATGCCGACCATGGCCACCATCCGCAGGGACTCGGACAGTCGCAGCACCTTGATCATCAGGTCGGTGCCGATGTTGCCCGACCCGATCACCGCCACACCGACGCTCATGACGAGCCACCTTTCGTTCCGGAGAAACAGGTCCGGACCGAGCCGAGGCCGGAGATCCGGGCCTCGTACGCCGCGCCGGGGGTGACCGCCACCATCGGGCCGAGGGCCCCGGAGAGCACCACGTCACCGGCGCGCAGCGGCTCACCGGCGCGGGCCATCGTGGTGGCCAGCCAGGCCACCGCGTGCAGCGGGTTGCCCAGGCAGGCCGCCCCGGCACCGACCGACACCGGCTCACCGGCCTGCTCCAGCACCATCCCGCACAGCCGCAGGTCCACCTCGGCCAGCCGGCGGGGTGCGGTACCGAGCACGAACAGCCCACTGGAGGCGTTGTCCGCCACGGTGTCCACGATGGAGATGTCCCAGCCGGCTACCCGGGAGTCGACGATCTCGATGGCCGGCAGCAGGTGGTCGACCGCACGGATCACGTCGACCGTGGTGACCCGCTCGTCGGGCAGGTCCGCGCCGAGCACGAAGGCGATCTCCGCCTCCACCCGGGGCTGGAGCAGCCGGTCGATCGGCACCTCGACCCCGTCCGGCACGGCCATGACGTCGGTGAGGACGCCGAAGTCCGGCTCGTACACCCCCAGGTTCTCCTGAACCGCCCGGGAGGTCAGCCCGATCTTCGCGCCGACCCGGCGCTGCCCGGCGGCCAGCCACTGGCGTACCTGGTGCTGCTGCACCTCGTACGCCGCGGCCACATCCCCCTCGGGCAGCAGCCGCCCACGCAGGGGCGGGCAGGGCTTGCCACTGGTCCGGGCCTCGGTCAGTTCCTCGGCCGCTCGCTGAAGGTCACTCATGACATGTCCACGCAGACGTTTGTGAGTTCGGAGTAGAAGTCGAGCGAGTGCACCCCGCCCTCCCGGCCGATGCCGGAGGCCTTCACCCCACCGAAGGGGGTACGCAGGTCCCGCAGGAACCAGGTGTTGACCCAGACGATACCGGCGTCCAACTGCGCCCCGGCCCGGTGCGCCCGGCCCACGTCCCGGGTCCAGACCGCCGCCGCCAGGCCGTACTCGGTGCCGTTGGCCAGCGCGTACGCCTCCTCCTCGGTGTCGAAGGGCGCCAGGTGCACCACCGGGCCGAAGATCTCCTCGGTGTTGGTACGGGCCTGCGGGCCGAGTCCGGCCAGCACGGTCGGCTGCACGTACGCCCCGCCGTCGCGGGCGTCACCGAAGTGCGGCACCGCCCCACCGGCCAGCACCTGGGCACCCTCGGTCCGGGCCAGGTCGTAGTGGCCGAGCACCTTGTCGCGGTGCCCGTGCGAGATCAGCGGCATGTTCACGGTCGCCTCGTCGGCCGGCCAGCCGTACGCCAGCTCCCCGGCACGCTTGGCCAACCGGGCGGCGAACTCCTCGAAGACCGGCCGCTGCACGTAGATCCGCTCGGTGCACAGGCACACCTGACCGCCGTTGGTGAAGCTGGACCGCACCGAGCCTTCGACGGCCGCGTCCAAATCGGCGTCGGCGAAGACCAGCCCGGCGTTCTTGCCGCCCAACTCGAAGCTGACCGCCTTGACCCCGTCGGCCGCGGCCCGCATGATGGCCGACCCGGTGGCGGACTCGCCGGTGAAGGTGATCGCGTCGACCCCCGGATGGCGGGTGAGGAACTCACCGGCGGAGTCCGGGCCGAAGCCGTGCACCAGGTTGAACACCCCCGCGGGCACCCCGGCGGCGGCCATCACCTCGGCCAGCAGGGTGGCCGAGGCCGGGGTCTCCTCACTGGGCTTGACCACCACGGCGTTGCCGCAGGCCAGAGCCGGGGCCACCTTCCAGGTCAGCAGCAGCAGGGGCAGATTCCAGGGCACGATGATCGCCACCACGCCGACCGGCTTGCGGACCGCGTAGTTCAGCGCCCGGCCACCGGTCGGAGTGACCGTGGTGAAGGACTCCGTCGGGGCGGTGGCCACGATCTCGGCGAAGGCCCGGAAGTTGGCCGCACCCCGCGGAATGTCCAGGGTCCGGGCCTGGGAGATGGACTTTCCGGTGTCCGCCACCTCGGCGGCCACCAGGTCGTCGAAGCGTCGCTCCAACTCCTCGGCGACCCGACGCAGCACCTCGGCGCGTTCCCGCTCCCCCATCCGGCCCCACGGCCCGCGCAGCGCCGCCCGGGCGGCGGCCACCGCGTCGTCCACGGTGGAGCGGTCGGCCTCGACCACCTCGAAGACCGGCTCGCCGGTCACCGGGCTGCGCTTGGTGAACCGGTCACCGGTCGAGACGAACTCGCCGCCGACGAAGTTGCGCAGCAGCCCGGGGCCGTCCGGCGCGTGGCCGGACATCAGCCGGGGATCCCACAGTGTCATCCACGCCTCCGGCGACCGAGAGCCAGCACCGCACCGGCCAGCACCGCGGCCGCACCGGCGGCGACCGCACCGAGCACCTGGTACTGCCGGCGGACCCGGCGACGCACCTGGGCGTACGGGACGGTGGTGAAGGAGACCAGTTCGTACTGGGAGACGTAGCGGCCCGGCAACGCCCGTTCCAGAGCGTGCTCGACCTTCTTGCGGGTCTGGAACACCGGCGAGGCGACCTTGTCGCGCATCTCCACGAAGTTGGCCAGCGCCATCCGGGCGATCGCCTCGGCGTTGTCCTGCCGACGCTGCTGGTACAGCGGCAGGGCCGCCGCCCAGTCGTCGCCGCACTCGTCGAGGCAGTTGTCCAACTCGACCACGTCCTCGAAGGCGCAGTTCGCCCCCTGGCCGTAGAAGGGCACGATGGCGTGCGCGGCGTCGCCGAGCAGGCCCACCCGCCCGTTGAACTGCCACGGGTCACACCGCACCGTGCCGAGCACCCCTACCGGGTTGTGCTGGTAGTCGTCGACCAGGTTCGGGGCCAGCGGCGGCAGGTCCGGGTAGTGCTGGGCGAAGTACCGCTCGATCGCCGCCTTGCTGCCCAACGAGGAGAAGCTGGCGGTGCCGTGGTTGGGCCAGAACAGGGTGCAGGTGAAGGAGCGGTCCGGGTTGGGCAGGGCGATCATCATCGAGGTGCCGCGCGGCCAGATGTGCAGGGCACCCGGGTCGAGGGCGAAGTCGCCGCCCAGCGGGGGGATGGTGAGTTCCTTGTAGCCGTAGTCGAGGAAGTCGACGCTCTCGGTGAGCAGGCCGTGTTCCAGCAGTTGTCCGCGTACGGCCGAACCGGCGCCGTCGGCGCCGAGCACGACCCGGGCGTTCGCGGTGACCGTGCCCTGCGGGGTTTCGAAGGTCATCTGGGCGGTGGCCGGGTCGAGCCCGACCAGCCGGTGGTCGAAGGCGACCCGCACCTGCGGCAGCTTGGCGGCGGCGTCCAGCAGGGCGTTGTTCAACGCCCCCCGGCTGATCGAGTTGATCGCCCGGCCGCCCTCGGCGCTGTACGGCTGGAAGTCCGGCTCACCGACCACCGGGTGCACCATCCGACCCCGCATCGGCAGGGCGTCGGCCATCACCTGCTCGTCCAGGCCGATGCGGCGCAGCGCGTCCAGGCCCCGCTCGGAGAGGGCCAGGTTGATCGAGCGGCCCCGCTCCGGGGTCCCTACCCGCGGGTCCGGTCGCCGCTCGTAGAGGGCCACCGCATGACCCCGCCGGGCCAGGTAGCAGGCCAGCAGGCAGCCGGCCAGTCCGGCCCCCACCACCGCGATCTCGTCGTGCCGGGTGTTCACGCGCTCACCTCCACCGTCGCGGCCAGGGCCTCGGCGACTCGCCAGCAGTCGTGGTACGTCGAGTACAGCGGCACCGGGGCGAACCGGACGATGTCCGGCTGCCGGGCGTCGGCGACCACCCCGTGCTCGTACCGCAGCCGCTTGGTCAGTTCGTTGGCGGTGCCCTCGCCGATGCGTACCGACAACTGGCAGCCGCGCCGACCGGGGTCGCGGGGGGTGACCACGGTCAACGGCCGGTCGGCGACCACCTCGTCGAGCAGCCGCTCCAGGTAGCCGGTGAGCCGCAGGCTGCGCTCGCGCAGCGCCGGCATCCCGACCGAGTCGAACAACTCCAGCGAGGTACGGACCGGGCCCATCGCGAAGATCGGCGGGTTGGAGATCTGCCAGGCCTCGACCGTGGCCGGGGGCCGACTCACCGGGGTCATCTCGAACCGGGTCTGCGCCGCCGTGCTCCACCAGCCCTCGAACCGGTGCAGGGCGGGGTCGCCGTGGTGCCGCTCGTGCACGAACACCCCGCCCAGCGCCCCGGGACCGGAGTTCAGGTACTTGTACGAGCACCAGGCCGCGAAGTCGACCTCCCAGTCGTGCAGCGACAGCGGCACGTTGCCCGCCGCGTGCGCCAGGTCCCAACCGACGACCGCACCGGCGGCCCGGGCGGCGGCGGTGATGGTGGGGATGTCCATCAGCTCGCCGGTGAGGTAGTTGACCCCGCCGAGCAGCACCAGCGCCACGGTGTGGCCCTCCGCCGCCAGGAAGGCGGTCACGTCCTCGGTACGCAGGTTCTCCTCGCCCGGACGGGGGGTCAGTCGGACCACTGTGGTGTCCGGGTCCAGCCCGTGGAACCGGGCCTGGCTGCGCACCGCGTAGCTGTCCGAGGGGAAGGCGGTGTCCTCGATGACGATCCGGGTCCGCTCGCCGGACGGCCGGTAGAAGCTGACCATCAGCAGGTGCAGGTTGACCGTCAGCGAGTTCATCACCACGGTCTCGCTGGGCAGGGCGCCGACCAGGCGGGCCGCCGGGGCGGTCAGCAACTCGTGGTACGGCAGCCAGGGGCGTTCCGCCTCCAGGTGGCCCTCGACCCCCAGCCGACTCCAGGCCTCCAGGTCGGCCAGCAGTTCCGTACGGGTGGCCTTCGGTTGCAGGCCCAGGGAGTTGCCCGCCAGGTACGCGGTCTCCGGGTAGCGCCCGCCGTCGGCCGGGGGCACGTGGAACAGGTGCCGGTGGCCCGGCTCGGCGGCGTCCAGGCGCAGCGCCTCGGCCTCACCGGCACCCATGGTCTCGTTCTGGTTCATCCTCGCCTCACATCGCCGTCCGAGCCGACCACAGCTCGGGGAAGACCACCCGGGCCATGCTGCGTTGCAGCCAGGCCAGCCCCGCCGAACCACCGCTGCCGACCTTGGCGCCCATGGTCCGCTGCACCGCCTTGACGTGGTGGTGCCGCCAGTCGCCGAACTGCTCGGCCACCTCGGTCAGCGCCTCGCCGAGCATCCGCAGGTGGTTGTCCGGGCCGTTGTCGCCGTAGATGCGGACCCAGGCCGCCTCCACCGCGGCGTGCGGCTGGTGCTCGTCGCGGACCTCCCGGTCGAGCAGCTCGGCGGGGATCTCGTGCCCGTGCCGGGCCAGCAGGGCGACCACCTCGTCCCAGACACTGGGGGTGGCCAGGGTCTCGTTGAGTTCGGCGTACACCTCGGTCTGCCGGCGGAAGGGCCGGATCAGGGTGGTGTCCCGCAGCCCCAGCAGGAACTCCAGGTGCCGGTACATGGCCGACTGGAAGCCGGAGCCCTCGCCGAGCAGGTTGCGGAAGCGGTTGAAGTCGGCCGGGGTCATCCAGCGCAGCCCGTGCCAGGAGGCGTTGAGGGCCTCCAGGTGCAGGGCGGCCCGGCGCAGCGGGGCCAGGGCCTCCCAGATCCGATCCTCGCGCAGCAGTCGGGAGGTCTCCCGCAGTTCGTGGCAGGTCAACCCGAAGTACAGCTCCATGATCTGGCTGACCATCAGGAAGGACATCTCGCCGGGGTCGTCACTCAGCGGCTGTTGCAGTTTGTGCAGGGTGCTGGCCTGCACATAGGCGTCGTACGGCACCCGCTCGGCGAACTCCAGGGTCGGCTCGCCGCCGTTGCGGGCGGCACGGGCCGCCCGCTGCTTGCCCGTCACCGGACGCACCGCCGTCCGGGTTCCCGGGCGCAGCTCGGTCTGCTCCATCCGTCCACTCCTTCCTGGCTGGCGATTCCAGTCATGATCTCTCGGTGTCACCCCCGGATGGAATGCCTCTTCAACGGCGGTACGCCGGGCAGACCTGCCGAACGTGAGGTGATAGCGGTAATTGACTTGTCAGACGTAAGGTGAGCGCGTGGACGAGATGGACTGGGCCCTGCTGCGTGAGTTGCAGGCCGACGCGCGGTTGTCCTTCAGCGAACTCTCCCGCCGGGTGCACCTGTCCCCACCTGCGGTGGCGGAGCGGGTCCGCCGACTGGAGGAGAGCGGGGTGATCACCGGCTATCACGCGCATGTCGACCTGACCCGAGCCGGACGGACGGTGGTCGCTCTGATCCGGATGTCCTGCTACGGCGCCCGGTGCATCCTGCACGACCCGGAGGTCGCCACCTGGCCGGAGATCCTGGAGATCCACCGGATCACCGGGGACGCCTGCAGCGTGCTGAAGGTCGCGGCCGGTTCGATCGGGGAGTTCGAGGGGGTCATCGACCGACTGGCCCCGTACGGCCAGCCGTCGAGCACCATGGTGCTCTCCTCCCCCCTCAACTGGCAGCCCCTGACCCGGTGCAAGGAAGGGCCCTCCGCCAACCCCGCCGGCAGAGGAAAGGCCCCCGCCTGACACCCCTGCCGCTGCGGGCCGGGTTAGTGGGCGGAGCAGAGGGAAAGCACCGCGGGTCAGCCCAGCAGGACCGGTGCGCCGGTGCCGGGAGGGAGGATCATGCGGGGTCTGCGAGCGTACGGAGGCGTGCTGCACGCACCCTCGACCATCGTCCGACTTCTCGGGGCGTTCACACTGATCGGGGCGTTCGTCCTGTTCGGTGCCGCACCGGCCCGAGCAGGTGAGAACACCTTCATCGAGGTGACCCCGAACAGTGTGCAGGCCGGTTCCCGGGTGCACCTGCGGGGCAGTTGCGACAACGCCAACAATCGGCAGGCCGAGGTCGAGTCGGAGGCCTTCAACCGGGTCTTCCTTCGACCGGACAACGGCTTCCTGACCGGTGAGGTCACCGTGCCGGGCAACAAGGCCGCCGGGGACTATCCGGTGAACCTGCGGTGCGGCAACGGCCAGACGGCCAGCACCACCCTGACCGTGCTGAACATGCAACAACCCACCAAGGGCCCGGCGACCGGAGGCGGTGGCACCGCCGGACCGGGCACCGGCACGACCCTGCTGCTCGGCGGCGTCGCGGTGGTAGCCGCAGCGGTGGTCTTCGGACTGGTCAGCAACCGACGCCGGACCGGTTCCTGATCCGGGCGGACGCCATGATCGGCCACCGCGTACCGGTGCCCGAGCCGCGTCCGGCCCCACGGCCGACCGCCACCCGCCGGAGCACGCGAGTCCGGCGCAGGGTGGCGGCCGTGGCCGGCCGGTTCAGCCGGGTCACCGCGCAGATGGGTACGGCCAGTGTCACCACACCCGACCCCTCGGCCGCCCCCGTGCCACCACGGTCTCGGCGGGCCTCGGCGGTGTCACGGCACGGGATCCGCAGCAACCCCGGACTGCCCGTGGTGCTGATCGCCGGCCTGATGCTGTTGATCGTCACGATGCTCGGGGTCGAGCGACTGACCGGGCTGAGCCTGCTACCGGACCGCTTCATCGCCGGGTTGGCGCCACCGCCCAAGAAGTTCCCGCTGCTGCCGGCGAGCCGACCGGTCGGCATCGAGATCAACAAAATCGACCTGGCCGCACCGGTACACAACGTCGGGGTAGCACCGGACGGCAGCATCGCCGCGCCGACCGCGGAACGCGCCCAGGAGGCCGGCTGGTACGACCAGGGCCCCTCGCCGGGCCAGTACGGTCCCGCCGTCATCGTCGGGCATGTCGACACCAGCACCGGGCCGGCGGTCTTCCAGGACCTGCGGCAACTGCGGACCGGTGACCAGGTCGAGGTGGCCCGCACGGACGGCAGGGTCGCGGTCTTCGAGGTCGACCGGGTCGGCCGGTACGACAAGGAGGCCCTGCCGGCCGACGAGGTCTTCGGCGACTTCAGCCGGCCGCAGCTTCGGCTGATCACCTGTGGTGGGCGCTGGGTCGGGGGGTCGACGGGGTACGCGGACAATGTGATCGTCTTTGCTTCGTTGGTGGAGGCTCGGTGAGTTGCGGTTTGGGGTTTGCGGGGGAGCCCGACCCGCTCCGGGCGGTCAGGCTTGATCCCTGCGCGGGTCGGGCTCCCCCGCAAACCCTCGGGGGACCGGCTTCGCGGTCCGGTGGCGGGTGCGTCGGGTGGGGCCGGTAGCCGGCGGGGTGAGGCAGCTGGGGCGGGAGCCGGCCGGCGGGCGGTGGCTGGCCGGTGACCAGCGGGCTAGGCGGCTGGCGGGAGTTGGGGCGGGTGCCGGTGGGGTGGGGCGGCTGGGGGTTAGGCGGCTTCGGGTTCGCGGAGGTCTAGCCAGTCGGCCCAGCGGGGGTCGGGGGCCCGGTGACCGAGCACCCGCCAGGCGATGCCCTTGGGTGCGGCGGGCAGGGAGTGCAGCCGCCACCCCAGCTCGGCGGGGGTCTTGTCGCCCTTGGTGTGGTTGCACCTGGCACAGGCGGCGACCACGTTCTCCCAGGCGTGCGGGCCGCCCCGGCTGCGCGGGAAGACATGGTCGATGGTCTCGGCCGGCCCTCGGCAGTAGGCGCACCGCCAGCCGTCCCGGGCGAAGATCGCCCGGCGGGACAATCCCACATGGGTACGGTAGGGCACCCGGACGAACCGGGTCAGCCGGACCACCGAGGGCACCGGTAACGCGCTGCGGGCGCTGTGCAGGATGCCCTCGCCGTCGGCGACACAGACCGCCTTGGCGGAGAGCACGAGGATCGCGGCGCGACGCACCGACACGACACACAGCGGCTCATAGGTGGCGTTGAGGACCAGCGCGCCGGAGCCCACCGTGGGTCGTATGTCAGGCATCGCGTCACCCTCCCGGTCAAGCGGCTATCAACTCGCCACCGCCGACCGGTGCAGGACACAGCCATACACCATGTCGACGCCGGCCGGATCACCGACGTCCGTTGCGCCAATCGTCCCTGATCGGACCGGCGAATGCACGCCCTAATCCTGGGTAGCCGGCAGAGCTTTCGCCCGGGATTCCATGTCGGCGGGGCCCGGGATCACCCGCCGGTGGGTCGGTCACCGGCCCGCCGGGAGGTTGCGGTACGAAAACAGGGTGACCGTCAGCATGCTCAGCCCCTCCCCCGGCCCCTCCACCCCGGCCCTGGAGGAGACCCCCAGCCCGGAGTGCCTGGACGAGATCGTCTGCAAGTGGGTGTGGACCAACTTCGACTCCGTGTGGTTCGCCGAGGGCAGCTACTGGATCCTGGTCAAGCCCCTGCGGATCATCCTGATCCTGTTGCTGGCGACCGCCACCCGCTGGCTGGTGCACCGGACGATCCGGCGACTGGTCCGCACCACCAGCGACGCGGGCGTACCGACCATGCTCCGGCCGCTGCGGGAGCGCATCCCGAGCGCCGCCACCGAGCCCGGCGAGTTCGTCCCGGAGCGCCGCCGGCAGCGGGCCGAGGCGATCGGCTCGGTGCTGCGCAGCCTGAGCACGGCGTTCGTCTTCGGCATCGCCGTACTGATGGTGCTCAAGGAGTTCAGCTTCGACCTGGCGCCGCTGCTGGCCAGCGCGGGCATCGCCGGGGTGGCCCTGGGCTTCGGCGCACAGAGCCTGGTCAAGGATCTGATCGCCGGGCTGTTCATGCTGATCGAGGACCAGTACGGGGTCGGCGACAACGTCGACCTGGGCGAGGCGACCGGGGTGGTCGAGGCGGTCGGCCTGCGGGTCACCACCGTTCGGGACGGGCGGGGGGTGCTCTGGTACATCCGCAACGGCGAGGTCGTCCGAGTGGGCAACAAGAGTCAGGGGTGGGCACTGGTGGTGGTCGACCTGCCGATCGGTTTCGCCGGCACCGAGGAGGCCACCGCGGTGCTGCGTACCGCCGCCGCCTCCGTCGCGGTGGACCCGGAGTTGGCGGCCTCGATCGTCGAACCGCCCGAGGTGCTCGGCGTGGAGCAGGTGACGGTGGACGGCACGGTGATCCGCACGGTGGTCAAGACCACCGCCGACGGGCAGGGCGCTGTGAGCCGCGAGTTGCGCCGTCGGCTCGCGGAGGCTCTGGAGAATTCCGGGATCACCGCCCGGATCGCTGCGGTACGGGCCCTGCCCGGGTACCTGCGGGACGACAACGAGACTGGTCAGGGCGGGGCTACCTGAGCAAATGGCGAGGGGTCGCGGCCGAGCAGCCCCTCGGGTATCGTCCGTTCGTTCAGTCAGAGATGCGACGATCCAACCGTTCGCCCTAGCCAGTTGTCAGACGATCGGGCAGAATCCGGTGCACGCGCTCCCCGAGAGCGTGGTCACGTCCTCGCTGATTCGTAGATCTGACGATGGCCTCGGGGCGGCCATCACGAGTGGCCTGCCACCGGCCGATGGAGGCGATGGTGTCGGACGAGCGGCCTCCTCCGGAAGGTCCGGCCACTTTCCGTGAGGTCTTCGCCCAGGGGGAGTACCGCGCCGTCTTCCTGGCCAGCACGCTGACCTGGATCGGTGATTACGTCGCCAAGGCGGCGGTCACCCTGCTCGTCTACCGGGAGACCGACTCCGTCGCGCTCTCCGCCGCCGCCTTCGCGGTCAGCTACCTGCCCTGGCTGATCGGCGGGCCGCTGCTGGCCACGATCGCCGAGCGGCACCGTTACCGCCAGATCATGATGGTCTGTGACCTCATCCGGATGGCCTTGATGCTGCTCATCGCCATCCCGGGGATTCCGGTGCCGCTGATTCTGGCCCTGCTGTTCGCCACCACCCTGGCCAATCCTCCGAGCCAGGCGGCCCGTTCGGCGTTGATGCCCCTGATCCTGCCCGGCGACCGACTCGTCGTCGGAATCTCCGTCAACGCCAGCGTCGGGCAGGCCGCCCAGGTGGTCGGCTATCTGCTCGGTGCCGCGGTGGCGACCGTCAACACCACCGCCGCGCTGGTGATGAACGCGACCGCCTTCGCCATCTCGGCGGCCATCGTCCGCTTCGGGGTCCGCGACCGGGCACCGGCGATGCCCAGCTCGCATCGCCGGCACCTGTTCCGGGAGACCGCCGACGGGTTCCAGCTGGTGTTCCGTACCCCGGTGCTGCGGGCGATCGCGATCCTCGTCTTCGGCGCCATGCTCTGCTCCATCGTGCCCGAGGGGTTGGCTGCCGCCTGGGCCAACGAACGCGCCGACGGCGGGATGCACGCGGGCGTGGCGCAGGCTCTGATCATGGCGTCGAGCCCGGTCGGGTTCATCCTGGGTGGGCTGTTGATGGGCCGGGCGGTGGCTCCGGCCCGGCGGATCGCGCTGCTGCGTCCACTGGCGGTCATCGCCCCCTTGGTACTGGTGCCCGCACTGCTGGACCCGCCACCGGCGGTGGTGGCGCTGCTCGCCGCCGCCTGCGGGTTCGCGGTGGCCGGCATCCTGCCGGTGGCGAACAGCCTCTTCGTCCAGGCCCTGCCGCACGGTTACCGGGCGCGGGCCTTCGGGGTGATGGCCACCGGGGTCCAGGTCATCCAGGGTGCCGCGGTCCTGGCGACCGGTCTGCTGGCCGAGCACTACCCGATTCCGATCGTGGTCGGTCTGTGGAGTGCCGCCGGGGTGGTGCTGATGGCCCTGGTCGCCCGGAGTTGGCCCGACGCGCAGACCGTGGCGGCCACGGTCGAGGCAGCTCAGCGGACCCCTGCCGGGGCGGCCACCCCACCGGAGGACCCGGATCCGGGCAGTGTCGGGCCGGGGCGGCCACGGCACGCGGTGAGCTGAACCACCCCCTCGGCACCTCCCGGCCCGGTCACCGGCGGACGATGCCTGGCAGGATGGAAGGGTGAATCCCGCAGGTGAGTCCGAGCCCCGCGGCGAGGCGGTGACGCTGTACGAAGCCGTCGGCGGCGAGCCCACGTTCCGCAAGCTGGTCGATGAGTTCTACGCCGGCATCGCCAGCGACCCCTTGCTACGCCCGATGTACCCGCAGGACCTGGAGCCGGCCGCCGACCGGATGCGGCTGTTCCTCATGCAGTACTGGGGCGGCCCGAACACCTACTCCGCCCAACGCGGCCACCCCCGACTGCGGATGCGGCACGCACCCTTCCGGATCGGCGCAGCCGAACGGGACGCCTGGCTGCGGCACATGCGCCAGGCCGTCGACAGTCTCGACCTGCCGCCGGCCACCGCCACGGAGCTCTGGAACTACCTGGAGCGGGCGGCCTACTTCATGGTCAACGCGATGGAGGACCCGGCCGGCTAGGCGGTCGCCCCGCAGCGGCGCAGCCCTCCCCGACGGCGGCTCGACGGAGCGTCGTGCTCGGCCGAGGTCCGGGCCGGGCGACCCCGTCAGAGCCGGGCGACCCCGGTCAGAGCAGGGCGCCCTCGTCGTGCAGCCAGTCGACGAAACTCGTGGCGACGGCCGCGCCGCAGTCGAGCAACTCGACCAGCAGCGCGTCGTGGGCGCCTGCGGCGAGTGGCACCTGCAACTCGGCGTAGATCGGCAACTGCCCCCGCTCGGTGGCGTCGCCGACGTACGCCTTGCAGAAGCGTCGGGTGTGGTTCCACTCATTGACCACCCGGTAGGCCCGGTCGGCCCAGTCCGGCGGCACGGTCGCGTGCGGACGGGCCCGGAGCACCAGGATCTCGTCCTCGGGGCCTTCCAGGGCGACCAGCACCGCGTGGCGCTCCCACATGGCCAGCAGGTTGCCGTCCCCGTCAGCGAGGTACCGCACGTCGAGCAGGTCCAGGGCGTCGCAGATGCGGGCCAGGGTGACCGGCTCGACAGTGGCTGACATGTCGGCGATCAAGGGATGCTCCCCGGCCGGGCAGTCATCCTCGGGTTTACGGGGCGTCGGCGGCCCGACTCTGACGGCCTCCTCCACTGTGACCCTGCTTCGAGTTTCCGGGTCGCCGCCACTGGCGGGACCGGGGCGCCATGACCACCACGGCATCGCTCGCGCACCTCACTCCCCAGCGGATCCAGTTGCATACGGTGGGTTGGATCCGAGGATGGACGGTACCCGGACAGTCGAACCGAAGCATCCCCCCAACGCCCGCCCCAAGCCAGAAGGCCGATGGGTGGTCATACTTTCGGAGGATGGGAGAGCGGTTGCAGGGCAAGATCCATAGCCTTCTGCGACCAGATGGCTCCATACGGTCCCACCAGGGCGACCCAACGGCCAGCCACGCGTACCCGAACATCATCCGGGCTCGACGAATCGTGGGCGGACCCGAGGAAGCCCATCCGGATCAACCCCTGCACCAGTCGCTGAGTGACCTCCACCGGACGGTCAGGCGCGTCGTCCGGCGTCACCACCACGGCGACATGATCCAGCAGGGCGTCGCGCAGGGTCCGCTGCCCCACCGCCCGACCGCCCACGCCATGTGTCGTGGCCGTACGCAGGGTGCCGGCGGCGGCCTCGGCCAGCCGGCGCAACTCCCGGCCGGGCAGGACCTCCACCGGTCGGCTGGCCGCCGGCGGCAGCGGCCAACGCCACTGGGAGTCACGCGGAGTGGGCAGCCCGGCCCGGCCCGCCGTCAACTCGGCCAGCAACTGCCCGGCGGATACGGTGACGTCCCCGGCACCAGGGCCGGAGACCGTCCGCACGGCCAGCACCCCCCAGGGCAGCCGGGCCCACAGGGCCGTACGCCCCGGCGTACCGGCCGGACGCAGCCGGACCAGGGCGGCCGGCTCCAGACGGACCAGACGGGCCAGGAAGGCCCCCGCGTCGGCGACCCCCTCGATCCCGTGCCGGGTCTGCGCGGCGCCGGACTCCGATGCCCCGCCGCCCGCGCTCATGCCACCTCGTCCGGGGCGTATTCGAGCAGGAGGGCGCGTTCCTGGTCGGTGAGCCGCCGGGGCAACTGCCGGACCAGGTCGAACGGCACCAGCACCGAGCGTGCCTGGCTGACCAGCAGTTCTCCGTCGTACATCTCGTAGCCGAGGATGAAGGAGGCGGCGCGGATGCGTTCCACCCACATCTCGATGCGTACCGTCGGGGCCGCCTCCGCGGTGGCCCGAGCCAGGGAGTAGTCGACCGGGCGCAGGTAGTCGACCTCGTGCCGACGGATGACCACCCCGTCGGCGAACGAGTCGATCCCCCGCGCCCGGGCGCCGACGAACATCAACGCCACCCGGGCCTCCTCGTAGAGGGTCAGGAAGCGGGCGTTGTTGACATGGCCGTACGCGTCCAGGTCGGACCAGCGCAGGGTGCAGTCGTAGATGAACCGATCAGTCAAGACGGTCGCTCGCCGGTCAGTCGCGGGTCAGCTTGCGGTAGGTCACCCGGTGCGGTCGGGCCGCCTCCGCGCCGAGGCGGTCGACCTTGTTCTTCTCGTACGCCTCGAAGTTGCCCTCGAACCAGAACCACTTGGCCGGGTTCTCCTCGTCGCCCTCCCAGGCCAGGATGTGGGTGGCGACCCGGTCCAGGAACATCCGGTCGTGGGAGATCACCACGGCACAGCCGGGGAACTCCAGCAGAGCGTTCTCCAGGCTGGACAGGGTCTCCACGTCCAGGTCGTTGGTCGGCTCGTCGAGCAGGATCACGTTCCCGCCGATCTTGAGGGTCAGCGCCAGGTTGAGCCGGTTCCGCTCGCCGCCGGAGAGCACCTTGGTCGGCTTCTGCTGATCGGGCCCCTTGAACCCGAACGCGGCGATGTACGCCCGGGACGGCATCTCGACCTTGCCCACCATGAGGTAGTCCAGCCCGTCGGAGACGACCTCCCAGACGGTCTTGTCGCCGTCCAGGCCCTGCCGGTTCTGGTCGACGTAGGACAGCGAGACCGTCTCGCCGACCCGGACCGAGCCGCTGGTCGGCTGCTCCAACCCGACGATGGTCTTGAACAGGGTGGTCTTACCGACGCCGTTCGGGCCGATGATGCCGACGATGCCGTTACGCGGCAGCGAGAACGACAGGTTGTCGATCAGCACCCGGTCGCCGAAGGCCTTGGTCAGGTTCTGCGCCTCGATGACGGTGCTGCCCAGGCGCGGGCCCGGCGGGATCTGGATCTCCTCGAAGTCCAGCTTGCGGGTCTTCTCCGCCTCGGCGGCCATCTCGTCGTACCGGTCCAGGCGGGCCTTGGACTTGGTCTGCCGGGCCTTGGCGTTGGAGCGGACCCACTCCAGTTCATCGGAGAGGCGCTTCTTCATCTTGGCGTCGCGGCGCCCCTCGACGGAGAGCCGGGCGGCCTTCTTCTCCAGGTAGGTGGAGTAGTTGCCCTCGTAGCCGATGGCCCGGCCCCGGTCCAGCTCCAGGATCCAGCCGGCCACGTTGTCCAGGAAGTACCGGTCGTGGGTGATCGCCAGCACGGTGCCGGGGTACTTGGCCAGGTGCTGCTCCAACCACTGCACGCTCTCCGCGTCCAGGTGGTTGGTGGGCTCGTCGAGCAGCAGCAGGTCCGGCGCCTCCAGCAGCAGCTTGCACAGCGCCACCCGGCGGCGCTCGCCACCGGAGAGCTGGGTGACCTCGGCGTCCGGCGGCGGGCAGCGCAGCGCGTCCATCGCCAGTTCGAGCTTGGAGTCGATGTCCCAGGCGTCGGCGTTGTCCAGTTCCTCCTGGAGCCGGCCCATCTCCTCCATCAGCTCGTCGGAGTAGTCCGTGGCCATCTGCTCGGCGATGGCATTGAACCGCTCCAGCTTGGCCTTGGTCTCCGCGACCGCCTCCTCGACATTGCCGAGGACGGTCTTGGCCTCGTTCAGGGGCGGCTCCTGGGCCAACATGCCGACGGTGTAGCCGGGCATCAACCGGGCATCACCGTTGCTCGGCTGGTCCCAACCGGCCATGATCTTGAGAAGGCTGGACTTACCGGCACCGTTCGGGCCGACCACACCGATCTTGGCCCCCGGCAGGAAGTTCAGCGTCACGTTGTCGAGCACGACCTTGTCGCCGTGCGCCTTGCGCGCCTTATCCAGGACGTAGATGAACTGGGCCACGGTGCGGGCTACCTCCGTCGGTACTTGATCGCTGATGTGCGTGACACGCGCCAACGTGCGGGACGCGGAACGCGCCGTGACTCCCCGCCTTGAGCGGGAGTCGGCCGCGCACACGCCATCGTCAATCCTGACAGGTCCGCCGGGTCCCGCCCACATCGCCCCGCCTGCCTGAGCAAAGGTCGTCACGGTGACCTGTCAACATGATCACGTACAAGGTTCGGCCGGGCTGGGACGGGTACCTCACTCCGGCACTGAGCACCAGACGCCGCAGATACGCTCAGTACGCTCATCGCGGTGGACCCGTCAGCAACCCGGAGGTGGCCGATCGTGACCGTCCGTAGCTCCTTTGTCGTTGTGGCGAACCGCCTACCGGTCGACGAGGTGAGCACACCCGAGGGCCGGCAGTGGCGACGCAGCCCTGGCGGGCTGGTCACCGCCCTGCACCCCGTCCTCGCCGAGCATCAGGGCACCTGGGTCGGGTGGGCCGGTGGCACCGGCGCCGCCCCCGAGCCGTTCGACCTGGAGGGCATCCGGCTGCACCCGGTGCCGTTGAGTGCCGAAGAACTCGAGCGCTACTACGAGGGCCAGTCCAACGCCACGATCTGGCCCCTCTACCACGACGCCGTCGAGACACCGGCCTACAAGCGTCGCTGGCGTGAGGCGTACCGGCTGGTCAACGCCCGGTTCGCGGAGGCCGCGGCGGAGGTGGCGGCCGAGGGGGCCACGGTGTGGGTGCAGGACTACCAGCTCCAACTGGTGCCCGCCATGCTCCGGGAGCTGCGCCCCGACCTGCGGATCGGCTTCTTCCTGCACATCCCCTTCCCGCCGATCGAGTTGTTCATGCAGATGCCGTTCCGCACCGAGATCCTGCGCGGGCTGCTCGGCGCCGACCTGGTCGGGTTCCAGCAGCGGCTGGCCGCCCAGAACTTCGTCCGGCTCGCGCGCCACCTGCTCGGCCTGCGCTACGAGGGGCAGATGATCCAGGTGGACGGGCGCCAGGTGAAGGCCGGGGCCTTCCCCATCTCGATCGACACCAAGGAGATGGAGCGACTGGCCGCGGACCCGGCCATCCAGGCCCGGGCCAAGGAGATCCGCGAGGAGTTGGGCAACCCGCGCACCATCATCCTGGGGGTCGACCGCCTCGACTACACCAAGGGCATCGAGTTGCGACTCAAGGCCTTCCGCGAGTTGTTGGCTGACGGAAAGTTGACAGTCCCGGACGCTGTTATGGTGCAGGTAGCCACGCCGAGCCGCGAGCGCGTCGAGCACTACCAGGCACTTCGTGTCAAGGTCGAGCGCGAGGTCGGTCGGATTAATGGCGAATTCGGCCGGGTCGGTGTGCCGGCCGTGCATTATCTGCATCAGTCGTACAGTCGGACCGAACTTGCTGCGATGTACGCCGCCGCCGACGTGATGATGGTTACCCCGCTGCGAGACGGTATGAACCTGGTGGCCAAGGAGTACGTCGCATCAAGGGCGGACCACGGGGGCGCACTCGTACTCAGTGAGTTCGCCGGCGCGGCCACCGAGCTGCGTCAGGCGTTCCTGTGCAACCCGCACGACCCGGACGCTGTCAAGGACGCCCTGCTCCGGGCCGTGCATGTGGAGAAGCCGGAGGCTCGTCGCCGTATGCGGACTATGCAACGCCACTTGCGCACCCATGATGTGGGGCATTGGGCTAAGTCTTTCCTCACCGAACTCGGTGTACCCGACATGGAGGCGGCGTGAGCGCCCCCTCCAGCGAGATCATCGTGCCCACTGCGGGCACCATGGACCGGGAAATGATCTCCGCCATCGGGCGGATCGCCCGGGTCCCCCAACTGCTGATCGCCTGCGACTACGACGGCACCCTGGCCCCGATCGTCGAGGACCCCAGCAAGGCCGTACCCCTGCCGGAGGCGGTCGCCGCGGTACGCGCCCTGGCCGCGCTGCCGCAGACCACCGTCGCGGTGGTCTCCGGGCGGGCGCTCCGTGACCTGGCCGCGCTCTCCCGGCTGCCCAGCGAGGTCCACCTGGTCGGCAGCCACGGTTCCGAGTTCGACATCGGCTTCGTCGAGCGGCTCTCCCCCGAGCTGATCGAGGTACGGACCCGACTGCGCAACGCGCTGCGGGAGATCGCCGCGGCCCACCCGGGGGTACGCCTGGAGCGCAAGCCGGCCAGTGTCGCCGTACACACCCGGGGGGTCGAACCGCAGATCGCCGCCGCCGCCATCGAGGCGGTCCGCAGCGGTCCCGCCACCTGGCCGGACGTCACCGTCACCCAGGGCAAGGAAGTCATCGAGCTGTCCGTGGTGGCCACCCACAAGGGCACCGCGGTCGACCAGTTGCGCACCCAACTCTCGGCCAGCGCGGTCCTGTTCATCGGTGACGACGTCACCGACGAGAACGCCTTCGGCAACCTGAGCGGCCCGGACGTCGGCATCAAGATCGGCCCCGGCGAGACCAAGGCCGACTACCGGGTGGCCGAGCCGATCGAGGCTGCCCGGGTACTCGGGCTGTTGCTGGAGACCCGCCGGCACTGGCTGTTCGGCGAGCGGGCGGTGCCGATCGAGCGGCACTCGATGCTGGCCAACGGGCGTACGGTCGCACTGCTCACCCCGGACGCGAAGGTGACCTGGCTGTGCAACCCCAAGCCCGACTCGGCGGCCATCTTCGCCGACCTGGTCGGGGGTAGCCCGGCCGGGCACTTCAGTGTCGCCCCGGAACGCGGCGGCATCCCCCTGGGCCAGCGCTACCGCTCCGGCACCATGACTGTGGAGACCCGCTGGTCGGGGCTGACCGTCACCGACTGGCTGGACAAGCCCGACCCGAGGACCACCCCGGACGGGCCGGCGATCATCTCCGGTGACTCCACCCTGATCCGGGTGCTCACCGGCACCGGGCGGGCCCGGCTGGAGTTCGCCCCCCGACCGGAGTTCGCGCAGGTCGCCGTGCAGCTCCAGCCGCTCGACGACGGCCTGCTGGTGCTCGGCTCCAACGAGCCGATCGCGCTCTACTCCCCCGGGGTGCGGTGGGAGGTCGGCAACGACGGCGGCTACGAGAGCGCCAAGGCGGTGGTGGACCTGTCCGCCCTCGGCGGGCAGGTGGTGCTGGAGCTGCGCTTCGGTACCCACAGCCTGGAACACCACCGGCTGTCCATCCATGAGCGGCAGGCGGCGGCGGAACGACCCTGGAAGGAGTGGGTGGCCTCGCTGCGGCTGCCCACCACCGCCCGGGACCTGGTCGCCCGCAGCGCGTTGACCCTGCGCGGCCTCTGCCACGAGGCCACCGGCTCGATCCTGGCCGCCGCCACCACCTCCCTGCCGGAGGAACTGGGCGGGGTCCGCAACTGGGACTACCGCTACTGCTGGCTGCGCGACGCCGCGATGACCGCCCGCGCCCTGGTCGACCTGGGCTCCATCGCCGAGGCCGAGGCGTTCCTGCGCTGGGTCGACGGATGTGTGGAACGCACCGGCGGGCACCCCGAGCGGCTGCACCCCCTCTACACCGTGGACGGTTACGAGCTGGGTGCCGAGGCGGTCATCGACACCCTGCCCGGCTACGCCGGCTCCCGCCCGGTCCGGGTCGGCAACCTCGCCAACCACCAGCTCCAGCTGGACGTCTTCGGCCCGATCGCCGACCTGATCGCGGCCACCGCCGACGTACGCGGCTCGGTGCGCGCCGAGGAGTGGCGGGTGCTGGAGAACATGGTCGAGGCGGTACGCCGCCGCTGGCACGAGCCCGACCACGGCATCTGGGAGGCCCGTCTGCCACCCCGGCACCACATCTTCTCCAAGGTGATGTGCTGGATGACGGTTGACCGGGCGTTGCACGTGGTCCGTCAGCACGGCGGCGAGGACCGCCCCGAGTGGGTGGAACTGCGCGACCGGATCGGCGCCAACGTGCTGGAGTACGGCTGGCACGAGCACGCCGAGGCGTACAGCGTCGCGTACGGCGACGAGGACATGGACGCCTCCTCGCTGTGGATCGGCCTGTCCGGTCTGCTGCCCGGGGACGACCCCCGGTTCCTGTCCACCGTGTTGAAGATCGAGGCGGATCTGCGCAGCGGGCCGGTCGTCTACCGCTACCACTGGGACGACGGACTACCCGGTCGGGAGGGCGGCTTCCACATCTGCACGGCGTGGCTGATCGAGGCGTACCTGCGCACCGGTCGGCGTACCGATGCCGAGGAGCTGTTCCGCCAGATGATCGACACCGCCGGTCCGACCGGTCTGCTGCCCGAGCAGTACGACCCGCTGGCCGAACGCGGCCTGGGCAACCATCCGCAGGCCTACAGCCACCTCGGGGTGATCCGCTGCGCCCTGCTGCTGGACGACATGCTCAAGTAGTAGCTCACTCCCCTTTTAAAGCGGCCGGAGACAGTCTTCTGTCTCCGGCCGCTCGCCTTGTCGGGTGCGCGGGTGTGGTCGGGTGCGCGGGCGGGTGCCCTCGCCGTTACGTCGAAGTGGCGGGATCCAGGCCGGGCGGAAACCGCCGTTACGGCGCAACGGAGTCGATCACCCGTCAAGCCAGCCCTGCCACCGCTCGCCAGCGAGGCCACCCGTCCACGCTGACCCCGGGCCCCAGCGAGGCCACTGCCAGATCGCCTGGCGGCGAGCCCGGACCGGACCTCTGGGCGACTAATCAGGAGTTCTCCGCCAGTTCGGGCGGTGCGGTCCGGGCGCCCTCACCGTTACGGCGAAACGGCGGGATCCACGCGAGCCGGAAACCGCCATAACGGCGCAACGGAGTCGATCATCTCCCAAGCAGCCCAGCGGGGAGGACCGGGGAGCCGGTGACCGCGAAGATGGCCCAGCGGCCATGGACGGACTTGCGTCCCATGAACGGACTTGCGTCCCACGGACGGACTTGCGTCGTGGAGCCGACCCGATCGCCGGGTCTACCGGGGAACGCTGGCGGCCTGCGGGGCGTTGTACTCGCCTGGACGACCGAGGAAGGCGTCGGGCTTCAACCGGCGGGTGCGGGCCGGAATGTGACTCCGCCGGATGGCGTTGTATCGGGTGGCTGACCGAGCAGGGCACCGTGACCGCTAATGGTCAGGTGTGATCCGCCCCCGGGAATCACCGCCCCCGGTCACCGGTTGTAGTTGCTTCCGACGACGCGCAGCCGCTCCCCCGGCACGGTCGCGGACTTCCCCGTTCTTCTTGAGCGCCGGACGGTGCTCGCGTACCCCGTGCCGATCCCCCTCGGCGGGTGCGCCAACCCCCGAATGGAGCTTCATCATGAACTCGATCTTCCGTAACAGCGTGCTCGGTATTGCTGGTGTGGCCCTCGCCGGCGGCGTCTTCGCCGGCCCGGTAGCCGCTCACGCGGACCCCACCCCGGTGAAGTCGAGCCCGGTGGCCACGGTGAAGGCTGACAAGCCCGACACGGGCAAGCTCATCCCGCACGGTGTGCAGGGCAAGCAGTCCCGCATCGACCTGAACGGTGAGCAGGTCGCCAACACCAAGGCGATCATCGCCGCCACCAAGAAGGCCGGCATGGACGAACGCGCCGCCGTGGTGTCGATCGCCACCGCGTTGCAGGAGTCGAAGCTGGAGAATCTGGGTCACCTCGGTGACCGCAACGACCACGACTCGCAGGGCCTGTTCCAGCAGCGCCCCTCCAGCGGCTGGGGCACCGTGGAGCAGATCACCGACCCCGAGTACTCCACCACCGCGTTCCTCAAGGGCCTCAAGCAGGTCGACGGCTGGAAGGACATGCCCCTGACCAAGGCCGCCCAGACCGTCCAGGTCTCGGCCTACCCCGACCACTACGCCCAGTGGGAGCAGATGGCAGCCGACCTGGTAGCCCAGCACTGGAACAGCTGACCGAAACACCGAACAGCCCTCGATAGACATTCCTCCACAGGGGGAGCAAGAAACCGTTGGCCGGCACCCGAACCCGGGTGCCGGCCAACGGCCGTCTCCACCCCCGCCGCACCCAAGTCCCGACGAGCGGGCGGGTCGCCGAAGGCCGACCAGGTCAGGCTGGGGCGACCGTGCCCGGCGTAGGGATCAAGCCTGACCGGCCGAAGCCGGGCACGGTCGCCCCAGCCCAAACCGCAACCACCCCAGAACAAGGCATCAAAGGAGGGGAAGGACCCCGACCACATCCCCCACCACCACGACCGCCGGCGGCCGTACCCCCGCAGCCGCCACGTCCTCCGCCACCGAACCGAGCGTCGACCGCAGGGTTCGCTGCGCCCCGGTGGTGGCTTCCTGGACCACTGCCGCCGGGGTGTCCGCCGGCCGGCCGTGGTGGAGCAGGGTGGCCGTGATCGCCGGTAGGTTCTTCAGCCCCATCAGGATGACCAGAGTGCCGCGCAGGGCGGCCAGCGCCTCCCAGCGCACCAGCGAGGCCGCCGAGTCGGGCGCGACGTGCCCGGAGACCACGGTGAACTCGTGCGCCACTCCCCGGTGGGTGACCGGGATCCCGGCCGCCGCCGGAGCGGCTACGGAACTGGTCACGCCGGGTACCACGGTCACCGGTACGCCGGCTGCCGCGCAGGCCAGCAACTCCTCCCCGCCGCGACCGAAGACGTACGGGTCACCGCCCTTGAGGCGGACCACGAAGGCACCGGCCAACGCCCGGTCGACCAGGATCCGGTTGATCTCCTCCTGGGTGCGGGCCGGGCCGTAGGGGATCTTCGAGGCGTCCACCAGTTCCACACCGGTACGCAGTTCGTCGAGGAGCAGACCGGGCACCAGCCGGTCGGCGACCACCACGTCGGCCTCGGTGAGCAACCGCCAACCCCGGAGTGTGATCAGCTCGGGGTCACCCGGCCCGGCACCCACCAGAGCAACTCGCCCGGGTGACCCGGCCCCGGTGTTAACAGGGGACCCCTGCTCTACCGAATCCGTTAACGGGGGACCCTTCCTTTCACTTTCACGCAGGAGGGGGCGGATGGCGTCGCGGATGGTCATGGCGCGGCGGGGGTCGCCGCCGCCGAGGACGGCCACGGTGACCGGGCCGTGTCGGGTCACCGCCGGGGTCCAGGCGGTGGCCGCCTCCCGGTCGTCGGCGCGTACGCAGAAGATGCGGCGCTTGGCCGCGGCGGCGCTGACGGCGGCTGCGGCCTGCGGGTCGTCGATCGCGACATGGACCAGCCAGGCGCCTTCCAGGTCCTCGGGGTCGAACCGGCGGGGGATCCAGCGCAGTCGGCCGGCATCGGCGTGGGCCCGCAGCGCCGGGGTGATCTCCGGCGCGACCAGCAGGAGCTCGGCGCCGGAGTCGAGCAGGGCCGGTACCCGCCGGGTGGCCACGGCTCCCCCGCCCACCATGACGACTCGCAGGCCGGCCAGCCGGAGCCCGAGAGGGTACGGATTGCTCACTTCTCGGTCACGCCTGCGGAGTCGAAGGTGGCCACCTCGTGCAGCACCCGCACGGCGCCGGTGACCATGGGCAGGGCCAGCAGGGCGCCGGTGCCCTCGCCGAGGCGCAGACCGAGGTCGATCAGCGGGGTGAGGCCGAGTCGCCGCAGGGCTACGGTGGCCCCCGGCTCGGCGGAGCGGTGGCCGGCGATCATCGCGCCGACCGCCTCCGGGGCGAAGGCCGCGGCGGCCAGCGCGGCGGAGACCGCGATAACCCCGTCCAACAGCACGGGTACGCGTCGCGCGGCGGCGCCGAGGAGCAGCCCGGTCAGCGCGGCGTGTTCCAGTCCACCCACGGCGGCCAGCACCCCGAGTGGGTCTGTCGGGTCGGGTGTGTGCCGCGCCAGTGCCGCCCGGACCACCTCGATCTTGTGCTGGAGGGTGGGGTCGTCGATGCCGGTGCCCCGGCCGGTGGCCTCGGCGGCGTCGACTCCGGTGAAGGCGGCGATCAAGGTGGCGGCCGGGGTGGTGTTGGCGATCCCCATGTCACCGGTGATCAACAGGGCCGCCCCGGAGTCGATCAGCTCCCCGGCGATCCGGATGCCGACCTCGACGGCGGACCGCGCCTCGTCCCGGGTGAGCGCGGCGGTGACGGTCATGTCCCGGGTACCCCGCCGAACGTTGGCCTCGACCAGTCGCGGCACCTGACGGCCGTGCTCGCTGACCCCGCCTGGCCTAGAGACGCCCTCGCCACCCGCCACCGCAGAGCCCGCACCCGCACCGCCCGCCGCCGCGCCGCCCGGGTGGTCGGGGGTGGCGTGGTCGGGGGTGGGCAGGGGGGTGGCCACTCCGACGTCGACCACGGTCACCGTGGCGTCGGCCTGCCGGGCGAAGGCGTTGACGACCGCACCGCCGGCCAGGAAGTTGCCGACCATCTGGACGGTGACCTCCTGCGGCCAGGGGGTCACCTGCTGGGCGTGCACCCCGTGGTCACCGGCGAAGATGGCCACGGCCGCCGGGCTGGGCAGCGGCGGCGGGCAGGTGCCGGCCAGGCCGGCCAGGCGTACGGACAGCTCCTCCAGGAGGCCGAGCGAGCCGGCGGGTTTGGTCAGCCGGGCCTGCAACTGCCGTGCCGTGCTCATCGCCGCCTCGTCGAGCGGACGGATCGCCGCGATCGTGGTCTCCAGCATCATGCCTCCAGAATCCTTGCCAGTACCTCGATGAACGCGTCCGTGCAGGCCCGGTCCCGCACCGCGATGCGCAGCCAGTCCGGGCCCAGCCCGGGAAAGGTGTCTCCCCGGCGTACCGCCCAACCATGATCGCGTAGGACGGCGCGGATGCGGTCCGCGCCCGGCCGGTGGATCAGTACGAAGGCGCTGGCCGGGCGCCCGACCACCCGTACCCCCGGCAGGGCCGACAGACGGGTGACCAGGTGGTCGCGGTCGGCGGCCAGTTGCGCGGCGATGGCGCGCTCGGCCTGGATCGCGGTGGGGCCGGCGCAGGCGGTCGCGGCGGCCAGGGCAGGGGTGGAGACCGCCCAGAGGGGTTGTACGGCGGCCAGTCGGCGCAGCAGTGCCGCCGCGCCGAGCAGGTAGCCGATCCGCAGCCCGGCCAGCCCCCAGGTCTTGGTGAGGCTGCGCACGACCACCAGCCCGGGAAGGTCGCGGCGGGCCGCCAGGGATTCGGGCTCACCGGGGTGTCCGGGTGCGGCGGTGGTGTCGGCGAACGCCTCGTCGACCACCAGTACCCGACCCGGCCGGGCCAGGGCGGCCAGGTCGGCGGCGGGATGCAGCACCGAGGTGGGGTTGGTGGGATTGCCGATCATGACCAGATCGGCGTCGGCGGGGATCCGGTCGGGATCCAGCCGGAAGTCGTCCGCCGGGTCGAGCAGTACCCGCTGCACCTGGTGCCCGGCGGCCCGCAGGGCGGCCTCCGGCTCGGTGAACTGGGGGTGGACCACCACCGGCCGACGGATGCCGCGCAGCGCCTGGGCGATCAGCACGAACCCCTCGGCGGCACCGGCGGTCAGCAGCACCTCCTCCGGGGGCCTACCGTGCCGGGCGGCGACCGCGGTCCGCGCCGGGCCGGGATCCGGGTACGCGGCCAGGTCGGTCAGGGTCGCCGTGATCGGTTCGGCCAGCCAGTCCGGCATCGGCGCACGCCGTACGTTGACGGCCAGGTCGACCAGCCCCGCCCCCACCTCCGCGTCACCGTGATGGGTGAGGTCCGGCTCGGTGGCCGGGGTCAACGGTGCGTGCATGTCCGCGATCCTGCCGGGAAGGCGGCACCGGGGACAGCAACCTGAGGGGTGGGCCGCATCACCACCGATCACTTCATGAGTATTTCTCATGGATGATTCGGAAATGTCATAACTTATCGGTGTGAGCAATCGACCCCTTGCTGCCGCTGGTCGTTTCGTTCCCCTCCTCCGTGCCGGGCTGATCGCCGGCCTCGTCGTCGCCGCCGTGGCGTACCCCGTGGTCGCCCTGACCGGTGTCGGGGCCAAGGCGACCGCGCACGCCGTGGAGAACAAGACCAGACTGCTGACCACCGCCCTGCCCGCCGAGACCTCCTACCTCTACGCGCCCGACGGCAAGACCGTGCTGACCATGTTCTTCGAGGAGTACCGGCAGTACACCAAGCTGTCGGACATCTCGCCGCACATGCAGCAGGCGATCGTGTCGGCCGAGGACAACCGCTTCTACCGGCACCACGGTGTCGACCCGAAGGGGGTGGCCCGCGCCTTCGTGGCCAACGCCCGCTCCAGCGGGGTGTCCCAGGGCGCCTCGACCCTGACCATGCAGTACGTCCGGATGGCGTTGCGGGACAGCGCGAGCACCCCCAAGGAGGTGCAGGAGGCCACCGCCCAGACCCCGGTCCGCAAGGTCAAGGAGATGCGGATGGCGGTCGACCTGGAGAAGGAGTTGAGCAAGGAGGACATCCTGGAGCGCTACCTCAACTCGGCGTACTTCGGGCACCGGGCGTACGGCATCTACGCCGCCAGCGAGATCTTCTTCTCCAAGACCCCGAAGGAACTCACCCCGGTCGAGGCGGCCACCCTCGCCGGCCTGGTGAAGTCCCCCTCCCAGTACGACCCGGCCAGCTCGGACCAGAAGGAGGCCACCGCACGGCGCAACTACGTGCTGGACAACATGGCCCGACTCGGCTACCTGTCCCCGGACTCGGTCCAGGCGGCGAAGACCGAGCCGATCCGGCTGCGGCTGACCTACCCGCCGAACGACTGCGCCTCCGTACCGGAGAAGTGGAACAGCTGGGGCTTCCTCTGCGACTACCTGAAGAACTGGTGGAGTGCCCAGCCGGCCTTCGGGGACAACCGGCTGGAACGGCTGGACAAGCTGCGGCGGGGCGGCTACCGGATCGTGCTCAGCATGGACCCGAAGATCCAGTCGGCGGCCGAGAAGAACGTCGGCACCGAGGGCAACACCGGCAGCCCCTTCGCCAACGGCATCGTGGTGGCCGAACCGGGCACCGGGCGGATCAAGGCGATGGCGGTGAACCGCAAATACTCGCTCCAGGTGGACGAGAACCCGCTCAGCTCCAACCCGGAGGCGGGCCCCAACGTACGGGCCAACTACCCGAACACGGTCGCCCCCCTGATGGGCGGCGGCGACCTGCCCGGCTACCAGGCCGGGTCGACCTTCAAGATGTTCCCCATGCTGGCCGCGCTGGACGCCGGCATGACCCTGAACACCGCCTTCAACGCACCCCACCGCTACCGGTCGGAGATCTACGACGGCTGGGCACCGACCAACGCCAGTGGCGCGATGAGCGGCACGCAGACCATGTGGTCCGGTTTCGGTAAGTCCGTGAACACCTACTTCGTCTGGTTGGAGGAGCAGGTCGGCGCGGAGCGGGCCGTCCGGCTGGCCGAGCAGTTGGGGCTGCGCTGGCGTACCGACGTGGACCGGGACCACGCCTCCCCCTCGAAGGCCAACAAGTGGGGGGCCTTCACCCTGGGGGTCTCCGACGCCACCCCGCTGGAGATGGCCAACGCCTACGCCGCCGTCGCCGCCGACGGGCGGTACTGCGAGGCGATGCCGGTGGCCGCGATCTACAACCGGGACGGCACCCCGGCCACCTACACGACTCCCGGTGGCATCAGCCGGGAGGTCGCCAAGCCCCGCTGCCGCCAGGTGGTCAACGCGGACGCCGCCCGGGCCGCCACCGACGCCGCCCGCTGCCCGACCGGTGACACCCCGGCCAAGGGTGGCTGTGGCGGCTGGTCGACCGCGGACAGTGTGCGGGGCACGGTGGGTCGCCCGGTGGCCGGCAAGACCGGTACCACGGACAGCACCCGGTCGGCCTGGTTCGTCGGCTACACCCCGGAACTGGCGGCGGCCAGCTTCATCTCCGACCCGGACAACCCCTTCAACGCGGTGGGCGACGGCCAGTCACAGATCCCGATCGCCGCGGTCGCCAACACCCTCCGCGACGCCCTGAAGGGCAAACCCGTCCGGCAGTTCATCCCACCGTCGGACCGGATAGTGGGCTGACCACCGGCCCGGCGTCCGACTCGGGCGCCGGGCCCTCCGCCCCTGCCCCCGACCCGCTGGACACCGGGGCCGGTCCGCCGGACACCGCAGGCGGGCCGTCGGATATCGCAGGTGAGCCAGCGGGTGGGCCGTCGGATACCGCAGGCGGGCCGGCGGGTACGGCAGGTGGGCCGGCGGGTACGGCGGGCGAGCCGGCGGCCGCGGCGGTCACCAGGCGAGTCGCCAGCTGGGGGTACCCGGCCCAGTGCGGGACCAGTTGGGAGGCGTGCACCCCTCGCCAGACGAACCCCTCCGGAGCGCCACCGGCCCAGCTCCAGGCCGGACGCGGGCCACCCCGGGGGGACAGCACCCCCCGGTGCTCCTTGTGCCCCACGACCACCTCACCCCGGTTGGTGATGATGCTGTCGCTCTGGGCGGTGGCCTCCCGGTACCCGACGACGAGCCCGTCGCGGAGGCTGCCTACGGCGTCGAGCACCCCGCACATGGGCAGCCCGTCCACCTCCCGGGCCAGCCACAGCAGGCCGGCCCCCTCGGCGACCACCGGCCGCCCGGTGCGGGCCAGCTCCGCGACCGCGATGCAGAGCCGCCGGTTGGCGGACAACTGCTCGACGTACGACTCGGGCAGGGCGCCACCGACCACCAGGGCCCCGGTACCGGCCGGCAGCGCCTCGTCGGCGAACGGGTCCACCGTCACCACCTGCGCCCCCGCCGCCCGCAGCAACTCGATCGTCTCGACCTGGCTGTAGGTGCCGCCGGGCCCGCCGACCACGGCGATGATCGGGCCGGGGGCACCCGAGGGCGGCGCCTCGGTGGGCTGGGGTGTCCAGGGGGTCAGGCCCAGGGCCGGGGCGGAACGGGCCAGCCCGAGCAGCCGTTCCAGGTCGACCGTGGCGGCCACCGCCTCGCCGAGTCGCCGGACCGCCCGGGTGGCCTCCCCGGCACCGGTGACCACCGGCCCCACCTGATGCCGCCGCGACGGCAACACCGCCGGCAGGTCCTGCCGACGCAGGGCGCCGTAGACCGGCATGCCGATGTCGTCCAGCGCCTCGCGCAGCAGCGCCTCGTGTCGGGAGGAGGCGACCCGGTTGAGGATCACCCCGCCGATCCACAACTGCTCGTCGTACGCCCGGAAGCCGTGCACCAGGGCCGCCACCGACTGACCCGTCGCGGCGACATCGACCACCAGCACCACCGGGCTGCGCAGGGCGGTGGCGACCGCGGCCGTCGACTCGGTGTCGCCCCGGCCGCTGAGACTGTCGTACAGGCCCATGCTGCCCTGCACCAGCGCCAGGTCGGTGCCGGCGGCACCGTGCAGCAGCAAGGGGGCGATCCGATCCAGGCCGACCAGCCGCGGGTCCAGACTGCGCCCGGGTCGGCCGGAGGCCAGCCCCAGGTAGGCCGCGTCGACCTGATCCGGGCCGATCTTGAAGCCGGCGACCTCGATCCCCCGGTCGGCCAGCGCGGCGAGCAGGCCGATCGCCAACGCGTTCTTGCCGTGCCCGGACGAGGGGGCGCTGAGCACCAGACGCGGCACGACAGTCATCATCGACTCCTCGCGTACGGACGGGCGTGCCGACCGTCGGCGCGCTCCGCCCGCGTGACGATAGCCGAACCGGACGACTGGCACGCACCGGCCGGTACCCCTCCCATTCCGACCTCCCGCCCCTAGCGCCCATCGCGGCACCGGTACGGTGCGTCACCGCGCAGCTTGGCGGCGATGACCGACCGGGTAGCCTCGTGGCGTGTACCGGTTCCTGCTGACCCCACGCTGGCTGGGCATTCTCGCGCTGACTCTGGTCGCCGCCACGGTGATGGTGCTGCTGGGCAACTGGCAACTGGACCGTTACCGGGGTCGTACCGCGATCAACGAGCGGATCGACGCCGGCCTGCGGATGGCGGCGGTGCCGCTGCGGGACGCCCTGCCCGCCCCCACCGGGGGTCCCGGCACGGTGGGGCCCCCGCCGGCCGAGGAACGGACCTTCACCCGGGTCACCCTGACCGGCCGGTACGACACCGACAACACCGTGTTCGTCCGGGGTCGTACGGTCGACACCAAGGTCGGCTTCGAGGTGCTCACCCCGCTGGTGCTGACCGACGGCACCGCCGTGGTGGTGAACCGGGGTTGGATCCCGCCCGCCCCGGGTGGGGCGTTGGCTCAGCCGGTGCTGCCGACCACCCCGACGGGCGAGGTCACCGTGGAGGGTCGGGTACGCGCCAGCGAGAGCGGGGACGCCAAGGTGTCCCGCCGGGAGGGCCGGTTGGAGAGCCGCCGGGTCTCGCTGCCCCAACTCGCCCCCCAACTGCCGTACCCGCTGCACGGGGGGTACGTGCTGCTCGACGAGCAGACCCCGGCCGCCGATCCGGTCTTCAAGGCGGTGCCGGTGGGGCACGCCAACAACTGGCAGAACCTGGGCTACGTGGTCCAGTGGTGGATCTTCGGGGGGATGACCGTCTTCGGTTTCGGGTGGGTCGCCCGTCGGGAGGCCCGGCGGCTGGCCGGGGTGACCGACGACCGGCCCCGCGACCGCGCCGCCGACCCCTCCCCCGCCTGACCGCCCGCACCCGCTACGGCGACCCGGTGGGCGGGCGGCCCGCCTGGATGGCGCGAACGGTGTCGATCGTGTCGGCCTCGGCGGCGGACTTGTCCTCGCGGTAGCGCACCACCCGGGCGAAGCGCAGCGCCACCCCGCCGGGGTAACGGGTGCTGGTCTGCACCCCGTCGAAGGCGATCTCCACCACCTGTTCGGGGCGGACCCGGACCACCCACTCCCCCCGCTCCACCGCCAGGGCCAGGAAGCGTTCGGTCTGCCAGCGCAGCATCTCGTCGGTCAGTCCCTTGAAGGTCTTGCCGAGCATCACGAAGCCCCCGGTACCCGGATCGCGTGCCCCCAGGTGCAGGTTGGACAACCAACCGGTACGTCGACCACTGCCCCACTCGACGGCGAGCACGACCAGGTCCAGGGTGTGCCGGGGCTTGACCTTGATCCACGCCGCACCCCGCCGACCGGCCTCGTACGGCGCCTCGGGTGCCTTGACCACGACACCCTCCTGACCGGCGGCCAGGGCGGCGGCCAGCACCTCCCCGGCCTGCTGCGGCTCGGTCACCTCCATCCGCCCCACCAGCAGGGCGGGGTCGACCGTGTCGCCCAGCGCCGCCCACCGCTCCCGCCCGGGCAGGTCGATCAGATCCGTCCCGTCCAGGTGCAGCAGATCGAAGAAGTACGGGGTGAGCACGGTCGTGCCGGTGCGGGCCGCGGCGGCGCGTACCGCCGGGGCGACTTCGGCCGGCCCGGCGGTACGCCGTGCCGCCGCACTGGAGGTCTGCTGGAAGGGCAGCGGCCGACCGGTCTCGTCCAGCCCGATGGCCTCACCGTCGAGGACCAGCTCCCGGACCGGCAGGGCCCGCACCGCCTCGACCACCGCGGGCATCCGGGTGGTGATCTCGTCCAGGCTGCGGGTGTAGACCGCGATGTCCGACCCGCTGCGATGCACCTGGATGCGGATGCCGTCGAGCTTGACATCGACCACGGCGGGCAGGCCGGTGGCGGTCAACGCCTCGTCGACCGTCGCGGCACTCTGCGCCAGCATGGGGGCCAGGGGCCGCCCGACCCGCAACCCGAACCCGGCCAGGGCGGCGGACCCACCGGCCAGCGCGGCCACCGCCACCTCCCGCAGGTCACCGGCGAGCAGCAGGGCCCGGCGTACCGCCGCCACCGGCACCTCGGCGGCCCGGGCGATCGCGTCGGCGAGCAGCCCCGCCTGGGCGCCATGGCGTAGCTCGCCGAGGAACAGCCCGGTCAGCAGACGTTGCTCGTCGGCGGTCGCCGCCGCGTAGAGGCGGTGCACCAGGGCACGGCGACGGGCCTGCGATCCGCTGCCGTGCACCCCGGCGATCTCGTCGATCGCCGCGTCGACGGCACCGACGGTCAGGGTCGGCTCCGCCGCCGGCGGGGGCAGGTCACGCAGGCCGGCCCAGCCGACTCCGGTCTGCCGTTGGCGCAGCTCACCGGCGAGCCACCCGGCTCCGGCCGGGACCTCGACCGGGTCCAGCCGACGCAACGCCTCGGCCAGCAGCTCGACCTTGGCCAGTCGGCCGGTGGTGGCGCCGACGGCTGCGGAGGTGGCGGCCAGGTCGAGGAATCGCACGACCCCGATCCTGCCAGCCACCTCCGACGACAGCCGCCGATCGCCGCGCCACCGATCCCTCGAAGGTGGCGACGAATCCGCTCTCCGCGCCACCGGCCCGCCGACCCGGTGCGGCCGACCCGCCGGTCAGGCCGCCACCGGCTCCTCGACGCGCAGGCCCCGGGCACGGACCCCCTCAGCGATGCGGGACAGCGAGGCATCCAGGGCTACCAGGGCGGCGGACAGCTCCGCGAGCTGTTCCTTGAGCGTGTCCTCGGACCACGCGGAGACGTCGATGTCTCCCAGAGCGCTGACGGCGGCCCCCAGGCGGGCCATCTCCTCGTTCGTACGCATGTTCGAGAGGCTACAACAGCCCTGCGTCCGACACACCGGAAACGGCCACCAATCATCGGAAGTTACGGGTTGCGTCGTGACCCGGCCTCAGCCACCTTGGCCAGCAACAACGCCTCGGCCAGGCAGACCCGGGCGAACTCCCCCAGGTGCAGGCTCTCGTTCGGCCCGTGCGCCCGGGCGTGCGGATCCTCCACACCGGTCACCAGGATCGCCGCCTTCGGGAACATCTCCTGGAAGGTGGCGATGAACGGGATCGAGCCGCCGACGCCGATGTCCACCGGATCGGTGCCCTCCCAGGCCGTCCGGAAGGCCGACCGCGCCGCGTCGAACATCGGACCGCTGGCCTCGATGACGCAGGGCGCGCCGTCGTGTTCGAGGGTGACCTGGACCTGGGCGCCCCACGGGGCGTACCGGTGCAGGTGTTCGCGCAGCGCCGCGTATGCCTTCTTCGGGTCGTCACCCGGCGCCAGCCGTACGCTCACCTTCGCCTTGGCCGCCGGGACCAGGGCGTTGGGCGCCTCGGCGGTGGCCGGGGCGTCGATGCCGAGCACAGCGAGGGCCGGCTTGGTCCAGAGCCGGTCGGTGATCTTGCCGGTACCCAGCAGCCGCACCCCCTCGACCAGGCTGGCCTCGGCGCGGAACCGGTCCTCGGGATAGTCGACCGTGGCGCCCTCCCGGCCGGTCAGGCCCTGCACCGCCACGTTGCCGGCGTCGTCGTGCAGGGTGGCCAGCAGCCGCACGAGGGTGGTCAGGGCGTCCGGCACCGGCCCGCCGAACATGCCGCTGTGCACGGCGTGCTCCAGGGTGCGCACCTCGACGAAGCAGTTGACGATGCCCCGCAGCGAGGTGGTCAGCGCCGGTACGCCGACATCCCAGTTGGTCGAGTCGGCGATCACGATCACGTCGGACTCAAGGGTGTCGCGGTGCTCGGCCAGCAGCCGCTCGAGGGAGTCGGAGCCGTACTCCTCCTCGCCCTCGATGAACAGCACCACCCCTACCGGCAACCGGTCGCCGAAGGCCCGCAGCGCGGCGATGTGCGCCATGATGCCGGCCTTGTCGTCGGCGGCACCCCGCCCGTACAGCCGACCCTCGCGCTCCACCGGCTCGAAGGGGTCGGATTCCCACAGGGTCCGATCACCGACCGGCTGCACGTCGTGGTGGGCGTAGAGCATCACCGTGGGGGCACCGGCCGGTGCCGCCCTGCAGCCGATCACCGCCGGCTGCCCACCGGCCCGCACGATGTCCACCTCCAGGCCGCAGTCGCGCAGCAGCTGCGCCACCGCCTCGGCGGAGCGTTCCACATGGGTGTGGTCGAACCCTTCGAAGGCGATGCCGGGGATACGCACCAGGCGTTCCAGGTCGGCCCGTACCCCGGGCAGTTCCCGCTGCACGGCAGCGTGCAGCTCGGCCTCGGTCATGATCGGTGTGGTCATGACCGGCATCGTATTCCGGGCTTACCGCACCCCGACGCCCACATCGCCGACTCCGGTCCCGTCGCCCGCAGTCGACCCCGCCACCGCCAGGTAGTAGCGGTCCGGGTCGTGCGGCAGAGCCGGTGCGCCGTCGACCACCAGGTCGGCGCGGGAGGGGGTGCGGTCGGCCCGGAAGTGCTCCTGCTCGCCGAGGTGCCACCGCCGCAGCTCGGGCAGGATGGCCGGACCGTCCCGGGCCACCGCCCGGGTCAGCCGCAAGGGCTGCGGGGCGGTGACGAAGACCGCCAGGCTGAGGTCGGGCCGCGCCTCGGCCCGGGCCGCGCTGACCCCCTCCACGATCAGCACCGGCCCCACCGGCACCGGCACCGGGTTGGGCAGAAACCCGTGCCGTACCCAGCTGTACCGCTGGTAGGCACCGGCCTGACCGGCTCGTACCGGTGCCAGCACGGAGGCCTCCAGGCGGGGCCAGAAGGTGAGTTGGTCATCCCAGCCGGCGAGCAGATCGTCGGTGTGCACCACCGGTGGGCGGCCCGCGTCGGTGCCGGCCAGGGCGTCGGCCAGCCGCGCCGCGAAGGCGGTCTTGCCCGCCCCACTGGGACCGTCGATCGCCACCAACCGGGTACCCCCCAACCGGGCCGGTCGGGCCAGCACCCGTCGAGCCAGATCGGCGTACGCCGCGAAGAGCACCACCACGGGCAGGGACGTTACCGTTCGTGTTGTCCCACACCGCTTCCGGCCGCCAACCGGCAGCCCAGGCGGCACGATCGGGTCGTGTCCCATTCCGTGATGAGTCCCGGCGTCGAGGCGTTGCTGGAGCAGGCCCGCGCGGGCATGACCCGGTTGACCCCGCAGGAGACGGTGCAGGCCGCGGCCCGCGGCGCACTCGTGATCGACACCCGTACCGACGCCCAGCGTCGGGAACAGGGCGAACTACCCGGCGTTCTCGTGATCGACCGGACGGTGCTGGAGTGGCGGCTCGACCCGGCCAGCGACTGGCGCATCCCCGAGGCCACCGGGTACGACATCGAGGTCGTCGTGGTGTGCCGCCAGGGCTACAGCTCCAGCCTCGCCGCCGCCAGCCTGCGCGCCCTCGGTCTGCACCGGGCCACCGACATGATCGGTGGAGTGGACGCCTGGCGTTCCGCCGGTCTGCCCTTCTCCGACAAACCGGCCGACATCCGCTACTGACCCCCTCGACGCCCCACCGCGTTCCGGCGGGGCGCCGGGCGGGACGAAGGGCAGGTCGGCCGGCGGGCCGGACTCGATCAGCCGCCACAGGGCGGTGGTGTCCAGGTGTTCCTCGACCAGGTCACCCAGCAGGTCGAGAGTGCGTTCCCGGGCGGTGGCGAAGGAGGTGTCCGGGGCTACCCGGAACCCGGTACGCCCGGCCAGGCGGGCCACCCGGGTGAGGAACCAGCGGCGGAACTCGTCGGACTCGAAGGCGCCGTGCCAGTGGGTGCCGTGCACGACCCCGTGCACCGCACCCTCCGCTACCCCGTCGAGGTCCCGCAGCAGCGGAGTCAGCTGCGCATCGGCGGCCGAGACGTACCCGTGGTGGATCTCGTACCCGCGTACCGGCAGGTCATCGGAGCAGGTGCCGGCCGCCGGGCGGACCGTCTTGCGCGGGTCGAAGGTGACCTCGATGGGGAGCAGACCCAGGCCGGGTACGGTGCCGCGCCGACTCTCCACCGGGTCGTGGATGGCCCGGGCGAGCATCTGGAAGCCACCGCAGATGCCCAGCAGCGGCCGACCCGCCGCCACGTGGGCGGTGACCACCTCGGCCAGGCCGGTCTGCCGCAACCAGGCCAGGTCCGCCACGGTCGACTTGGAACCGGGCAACACGATCAGATCGGCGGCGGCCAACTCGGCCGGCTCGACGGTCAACCGCACCCGTACCCCGGGCTCGGTGGCCAGCGCCTCGACGTCGGTGGCGTTGCTGATCCGGGGCAACCGCACCACGGCGACGTCGAGCCACTCGGTGCCGTACGGGGCGGCGGGTCGGCCGAGCACCCGGCCGTAGGCGAGGGAGTCCTCCGCGTCCAACCACAGGTCCACCGCCCAGGGCAGGACGCCGTAGGTCGGGCGCCCGGTGAGCTGACCCAGCATCGCCAGCCCCGGTTCCAGCAGGCCCCGATCCCCCCGGAACTTGTTGACCACGAAACCGGCGATCAGTGCCTGGTCGGCGGGATCGAGCAGAGCCAGGGTGCCGAACATGGCGGCGAACACCCCACCCCGGTCGATGTCACCGACCACGATCGTCGGCAGCCCGGCCTGCCGGGCCAGGCCCATGTTGACGTAGTCCCCGTCCCGCAGGTTGATCTCCGCCGGGCTACCGGCCCCTTCACAGATCACCACCTCGTACGCCGTCCGCAGCTCGGCCAGCGCGGCGTAGGCGGTCTCGGCAAGTCGCGGACGCAGCGCCGGGAAGGTGTCCGCGGTCATCGTGTCGACCGCCTCGCCGAGCAGCACCACCTGGCTGGACAGATCACTGCCCGGCTTGAGCAGCACCGGGTTGAACCGCAGATCCGGGGCCAGCCCACAGGCCGCCGCCTGCATCGCCTGCGCCCGGCCGATCTCACCGCCCCGGCCGTCCGGACCGACGACCACGGCCGAGTTGTTGGACATGTTCTGCGCCTTGAACGGCGCCACCTTCACGCCCTGACGGTGCAGCCAGCGACAGATGCCGGCGGTCAGTACGCTCTTGCCCGCGTCCGAGGTCGTCCCGGCGACCAGCAGACCCCCGGTCATCGCCGGTGCCCTACCCGGCCGACCCTCGATCGGACAGCCCGACGGGCAACGGCGACCGTCAGCGGGTAGACCGCCGCGAGCCCGAGTGCCGCCAACCCGACCGCGCCGGAGATCCGAGCGGCCCGGGGCAGGTGACGGGCCTCCGGACGGGGCCCGTCACCGAGGAACGGGCGCACCTCTGAACGGCCGAAGTAGACGTTGCGCCCACCGAGCCGTACGCCCAGGGCCCCGGCCATCGCCGCCTCACACTGCCCGGCGTTGGGGCTCGGATGGTCGGCGCGGTCCCGCCGCCACACCCGCCAGGCCTGCTGCCGGTCGCCGTGCCCGACCGGGGCAAGAGCGACCGTCAGCAGGCCGGTCAGTCGCGCCGGCACCAGGTTGAGCAGGTCGTCCAGGCGGGCGGCCGGGGTGCCGAAGCGGGCGTACCGGGCTGAGCGGTGACCGACCATCGCGTCCAGGGTGTTCGCCGCCCGGTAGCCGAGCAGCCCCGGCAGCCCGGCCACCGCGCCCCAGACCAGGGGGGCCACCACGGCATCCGAGGTGTTCTCCGCCACCGACTCGACGGTGGCCCGGGCCAACTCCGGCTCGTCCAGGGTCGAGGGGTCCCGCCCGCAGAGGTTGCCGAGCCGTTGCCGGGCGGCCGGCACGTCACCGGCGCGCAGTTCGCGACCCATCGCCTTCGCCTCGTGGCGCAGGCTACGCCCGCCGAGCACCGCCCAGGTGCCGGCAGCGACCAACGTGGCGCGGGCGACCGGCCGGTGTCGGGTGGCGTAGGCGGCGGCGGCACCCACCAGCACCGGCGCGCCGACGGAGAGCGCGGTGAAGACGCCACCGGCCAGCCGGTCGGGCCGGTAGAGACGGCGCTCCAGGGCGGCGGCGGCCCGGCCGAACCCGGCGACCGGATGCCCGCGTCGAGGGTCACCGAGCAGCGCGTCCAGCGCGTACCCGGCGAGAAGTCCCGCCGCGTTGGCCACCGCACCCGTGTGCCGCACCACACCACCTCCGGCCGGCAGCCTAACCGAGCCCGACACGTCGATTAGCTCGATGCCAGCTCACGACGGCACGACCGGCAGTCGACAAGAAGCGATCAGCCCGACGCAGTTACTGCGTCTCTTCGTCGGCCAGCCGCCGACCACGCCGTTCGGCGTAAGCACGCACGTCGGCAGCATCCCAGATCCGGCCAACGGTCAGGGTGTCGATAGGCGCGGGGAAGTCCGGTCGGTCGACCAGGATTGCGGCACGCTGGCGCGATACGCCGAGGTGGTCGGCGACCTCTGCTAGCGCCATGACTCGCACGGGCGGACCTTCCGGCGACACGGATAGGCAGGTTGCCACCGGAGGTGTTGACCACCCCCGCCCCGGGCCCGTGGCTTCCCCCGTTCACGGGTCCGGGGCGGGGCCCACGCGCCGAGATGCTCCGGCGCGCAGGTCGCTGGTCGCGCGGGTCGCCGGGCCATGCACCACCCGGACCAGCGCGGTCAGGCCGGCTGCGGCAACCGTCCGCGACCCCGCCGGCTTCGCCCGGCCATCGCAACGTCCGCCTCGGACTCCGTGGCCTCGGGGTGCGACGGCGCCAACTCGTCGGTGGACGCCTGCTCGCTGTCGGCAAGCTTGTCGAACGGATCGGACGGAAGCAGGTCGCCCTCGTCGGGGCCGACGCCCTCGCCATAGCTGCCGGGGCCCGACAGTCCGGCACGCGGCGAATCGAAGCCGGGCACCTCGAAGTCCTCGTCAACCGGCCTGTGATCGAAGCGGGCGGGGGCCTCCTCGTCCGGTACCGACTCGGTCGGCTCGCCGTGCACCCGCTGCTCGGCCTCGGCGTCGGAGACCGCACTGGTGCTCAGGCTGGGCCGGTTACGCAGGAAGCGACCCCGCCCCCGGGACAGGTCGTGCCCGACCGCGACGGCCTCCAACTCGTAGAGGGTGCGGTGGTTGCCGGCCTCGTCGGTCCAGTCCCGGGTGTAGAGGCGCCCGCAGACGACCACCGGATCGCCGACCATCACAGAGGAGGCCACCCCCTCGGCCAGCTTGCGCCAGCAGTTGACTCGTACGCGCAGACTGTTGCCGTCCACCCACCGGCCGCTGTCCCGGTCCAGCCGCCGGGCCGTCGAGGCGACCTTGAAGTTGGCCACCAGGGCGTTGCTCTGGGTCGTACGACGCCATTCCGGCGCGGTCAGCACGTTGCCGACGATTGTGAGGGATCGCAAACCTCCATTAACTCATCGTGCTTACTGGCCGCTGGCGAGTCGCCGCTGGATGCGGCGCACGGCGGCGGCGGTTTCGGCGTCCAGGCCGACAGGCAGCGGGATCACGTTGCCGCAGGCCGGGGCCTGTGAGCGGCGGGCGCGTCGAGCGGTGTGTACGGCGGCACCGGCGAGGATCAGTGCCACTCCGGCGGCGGTGATTCGGCGGACGGCGGTGATTCGGCGGAACATCTCTACTGGCTCCCTGGCGTCGGGCGTGCTCGGGCGGCAGAGGTCAAGGCCTCTGCGGGGCGGGGCCGCGATGCGGCCGGGGGTGTGCCCTCTCGGGGCTGCCAGGGTCAGGCGGGCCTGGGGTCGATGCGTGTCGGTCGCCCGGCGGCGCTGTCTGCTCCGGTCCGGATGGCGCCGAGGGCGGTCAGGGCGGCTGATGGCGTGCCGCTGGTGGTGTCACCGTCGGCACCCGGCGCGCTGGGGTTGGGGGTGGCGTCGACCGGCTGCCCACCAGTGCAGCCTGCACCGGGGCCGGTGTCCGTGTCAGCCTGCGCTGCGCCGCGGGGTGTGCCGCACGGGGCCACCTGCCCGGCGGGTGTGCTGCCGGCGGTCACCCAGGCGGCGGTGGCCGTGCGCGGTGCCGGGGTGGCCGGGGTGGTCGGGCCGGGCTGGGTGGTCGCCCTGGGGTCGACCGCGGCTGGCTGGTCCCCGCTGTCGGCGGGCGGCTGCCCGTCGCCGGGGCTGCCCGGTGGGCCTCCGCCGGGTGGCGGGTCGTCGCCCGGCGGCGGTGCGACCGTCGGCGGCGTCTCCCCCGGGGGTGCGGCCGGGGTATCGGGGTCGACGACGACCGGCGGGTGCAGGGGTGCGGGGAGCAGCAGCGGCGGCAGCTCGACCCGCACCAGGCCGAGGTCGAGGTCGGGCAGCGGCACCTCGGTGGGCAGTAGCGCCTCGATGAGCCGGTCGAGGTGGAGGAGGTCGAGCAGCGGCAGGTCGGTGAGCGCCGGGATGGTGATGACGGTCGGCGTCGGCTTGGCCGGTGCAGGCTTGGCCGGGGGTGCCGGTTTGGTGGGCTCGCTCGGCGGCGTTGTCGGCTTGCTCGGCGCGGTGCTCGGCGGGGCCGGCCTGGTCGGCTCTGCTGGCTTGGCCGGCGGTGGGGTGGGCCCGGTCGTGGGCTCGCGGGTCGGCTCCGGGCGCTCCGGCTGCTCGGCGGGCGGCGGCGAGGGCTTGGGTGGCCGGGTCGGCTCCGGCGCGGTCGTCGGCTGCTCGACCGGCGACGGCTTGGCCGGTGGCTTGCTCGGCGGGGCGGGCTTGGCCGGCTCAGGCTTGGCCGGCGGCGGTGTGGGTGCGGTCGGGGGCGGCCAGTCCGGGGTGAGCACGTCGACCAGGTGCTCGATCAGGTCGGCGACGGGGCGGGGCCGGTCGGGTCGCTCGGAGGCGTGGGCGGGGCTGTCGGTGGCGGCGAGGGCGGCCCAGGCGAGTCCTGCGGCGGCGCAGAGCAGCCCCGCGCGGATGGTCGCACGCCTCACCTGCAAGACAGCCTCCCCATGGCGTCTCGACGGCCCCGGGACGGGGGCCGGACAGCCATGGTCACGTATGAGAGTCGATCTCGCATCCAGCCGGGCGCTGGTCGCCCGTCCGATTCGCGGCGGTGGATCACGGTTGCTGACGGTTATCCGCACCGTGACTTTGCGCTATCTGCAAATTGCGGGGTGCGCCCGTATCCAGCCCCGATGGCCCAATCGCCCATGATCGCCCGTCAGGCGGTGGACAAAGCCACCCGATCGGCCGCATAGACCCCGCGCAACCGGCCGCCGACAGTGACCTCCAGGACGTGCACCCCCTCCGGGATGCCCATCCGGGCTCGCTCATCCGGCGTAGGCGGCCTGGCCGTGATCAGCGCACCCCGCGGCACCGACTCACGCATCCGATCCACCGGCTCCCGTACCCGGATGCCGACACCCCGCTCCACGGTGATCAGCCCTTCGGACCGCAGCGCCGTGATGGCGGCCTGGACCGTCGCCTTCCCCACCCCGTAGTCGTACCCGATCCGGGCCTGCGCGGGCAGCAGGGTGCCCGCCGGCCACTCGCCGGCCCCGATCCGGGCGCGCAGTGCGGCAGCCAGCTGCCGATGCAGCGGTACGCCGGAATGCGGGTCGAGAGCCACGGCACGGACCGTATGGACGGCCGGCCGGACCACCGGTTCGCCGGTTAACCGGTCATCAGGTGATCTCGTCTGTTCGACGGCGGACGTACATGCCCTTGCCCTGCCACGTCTCGATGAGCCCCATCTCCTCGAGGAGCCGCAGGGCTGATTTCACCGGCGTATTGCTGGCCTGGTACTGCTCGCAGAGGGCGGCGATCGTGGGTAGCCGGTCGCCTGGCTTGAGCTGTCCGGTCTCGATGGCGGTGCGGATGTCGGCGATGATCTGCCGATACACGGGCGTGCGGGGCATGGTGGTACCTCGTCGTCTCGTTGGCACCTCCGAGCCTGCCAGGGGACATGACTCTGTGTGTGTCCTGGGTTGACTAGGAGCACTTGGAGTCCTACGTTCGGGTCGGCCGCTGGTCTCGTTGGCGCGAATCGCGGCTGATGGCCGGCGCGGTGGCGTCCCCCGTTCGCCGCCGCGCCGGCATCACCTCCCCGCACCACCGGACGGAGGCACCGACGATGGATGAGCGTCCGCACACTGGCCCGCTGCCGCCCGCACGCCCTGTGCCCTACGGCCGGGCCCCGCACCCGGACGGCAGCGAGCGGTACCCGGTGCCCCCACCCCTGCCGCGACGGCAGCTGGCCGCCGGATGGGTCGCGGCAGGCATCGTCCTGGTCGTGATGGTCGCCGGGATCGCCGGGTGGCTGGCGTGACCGCCACCGTCGACGACCTCGGCCAGGACGAGACGGCCGCCGCAGCGGGGCTGATCGTCCTCGCTCACCACGGTTGCCGGGACTGCCGGGCTGACCGGGAGCAGCCTCTGCCGGTGGCCCGCTGCGAGCCGGGCGGGTGGGCTGCTGCGCGGCTTGCCGAGCATCAGGCGCGGCGGCGCGACGCCGCCGGCCGGTAGAGACAGCACTGCGCCCCACCAGCCCAGCGGCGGTGGGGCGCAGTCGTGTCCGGGGTCAGCCCAGCTCGGCGCGAAGGTGCGCGGCCACCGGCTCGAACATGCCCGGCAGCAGCTCGACGGCCTCTGCGAGGGACAGCCACCGCACCTCGGCCAACTCGTCCTCGTCGCCCACCACCACGTCCAGCTTCCCGGCGGGCTGGCAGGCCAGGTAGATCATGGTCCGGCCGGTCTTCGGGTGCACGCGGCGGCCGATCTCCCGCTCCCCGGCGGTGACCAGCAGGCCAGTCTCTTCCTTCACCTCGCGGACCGCCGCGTCGGCGGGTGACTCGCCGGGCTCGATCTCCCCGGCGATGAACGTCCACGGGGGTTTGCTGTCGTGGCGGCGGCCGGCGAGGACACCGAGGGGGCTGGTGACGATCGCGGCGACGACCGGACTGGGTTCGGGCGTGGTTGCGGGTTCGGGCACGTGGTCCCCCTTCGGGTCACCGCCGCGTCTGCGGGCGATGAGTCGGTCGACGCCTGCTGCGGCGACTCGCCGGTGACCTCCGCGTGTGCGGTAGGAGTCGAGCGAGCCGCTGGTGACGAGGTCGTCGATCTCGCGGCGGATGGTCGATTCGGCGTCGTGGAACCCGGCGGCCCGGTATCGGGCGATGACTTCGCCGAGTGTGAGCCACGTGCCGTCGCCTGCCACCAGACCTCCCAGACCTGTCGAGTTGGTCAAGTCTCGCAGACGTGGGGCAGGTGGAGCGACGGTTGGTCGGGGTGGATCCACCGTCATCATGTCCTGAGTCTGTCAGACCTTTCTAAACTGTCAATGCTGTGCCATGCTTGCCGGCATGACGACCGAACGATCCTGGTTCCGCGCCGATGCCGCCTCCTGGGGCGAGCGCATCGCCCTCAGCACTGCGGTGGCGCTGACCGCCAGAGGTGAGTTCGACCTGGCGGTGATGGCTCACTTCACGCCGGGAATCGCCTGGATGTTCCCCGTCATGATCGACGTGTACGTGGTCACCGCCTTCCACAAGCGCCGGTGGCTCGACGTCTCGATCAGCCTCTTCCTGATGCTGTTCTGCCAGGTCGCCGTTCACCTCCTTCCGGTGTTCATCACCGAAGGCGAGGAGACGCCCTGGGCGCTGGTGATGGCGGTCGCCTGCATCGCGCCGATCGTCGTAGTCCGCGTGAAGGCGCTCGCCGGGAAGACGGCGGCCGAGCGCGAGGCGGAAGCCGCCGCAGCCCGGAAGGCGGAAGAGATCACCCGACTGCGGCAGGCGGCGGAAGACGCCGACCGGAAGAGCGCCGAACTGGAGACCGCACTCCGGGCGGAAGAGCGGAAGAGCGCCGACGCGGAGAAGCGCGCCCAGGCGGAAGCCGAGCAGCGCCGGAAGGCGGAAGAGCGGGTGGCCGCCGAGGCGGAAGCCAGGGCGGAAGAGAGCCGCGAATCGGAGGCGGAAATCGCCCGGCTGATCCGGCACGCCGAGGAAGTGCAGGCCTCCGCCCGTGACGCCCGCACCCAGGCCGCCGAGCAGTCCGAACTGGCCGCGAAAGTCGCCGGCCAGTTGACGGAAGCGCGGCTGCTCGCCGAGAGGGCCATCGCCGAGAAGTTGACCGCTGAGCAGCACATCTCCGCGGTGACTGAGTCGCGGGCGGCGGTGGTTGAAGAGCTGGAGCGGGTCCGGCAGGCGTACGGACGACTCCAGCAGCGGGCGGAAGGTGCGGGCCGGAAGACGCCTGCCGTTTCCGCCCCGGCCGGGCGGAAGAAGGTGGAAGCTCTTCCGGCTTCCGTTCCGGCGGACCTTCCGGTCGTGGACGAGGTCAGCCCGGCCACGGTCGCCCGGGTGGTTTCCGCCTACCTCCGCCTTCCGGGTGCCACCCGGGAGCAGATCGCTTCCGCTGCTTCCGTGTCGGACCGGACGGTCCGGAAGGTACTCAACTCCATCCCCGCTGACCATCCGGTGCTCGCGATCGAGGCCGGCGAGATTGACGACCGCGCTGCGGTCTGAGCCACCCACCAAGCCGCGGGGCCGGCCCCACCTCCTACAGCCGGACCGGCCCCGCCCCAATCTCCCGAAGGAGGAGACCATCATGCCCCGCACCGACAAGAACCCCACACCTACCGCGGTACCCGCCAGCCAGCTCGCCGAGTTCTGGCGCGTCGTCGAGATCTTCAACGACCTGCCCGAGAGCGCAACCAACCAGATGCAGAAGGTCTACGAGCGGCAGTGGGACGGCGGGCAGAACCGCATCGCCGGGCGCGCCCTCAAGCTGCTCGCCCAGGCCGGACGGCTGACCGACGATGTCGACTACGCCCTCGACAGCCTGTGCGGGATCGTCGGCGGCGCCTCCGACGTCGCCATCGCGATCCTGGCCCGCGACCTGATCAGCGCCGACGACTACAACCGGCTGACCCGCTGGTGGGACCAGTACTCCGACGGCACCATCGACCCGCCGGCCCGTCCGTCCGTGGCCTACCAGCTGGCCCGCGCGCTCGTCGCCCTGTCCCTGACCGCCGCGTTCGTCGCCGCGGCCGCCGGGCGGCTCGCCCTCGACTCGAAGGCGCTGCCCGGCGTCATCGCCCTGGTGACGGTCCTCGCCGCGATCACCGCCGCCCTCCGCCCCGTCAACCACTGAGGAGCACCTGTGCCGAACCAGCAGCAGGGCCAGCACGCCCGGAACTTCTTCGCGGGCGCCGACAGCCTCACCGACAACATCGCCCTACTGGAATGGTGCGAGACCAGCCGCCGCATCCTCCACGCCGGAGCCCTGGAGCTGGGCATCGTCGCGTCCGAACTGGACGCGCGGCTCCGCGCCATCCGCACCGGCCCGATGGGCGGCATGTCGGGGCGCGCCCGCGCCCGCCAGGTCGCCCGCCCCATCCAGCAGGCGTCCGAGGCCCTCGTCATCGGCGGCCGGTACATCGTCACCGCCGCCACCCGCTTCCAGGCCGTCTACATGCCGGAGCTGGAGCAGGCCGGCCACCGGCCACGCCGTAACGACTTCAAGTTCAAGGCCTGATCTGAGGATCTGAGGAGCAGCATCATGGCGAAGACCACGACGAGGATGCCCCGCAACGCCGGCTACGACGGCGTCGCGACCGTCCACACCGTGCGGATCCCCCTCTGGCCGTACCTGGTCACCCCGGCCAGCGCGGTCGGACTGTGGGCGGCCACCGCCGGAGCGCACGCCTACTGGGCGGACAGCCCCGCCGTGGCCGGCGCCGCAGCCGCCGGGCTCACCCTGGCGGGCACCGCACTCACCGGCCTGACCTGGCGGGCCGCTGCCGCCCGCGGCATCGTCCGCCAGGCCACGGCCACCCTTTCCTGCATCGCGGGTAGCGCTTGGACCATCGGGGCCATGCTGGCCGCGCCGTGGGAGCGGCCCTGGCTGGACATGTGGCTCATCGGTGCGCCTGTGGCTTCGATCGCCATGGCGGTGGTGCGGGTCATGCGCTCCGGTGGCGACGGCGATCAGGCGGACAACGGCGGGCTCAAGGAGGCCGTGAAGAGCCTGCGTGGGGCCCGATTCGGTCGGCCCCGCATCGACGGCGCCCGGGCCACCGCCCCCGTCGTCCTGGAGGCAGGCACCACCGCGGCCGACCTGGCCAGCGACCGGGGTGCGCTGGCGTCCGCCTTGGACGTCCGGACCACCGCCGTGCGGATCATTCCCGACCCTGACTCGGCGCAACGGGCCACCGTGTCGGTGGTGCCCGTCGACCAGCTCGCCGACACGCTCCACTGGCCCGGCCCCTCCGCTCCCGGCCAGTCGATCGCCGACGCCCCGGTCCGGCTTGGGGTGATGGAGGACGGGGAGCCGCTGGAGATCTGGCTGCCCGGCGACCACTCCAAGGGCCGCAACAGCGTGCACCTGTCCGTGGTCGGCATGTCGGGTGCGGGTAAGACCGAACTGGTGCTGAACCTGTGTGCTGACGTGCTCACCCGCAGCGACGTACGGCTGGTCGTCACCGACACCCGCAAGGGCGACCAGCTTCCCGAGTGGCTGCGCAAGAGCGCCCACGAGGCGCACCTCGACGGCGAGGCGGCCGAGGACTACATGGAGGACCTGCCCCGGATCATCGCCGAGCGGGCCCGCTACCTGGGTCAGCGTGGACTCAAGCAGTGGGTGAAGGGCTGCGGCCTGCCGTACGTGGTGGTGGTGAACTTCGAGGCCGCCGGCTTGGTCGCCAACAACGGAACGTTCGTGGACGTGACCGAGTCGGCCCGGTCGGTGGGCATCTGCCTGCTGGTCGAGTTGCAGCGGGCCACGCACGACCGCTTCCCGACCAGCGCTCGGGCCAACATCTCCGCCCGCATCTGCCTGGGTGTGGCGCGTCCCGAGGACGCTGAAGCGGCGCTGTCGGAGAGCACCCTCGACGCTGGTGCGGCGCCGTGGGAGTGGAAGAACATGAAGCCCGGATACCTGTACGCCGAACTGCCCGGCGTGGAGCAGGAGCGCTGGTCGATGCCGGCGCGGGCAGCCATCGCCCGCAGCGAGGACGACCGGGCGGCGGTCGTCGCCCAGCACCGGCACATCCCTGCGCCGGGCCAGCCGGAGGCCGCCCCTCGTCGAGAGGACCCACCTGTGACCACCACCCCGCTGGCCGACGACGACCAGGAGAAGCGCGAGCTGAACAAGGCGCTCGATCTGGCTGACCCGCCGGACGACGTCGACCCCGCCCAGCCCATCACTATCCCCGCCGACATGCCTCGACTCGCCCTCGGCCAGCTCCGCACTCCGCCAATGGGCACCGAGGAGGCGCGGGCGTGGATGCGGGACTACCTGCTGCGTCTGCACGACGAGGGCGTCGACCGGATCCGCCCGTCGGAGCTGGGTGACGTCATCGAGGCGACCGGCCTCACCGCGGCGTGGGTGGGCAAGGAACTGCGCCGGCTCACCAGCGGCCCGGACGCCCTGCTCCAGAAGACCGACCGGGGCGTCTACCGCATCCGCGTACCCGAACCGGCGTGACGCACAGTAACGCAGGCTGCGCCCGTCCAGACCATCCGTACGGTCTGGACGGGCGCAGCCGGGTCCAGATAAAGGCCCGTACGGATGCCGTCCGTACGCCAGGTGTACGGATTGTCCGTACGCCCGACCTGACCACGGAGAGTGAATCATGAGGAGCCTGGTCATCACCTACGGGGCCGGGGTCATCACCGGAGTCCTCGTCACCTGGGAGGCCGCCCGGCGGTGGGAGCGGGCCGCCTGGGCGTGGTCGTGGGCGGCCGGGTGGCTGTCCGAGGCGGCATGGCTGGCCCGTGCGGCTGCAGGGTGGATTCTGGCCGTGGTGGTGGTGCTCGTCGCCGCCGGCGCGCTGGTGTGGTTGGCGCTGTAGCCCCCGTAGATGCGCAGAGGCCCCGAACCCCTCTTGGGGCGGGGCCTCTGGCGTTGGGCGGCGCACAGGAAAGCGCTCTCCTATGTGGCCTTCGGGGGGCGGCCGGGACGCCGGTCGACGCCGGTCCGCTTGCCGTGGGCGGTCACCCGGCGACGCACCTCGGAGACGCTGACGCCCGCCTGCTCGGCGACCTGATCCTCGGGGGTGGCTTGCCGGGCTTCGGCGATGGCGGTGTCCTGGGCGGCGGCGAGGGCGGCCTTGATTTCGGGGGCGAGGTCGCGGAGGGCGCGGTACCGCTGGAGTGGGTCGGGGAGGTGGTTGGCGGCGGCGAGGCGGGTGCCGAGGTCGGGGAGGTCCATGCCAGAAATTCTACACCACTATGTTGCGGAGAATGCTAGGGCAGTGTAGAATTTAGGTACAGGCAAGGGGAGAACAAGGGAGACCGAGATGCGGACCATGACCACCGAGCGAGCCGCCACCGAGATCAAGCGCGCCTACGGCACCCACACCAGCCAGTACGGCCCCGGTGCCCTGATGAGCATGGCGCAGCTCGCCGAGCGGGTCGACCTGACCGCCGACGAGATCGCCGACGGCGCCCGCCACCTCGCCCGCAACGACCGCGCCCGGCTCACCCCCGAGTCCAACCAGAAGATGCTGACGCCCCTGGACCGCGAACTCGCGGTGTGGCACGGCGGCCAGTGGAAGCACCTGATCAGCTGGTGACAGCACGAAAGCGCCCCACCCGCCACAAGGCAGGTGGGGCGCTTCAACGTTGGTCGGCACCTCCGGGAGCTCACCGGCGGCACCGCATCGACGAGTCTAGCGACCGCCTACGACAGCGACCCGGCGCGGATCGACTGGCGCGGGTCCGCCGCCGGAGTGACCTGCGGCCGGACCCCGAACAGCGCGAACCCGGCCAGCACCGCCCCGCCGATCGCCGCGACCGCCTCGTCGGACACGTTGAAGCCGTACTCGGCGAGCAGCACCGCGACGGCGGCGACCGCACCCACGTACAGGGCCGGGGCGACCGGACGGGTCGTCCAGGCGGTGATGCCGGCGGTGACCAGCGCGGTGATGGCGGCGGCCTGCCCGGCGGACAGGCCGGGCAGGTTGAGCGCGGCCAGGACGGTGATGAGTGAGCCGATGGCGCCGATGACCAGCGCCGGCTCACGGCCGAAGATCTTCACGATGGGTCCTCCGTGGGTACGGTGATGAGCTGTGACGAGATTCCGGCGCACCCCTGGCGGCATCGCCGAGGTGCCCGAGGTGTGCCCGGCCGGACACGTCGATCCGGACGGCAACCCACGCACCACCCCAGGCTGGGGTGGCTGCGGAGTGTGTGACCAGATGGGCCGACAGTGGGGCTGCCAGGCACCCGGCTGCCGGTGGGTGGTGCAGACCTGCCACCAGTGGCAGCGGCCTACAGGTGACGCCCGTTGACGCCCGGTGCCGACGGACGGCCCACCAGCCGGCGCAACGCGGCGATGTCCGGCTCAGGTCGCCACACCTCCGCCGCCACCGACGTCAGCGTGTCCGTCAGCCGGGCGGCTAACCCTTGGGCCTCCCGCAGCTGCTCCATCACCCCGTCGAGCTTCGTGCGCAGTTCCTCGACATCGGCATCGGCCTCGTCGCGGATCCGGTCGGCCCGCTGCCGGGCCGCTTCCTCCGACGCGCGTAGCTGCTCGGCCCACCGCAGCAGGTTGTCCCGGCGTGACGCCCGCCCGGCGACCCGGTTGGTGATGACGCTGGCCAGTAACGCGGCCAGCCCGGACGCTATCGCCGCCGCAATGGTGGGGTCCACGCCGGCCCCTTTCCGTTGACAGGCTCAGGCCACCCCGCGATCAGCCACACCACCGCCGCGAACGCGGCCCAGATGCACGCTGACACCCACCCGTCGGGCACCTCCCCGAGCAGCCAGCCGGACAGGTAGAGGGAACACCAGAGCACCTTGATGCCGATTGCCGCCGTGAACGCGACCCGGTCGCAGTCCTGCCACGCGCCGATGGTGCACAGCGCGGCGACGGCCAGCCACAGCGCCCCCCACGCCCACAGCGGCATGGGTAGGTGCAGCCATGCGTAGAAGTCGGTGGCGGGGGGTTGCACGGTGGTGAGGCGGGTTGCGTAGGCCACGTCGAGGGCGGCGAAGACGAGCAGGGCGCTGCCGCGGCGGCCGACGCGACCTCGTAGCCGCGCCTCGGTCACGACTGCTTGCCGGCCGCCTGGAGCGCCCGGGACAGCTCGTCGACGACCTGCCGGGCCAGGGACTCCGGCATCACCGACACGATGTGCGCGGCCAGCACCTCCGGGGCCAGCCCAGCGAGCACGCCCTGCACGATGACCTGCGGGTCGACCGGCGCCTGCCCAGTCACCCGGGCCACCTCGGCGCGCAGTGCCTCGACGGCCTGGAGGGTGGCGCGGGTGCCCTCGACGCCAGTCTGGAGCGCGTACCCGAGACGCCACTCCTTGTTGGCCTCGAAATCGGCGTTGTTCCACGGCGGGCGGGCGGCGGGCACCGCGTCCACGCCGACGACCGCCTTCGGCATGCCCTCCAGCATCTTGAGCACCTGGTCGAGCTTCTTCTCCTGAGCCGGAGTCATGATGTCCCCCTTGGGCGTGATGCCGGTCGGGCCTTTGATTAGGCCGATGGTGGTCAGGTAGCGGCGGAACAGCGGCGTCTGGTCGCGGTTCGCCTTGATCGAGTCGCGGAAGAAACTGAAGTGGGTGTGCCACAGGTGGGAGCGGTCGCCGGTGTTGCGGCGGCCGAGCCGGTCCCAGCGGCGCACCACCTTGCCGTCCGGGCTGTAGATGATCTCCCGGATGTCGCGGGCGTCCGGCGCGTCGGCCTGGCACTGCGCCACACACCAGGCCGAGAAGGTGGCCAGGTTGTGGTTACGGCCACCGACGCTGACCTGGAACATGCCCACGTCGAGCGCGGCGGCGTCGAGGGTCAGGCCGTTGCGGTCGCGCGACGACTCGACCACCGAGTAGTCGTTGGTCACCACCCGGTCGGAACCACAGTGGTAGCCGCCCCGGTGGGCGGCGTCGCCGATGATCCCGACCTCGTTCGGCTCCAGGTCCTGGTCGCGGACCTTGCCGGGGTCAACGTCGAGGTGGTCGAGCAGCAGCCGGCGGACCGCCATCAGGTTTTCTGGTGCCCGCGTCATCGGGTGCCTCCGTCAGAAGTCGTGGTCCCGCGCAAGCGAGCGAGCGGGGAGTGATGGCGTTACGGTCGGTGGCATGCCTCGCCGTCGATACGAGTACACGGCCGCCGACCGAAAGCTGATGCGCCGCATGGCGTGGATCACCGTGGGCGCTCTGGTGTGGATCGCCGCGATGTGGGCGATCCTGCTGCTGCGCTAGGGCCTGCGCATCCGCCGGACCGTCGCGAAGGAAGCCGCGTGCAGGCTGGTGGCGCTGGCGTTGCTGGACGCCTGCGCGAACCGGAAGACCAGCGTGCCCGCCCCGTCAACGATCAGGCGCTCACGGATGAGCTGCGTCGTCGTCGTGCTGTACTGCGCGCTGACCTGCTCCTCGTCCAACGTGGCGATCTGCCGCCACCGCATCTCTCCGATGTTGTGGCTGGCGTCCGTGGTGGATGCCGCCGACCCGGCCGACCCGATGTCACGGGACAGGCCGGTCACCGTGCCGGTGGACCGCCACGCCCACCTGATCCCGCCCCCGTTGGCGGTGTACCGCACCGACAGCTCCACCTCGCTGATGGAGACGATGGGTACGACCAGGACGGTGTCTTGCAGCGTTGCCTGCGACGTGAGGCTCGGTGTCGCATCCAGCGGGTAGTAGGCCGTCATTGGCGCGTTGAGTCGGGCGGGGGTGAGCCGCTGCCCCGACAGGATCGTGATCGGCACTCAGGTCTCCTCTACAGGGCGGCCACAGCGGGCAGCCACACGTCGACAGGTGCCCCGGTGGGCACGGTGGTGCGCCGGTTGCCGGGGGCCAGGTGCACGGTCTGGTAGCCGGCCCGCACCCGCACGTCCCCCCACCGGGCCACCACGGTTCCGTTGGTGTTGGCGGTGGACAGGATGCTGCGAGTACCGACCAGGCCAGGCGCGGTCAGGTCGGTATCAGTGGTGGTCAGCTGCCATCCGGGGATGGGCTGGCCGGGCTGCCAGGCACGGGCCCGCAACCGGCTGCCGGACACGTCCAACTCGAAGGCGACCCGCCCACCGACCGCGTGGGCGACCCCCGACAGGGTGTGCTGCACCAGGAACGTCTCCGTGCCGCCCACGCGCTTGCGGATGGTCAGGATCACCGTCTGGCTGGTCGACATCTCCAGCCTGGCCAGGTAGCAGTTGTTCGGGTCCGCATACCGGGCGACCAGGGACAGGAACTGTCCGCCGCCGGTGGCCAGCTTGTCCGTCGACACGGTGGCCGAGACGGTGACGTCGGCGGTGGAGATGGGCAGCAGGGTCCACCGGGAGTTGTTGACGCTGCCGATCGACACGGTGCCGTACCCGATGTACGCCCGCTGGACGGCTGCCGCGTACCGGTAGAAGGCGTCCGTGCGCTGACCGGACGCGGACATTGCGGCCGACAGGACGCCGCCGGGGAAGAACGAGCGCCGCAGCGCGTTGCTCATCTCCAGCTGCACGCCCGCGCTGGTCGCGTTCCGGTTGCAGATGTTCGCCGGGTTCGTCCCCGCGATCTCCGACGGCGCCGTGATGACGCGGAAATCGGCGTCCACCAGTTCGGCGGTGACCCGGGCCACCAGTTCGGTGTCCAGGCCACCGATCGCCGTCTCAGCGACGTCGGCGGTGCCCGCGTAGCCGTGGAAGCTGAGGGTGCGCCGGGAAGCCCCCACCAGGGCCACACACTGAGGCTCGTCCCAGAGTGTTGAGGTGATGTGAAGATCCCCATTGCCGGACGGCTTCAGCCCGGCGAACTCGTAGAAGCTCATGAAGCCGCCGGCCACCTGGCGGGCCATCTCCCCGCTGCCCCGCTCGATCCCCCCGCCGTGGATGGCGATGCTGGCCCAGGTCGCCCCCGGCACCGTGACCGCAGTCCGTGACCAGGCCGACCCCTCCGGTTCGGCCGCCGCCAGCTCGGCGAATGACGCGTACGCCACCGTCAGCCCCCCGTCACGCTGTAGTCGCTGCTGCTGCCACCCGACGTCGTCCACGCCATGCCCGAGGTGGTCGTGCCCCAGCCGCCCGTCACCAGCCGGTCAAACCAGTCGGCGGCCGTCGGGAAGATGGCGGTCGCCGTGACCGGCTGCCCGTCCACCCGCAACGGCAACGGCATGTCGTCCAGCGACTCCGTCCACCGGCCGTTGGTGGCGGTGCTGGCCAGCCGCAGCACCGTGTCCCCCGGGGCCAGCGACGCGGCCAGCGTGGACCCGTCGGCGGGCACGCGCGGCTCCCCGTCGGCGTCGGCTACCTGCCACGGCGACGCCGGCGACGTGGCCACGTCGACCTGCCAGCTGAACTTGTCGATGACTTCGGTGTATCCCTCGATGTGCTGGTCAATCACTCCATCGCCCATCGCCGGCGGCACCTCGGACACCTGCATGCGGGAGCCGACGTCGCAGCCCAGCCACGCCGGGATGGCCGGCAGCGTCGCTGGGCGGCGCAGATTCAGGGTGAGCACCGGGTAGCGGTACTCCTCGACGGTGCCGAGGTGCACCCGCCACGCCGCCCGGTCAGCCAGGGTCGCGTCGCCTGAGATGTTGACCGACGTCGTGTCGTCGTACCGGCCGTACCGCGCGACGTGCTCCTCGTCGGCGTACCGGGCTGACCCGCCGTCAGGGCGACTGATCGTCCAATCGTTGCGGGTGTACCGGTCGTCATCGGTCGGGGCCAGCGGCGGCGCCAACTGCCCGTAGGTGAGCGCCAGGGCCACCGCCCGGTTGTAGCGGGACACCCTGGGCAGGTAGGCCAGCCGGCCGTCCCTCGCCTCGAACAGGATCCCGCCGTCGGCGTCCTCGACATCCCGCAGCACCTCCAGCAGGCTGCCCTGCGGCTGCGGACCCATCGCCGTGCCCGTCGTGCCCACCGACGCGAGCTGCACACCAGCGGTGGCGCACGCTCGGGTGAGCCGGTTGTTGGCGCTCTCGCCGAGGTACCCGGATGCGGGCCACGCCGTGTCAGGCGGGTCGACCGTCCTGTTGACGATGCTCATGTGCGACCAGGAGCTGCCGCCCCCCGACATGGCCGTCAGCGACGCGAAGCCGCCGTTGTTGCCGGAGGTGCTGAAGGTGGACTGAAACGCCTGCCAGGTTGTGGAGCCGACGCCGTGGATGCGGGTACGGATCACCAGCGCAGCCACCAGGCTGGGCCGCTCCAGCTGCACCTGAATGCCGATCCACCGCTCAGCGGGGTGGGCGTTGTCCTGCCACGGCGAGAAGAGGCTGCCCAGAGTCGCACCGCTGCTGTCCAACGCCAGCGTGGAGAGTCCCGTCTCATTGGCGCGCACCGACAGCCGAGCCACCGTCTCACTGCGCACGGCGATCGACGCGATCTCCACCGCCGAGCTGCCCAACGACGACGCCGACCAGTACCACGACGCCGTGCTCATGAACCGGTTACCGACGCCGAGCAGATCCCCGCCGCCGGCCGGCATCACGATCCGGGACTGCGGCGACTCCAGACGTGCTACTGACGCCGCACCAGGCAGACCCTCGTCACGCTGCCCCCACTGCACCGCCGTCGCCACCGGCCGCGGCTGACGCGACACCCCCGACGCCGGCTGATCGGTACCGGCGCGGTCCTCCAGGGGTAGCCACGCCGTCAGATCCGACTGGCCGGACAGGAAGTGCAGGAGCGGGCTGCGCAGCTGTGCGCCCTTGGCCAGCCGATGCATCGTCCCCGACGCCCGCACCTCCACCACGTACGTGTCGATCGCGTCCACGGTCACCAGGCGCGGACGCAGCTCGTCGATGACCCCGGTCATGCGGGTATGCCACACGCCAGCCACCTGCACCTGAGCGCGCACACCCCACCCTCGGCGCAGCCGCAACCCCTCCGCGAAGTCGACGGTCAAGGAGCACCGAGAAGGTTGGGTCTCACTCGCCTCGGCGGTGCTGCCCCGGGTGACGGAGATGCCGGGACGCACCGACGAGGTGACGGTCTGCCACGTCCACCCGGCCGGGTCGGACGTCGGATCGACGCCCGGCGCCACCTGCACGCGGATAACCAGCGGAAACGTCACCGCTTCTTCCTTCCGAGATAACCCTGGACGTCCCCGCCTGCATCCTCGATCTCCTCGCGCAGGTTGCGCAGTAGACCGGTGCCCTCGACGACGATGTGATGCCGATGAACGTGCTCCACGACGGTCCGGCCGCCGGCCATCGCCCCCACGCCGGGCACGACCGTCTCCGGGCCACGCTCGCCGAGCGAATAGCTGTTGCCGCTGCTCAGGCCCACCCCGACGACCGGCTCACGGATCACCCCGCCATCCGCCATCGCAATGTGGATGTGGTTGCGGTGCGCCTCCATCAGGGCCGAGTTGAACGAGCCCTTGTTGACACCCCGCGTGTACGCGTAGTCCCGCGTCGCCGTGCGGTGGATCAGCTCCAGGGGCCGCCACGACGCCAACCATGTGGCCAGGGCGTCCTGGTTGTAGCCCATCCAGTCCACAGCCCGGCCACTGCCGTGCCACAGCGGGTCACCCGGCCGGTAGCCGTTACCGAAGCTGCCCGACATCGGGCCGGTGGCGCGGATCGCGCGGGCGATACCCCCCCACACCTCCGAATCGCCACGCTGCGCCGACGGGCTCGCAGGCCACGCCCCGAAGTCCGGACGCACCACCGAGGCGACCTCAGACCGCGACGGGATACGGGTTTTCCGTACCGTCGTCGGATACCGCCACGCCAGCCCACCATCGGCATACCCACGCAACTGCCCGGTGGCGTTCATCTCGTCCAGCAGGCCCGGATGCCGCTGCTCGATCCGCTGCCTCGACTCCTTCTTGATGACGTACTCATCGGCGTGCACCACACCGGCCGGCTCATACTTGCTGCCCGGCCCCGTCCAGCCGCCGGCGTGGTAGTCGCGGCCCTGCACCGGGCCCTGGAAGCCAGCGGGGATTGTGCCCTTCTTCAACGCCTGCTGATACGTCGACAGCCGCTTCAGCCGGTCCAGGGCCACCGGGTAGCCCACCACGTCGATTGCAGCCTTGTACTTGCCGTCGAACGCGTCAGCGGCCTTCTTGCCATCCCGCAGCTGATCCTTGGCCTTGTCGGCCCCCGGTGCCGACACGTTGGCCTTGTAGTGGCCGTCGTACCGCTCAGCCTCCCGCCGAGCCGCCCGGAACTGCCGCTCCACGTCCTCGATCTGAGCCCTGGTCAGGCCGGCAGCACGCAGCGTCTGCCGCATCGCGGGCGTCATCTTGCCGTCGAAGGTGGTGCCCACCTCACCGGCCGCACCCTGCAACGCGATCGCCGCCACCGCCAGCTTGCGGGTCGCCTCCCGGGCCTCATCGGAGTTGCGGCCGTGTTCCTTGACCGCCTTCGCCGCCGCCTTCTGCGCCTCGGTCAGATCACGCTGCGCCTCCAGCAGCCCGAACACCGGATCCGTCTCCGCGCGCATCTTCGCCGCAAGGTCGACCAGGGCGTCACGCTGGCCACGGCTCGCCGCAGCAGCAGCCTCAGCCGCGGTCGTGTATTCCTTCGTTTCCGCCGTCAGCCCGTCGGTCGCGCCCGCCAGCTCGCCCGTCGGGCCGGTGGCCTTGCCCGCCGCCGAGCCGGCCACCTCAAGCGCACCCGCGTAAGCCGGGAAGATTCGCTTCAGCTCTTCGACGCTGACACCCTGCGCGGCAGCGGCGGCAGCGAGCCGATCGAACGCAGCCTTCGCCTGATCGACCTGCCCCTGCTGGACCAGACCAGCCAGGGCCTGGTCCATCGCGTCAACCCGCTCCCGGGTCCGCGCCAGCGAACGGTTCGTACCGTCCAGGCCGGGGACCAGGGTCTCCAGGCCATCCTGAAGCCGGCGCGTCCACTGCCGGCGGCTGTTGTCGGTGTCGGCGAGGTACTTCAGGCCCGTCGCCAGATGCCCCATGTCGTCGCCGAGGACCCGCGCCGACTCGCCCGCCAGGTTCCCCGACTGGCCCCACACCGCCAAACCCTTGCCGAGCGCCTCGACCTGCGGCTTCAGCTCCGTCTGCATCGACGAGATAGCCGCACCGGCCAACTGGAGCGCCACGAACGCGGCAGCAGCTCGAGTCGCCCCACGCTGCGCCGACTCCAGGCCACGCGCAGCCTGGCGGCCCGCCGGACCCGTCGCACGCAGCTCCGCCAGCATCTCCTGGTTGGAGCGGCGGGCCTTGACCCAGCCGCCGCCGAGCAGCAGCACGCCACCGGCGAGCCCGGTCAACGCCAGGGCGGTCCCGGACACGGCGGGCGGCAGCGACCCGAAGCTAGCTACCGTCGCTTCAGCAGCCTGAGCCAGCCACCGCAGGCCACCCGCCGAGCCCTCCCCGGCCTGGATGGCCAGGTTGTCCAACTCGCCCCGCAGCCGCTCCAGGTCACCGATCAGGTTGTCGGTCTTGAGGCGGGCGGTTTCGGCGGCATAGCCCTGGTCGTCGACCTTGGCGATCCACTCGCCCATGCCCTGAGCGCCCTGCTCGTACAGGATCGCCGCAGCCCGGATCGCGTCGCTGCCGAAGATCGTGGCGAGGGCGCTGTTGCGCTGCTCCTGCGTCAGCTGACCGAGTTGCGTCTTGAGCTGCCCGGCCAGACTGGTGATGCCCACGAAGTTGCCAGACGCGTCGTACGTCTGGATGCCGAGATCCTTCATCAGATCCGCGGCTTTGTCCGTCGGGTTGGCGAGCATCAGCAGGGCGGTCTTGAGGCTGGTGCCGGCGTCTGAGCCGAGCAGACCGGCGGAGGCGAAGGACGCCAGGGTGCCGACCGTGTCCTCGATCGTCAAACCCATCTGCGCGGCCACCAGACCGCTCTGCGACAGGGCGTAGCCCATGTCATGCACGGAGCCCTGCGCTTTACCTGCCGCCGCCGCCAGCAAATCGGCGATGTGCGGCACCTGGGAGCCGGACAGCTTGAACTGGGTCATGGCCGACGCCGCGGTCTCCGCCGCCTCGGCCACGTCGAGCTGGCCAGCCGCCGCCAGGTCCAGCGCACCGGCCAGACCGCCCCGCAGGATGTCGCCGGTCTCGACGCCAGCCTTGGCCAGCTCCTCGACTGCCTGACCCGCCTCGGTGGCGCTGAAAGCCGTGTCCTTGCCGGCCTGCATCGCGGCCGTGCGTAGGAGCTCCATCTCCTGCGCGCTCGCCTGCGTGGCAGCCTGGACGCTGCTCATCTGCTTCTCGAACTTGGCGAACTGGTTGATCGCGACACCGAACCCGGCGACCAGACCGGCGCCCATCATCGTCGCGGCGTCCGCCACCTGGTCGAGCTGGCCGCCACGCGCCGCCTTGTCCATCTCGGCAGTCAGGCCCTTGGTGGCGGTGCTGGCCTGCCGCATCCCAGCCATGTAGCCCGACACCTCGGCCTGCAACTTCACACCGACCGTGCGCAGCGCCACCCCGTCACCCCCTCACCGTTCGGACCTGCCACAGCCGGGACCCGGCGATAGCGGCGTTGTTCGTCTCGGCACCCTGCTGGGCCTCCAGCAGCGTCATCCGCGCCCGGCACACCTTCCGAGACGCGACGAACTGCGGCCCCGTGTCCTCCGGCGACGTGGTGTCGGCGTACCTCTGACCACACCCACACGGGCACAACTGCGACCGGTACAAGGCCAGGGCGAGCACCTCGGCCCGGTCCTGCTCCGTCCACGACGACTCCCGGGTCGTCACCGACCTCACGAGCCGGCCACGCCGGTTGTAGACGTACCGGGTCGTCACGACCGGCTCCCGACCATCCAGCCGCGACGGCGGGATACCGAGCCGCTCGGCCGCCTCTACTCGGTCCCGGAACCCCGGATCATCCGCGAGGCGGCGGGCGAGAAAGGGATGTCCACCTCACGCCGGTTCAGGCCCCACGCCGCATCCGCCAGTTCATCGAACTGCCGCGAGGTGAGCGCCTCGATGAGCACCGGCCAGTCCTCGGCGTCGATGACCGGCGCGATCACCGACTCCTGGATGAGCGCCTCGTAGAACGTGTCCATGTTGACGCCGGTGGCCCGGTCCCGCTCGTCCACCTCACCGTCCTCACCCTTGCGGGGCGGATGCTCGGCGATGAATGCGCGCCAGCGAGGCCGCGGCATCGCCCGCAGACGGAAAATCTCCGTCTCGTCGCGCATCTCCTGCCGCAGCTGCTCCATCCGCTCAGCGATGCCCTCCGGGGCGGCCTTCTCCAGCGAGTCGGTTGACGCCTGGAGTGCTTCGGTGAGCTGACGCTCCAGGTCCTCGAACTCGGCGACCAGGTCGCCGCGAAGGCAGATCGGTACGGTGCGTTCCGGCAGCTTGGCGTTCGCCAGTCGGCTCTTGAAGTCGGTCATGTCCTGGCCCTTCCTTCCTGGCCCTGGACTGGAGCGGGGGCAGACCGGGCCAGGTGGTCTGCCCCCGCGCTCATGGGGATCAGGCGACGTTGACCCGCAGAGCGGGCTGAATCCGCATCTTGAGGGGCACCTCGTAGCGCTCGACCGTGTTCGGCTCGCTGTCCAGCCACGCCGTCTCACCGCAGATCACCGGGTACACGCCCTGGAGGTGCTGCGCCGAGGCGTACGCCGTGGCCGCCGCCACCGACCGCCGGACGACGACGTAGCCCTCGACATCGGGCAGCAGCGTCAGGTACGCCACGTCACTACCGGTCTGCTTCTTGATCCGCACCAGCGTGCCCGAGAAGCTGCGCCGACCGTTCGTCGCGGTGTCGAAGGTGTCCTCCAGCCCGGACGTCGGCACATCCGCCGTCTCAGGCCGGAAACCGACCACACCGTCAGCGGTCATCCACTGACTGATCCGCACGCCGGAGTTCAGTTCCTCCGCCGTCGGCTCGTAGATGTTGGCGATCGCCGGGACCCAGTCGACCCGAACCTTGCCGTCGCCGGGGATGTCACCCATCCGCCTTCTCCTTCTTCGTCGCGGCCGGCGACGCCGGCTCGGAAACCTGAACCGCCACCGGCTCGACCACGTCAGCCGGAGTCTCGGCGCTGAACGGATCCGCCACCGGCGGCGGCTCGCACTCCGACCAGCCGCGGGGGCGCCACAGCTCCACCGACGCGAACGGGAACTTCGCCCGCCCGCCGTGCGTCTCGTGCCGCATCCACACCTGCGATCCCGGCCCCGGCGGCTCCGAATCGACCCAGCCGAGCGGCTTCCACCGGTCCCGCTCGTCGGCACCCTCGACCAGGGCGACGGTGCCGTACCCGTCGTGCATCCAGTACGTCTTCTTCGCTGCCATCGGCCCTCCCTCAGCCCCGGACGAGTTCCGCGGTCACCGAGGTGGTGCCGGAGAACGTGATCGTGGCGACGCCCGTCGCCGGATTGACATGGCCCGGCAGCACCCGCAGGTAGCGGGACTGGCTGGCCGGCACCGACTGCGCGGCCGTCGTGCCCGCGTTCCCGACGGCGGTCTTCCCCGGGTCGGCGATCGTCGCGGTGATGGCCGAGCCGCCACCGTTCGTGACCCGCACCAGCACGCCGAACCGGCCGATGTCCGAAGCGGAGATCGTGTCGGATGAACTGACGGTCGCCGGCGTGACGTTGACCGCCGTGCCGCCGGGGACCGAGGTTGCGGTGAGCAGCGCCATCCGGCGCCCCCCTTCCATGTGTCGTGATCCCGTCGCCGGGCGGTACAAAGTGCGCGCACCCGCTACGGTGCGCGGCATGAATCTGGGAGACACCGAACGCGAGCAGATCGTCGCCGCGTACGCGACCGGGGCTGACGTAGGCGACATCTCACGGCAGTACGGGCTGACCCGCGACGACGTCGAGATGATCGTCGCTGCGGACGCAGACGGGGACGTTGCACCGATCACCCACCCGACGCCGCAGCGGCGGCGTGCACCAGCGCCGATCGTCGCCGCGATGCTGATCGTGGCCCTCTACGGCCTCGTCCAGATCGCCGCCTCGGCCACCAACCCCGACCTCGGCGGGCCCGCCTTCCGGGCCGGAGTCTCCGTGGTCGGGCTGCTGTTCTACGGCCTGATTGCCGTCGGTATCTGGCGAGGAGTACGTGCAGCCCAATGGGTCGCCGCCCTGGGTGGTGCCCTCGCCGTCGTCGCCGGAGTGGTGCTGACCGACAGCCTGAACGTGGTGGCTGTCGCTGCCGGTGCCCTGCTCGTCGGCCTGCTGTTTGTGCCCGTCCAGTCGCGGGACTGGTTCGCGGGCCGCTAGGCCCGGACGGTACGCAGCCGGTACACGTCGATCTGATCCATCACCGGCGTACCGGTGCTCTCATCCCGCACTGGCGGTGACGAGAAGTCCTTGCGGATCATCCCGGCGGTTCGCCCCGTCACCGTCGGTTCCTTGTCGAGCAGCTGCTCACGCACCCAGCCAGCCACAGTCCGCGCCGCCTGAGCCGACCCGCCCACCGAGTGGCAGTACGCCCGCGCCGTCACCACCCCGCTGACGCCGTCCAGGCCGTCACCCCACTCCGGGGATTGCCCATCGCTGTCGTCCACGACGACGTACACCACCACGTACGGCGGCAGAGTCTTCGCCGGCACCACCCCGTCGTGCACAGGGAAGCGGGGCGTGGCGCGCAGCAGGCCCAGGTACGCATCGGCGTGCTCTTGGACCGTCATCGCCGCCTCAACAGCCGTTCAGCCAGGTCCGCCAGGGCCCGCTCGAACTTGGGCTCCTCAGCCTGGGCGGCCGGAATCATGTGCGGCCTCGGCGGGTTCTTCACCGTGCCCAGCTCCAGGATGTTCCCGAGCGCGCCCTGACGGCGGTTCTTATCAGGGCCGATCTCCGCGACCGCACCGCCCGGCGTCTCCTTCGTGTCGTACGTGATGGAGTGCGGGTACGCCGGGGCGTGCTTGAGCCCAGAGATGCGCTGCTGAGCGTCCCGCTTGATCTGCAACGCACCGCGCTGCACCACCTTGCGGGCCTCCGCCGGAGCGTCCTCAGCCGCACTGTCCAGCGTCCGCACCCAGCGATCCAACTCCCGGTGCTCGATGTCCACGCTCACGACGTCCGCTCCTCGATCTCGACCCGACGCATCACCGGATGGGTCTTGTGCGACAAGCCGCGCACGACGAACTCGCGGTCAACCAGATCCGGATCGAACTGCGACGCGGTCAGCAGCACCTCGTCATCCGCCGCGATCCCCACCGCGCTGATCGGCACCTGCAGCTCAAAGCGCAGCATCAGCAGCACCGCCTGGCCCGGCGACTCCTCGCGGGCCGCCGACGTCGGCTGCTGGATGCGGCACTTCCCGACGTACACCACGGTGTACTCCGGCGTCACCACCGCCGTGTCCGGGTCCGTCACCGCACCAGTGCGACGCCGGACCACACACTCGTCGACCATCAGCGCCTCGGCCATCGCCCGGCCACGGGCCAGCGGCGCCGCCACGTCCACCATCAGCACCGCCTCCAAGCTGGCCCGCACGCGGCAGGCCGAACCGGGGCACCCGGGCGGATCGTGAACGCCCCACCAGTCGGCAAGCCCACCGCGCGGCGGATCCGCTCCACCTCACCCGCGGTCAGCTCCGCCGGGGCGAGGGACTCCACCGCCCACGTGTCGGTCTCCGTGTAGTCGTCGACCGACCTCGAGGTCGACCGGCGACCGCCGGGGTGATCCACCATCCGCCTGGCCAGCGCCAGCGCCACCGCCTTGAGCGGCGACAGGTCGGTCAGCCGGTCGTAGCGGTCAGCACCCACCACGGCCCGGATCTCCGCCGTCACCAGCGACAACACCAGCGCCGCAGTCTCCTCCGGCACCGACACCGGCGGCGGGTACGCCTCCAGCTCGCTCCTGGTGAACAGGTCAGGCACGATGCTCACCCCTTCCCGGGTGGTCCGGCCGGCCCAGGCCCGTGTCTTCCTGGACCGGCCGGAGTCTCACTCGGTCGGCACGCCCGCCTCAGCCAGCAGCGACCAGACCTGCTCGCGCTTCGCGTCCGCCGGCACCTCGACGTCCCGGTCGGCCGCGTACGCCCGCCAGGCCTTGTCACCCGACCCGGCGCCACTCTTCGGCGGCGGACCGTGCTGGTCCTCGCCCTGGCCGTGCCCCTCGCTGTCGGTGGACCCGTCGCCCTGGTTCTCGGCCCCACCGTCGCCGATGGCGGCCTTCAGGGCGTTGATCCGGGCTTGCAGCCGGACCAGCTCATCCTCCGGCGACTCGGACGGGCCCGGAACCTTGCCGCCCTTCCACGCCTTCGGGTTGACGATCTTCCCGACCGCCCAGTCCGGCACCCGGTCACCCGGGCCGAACACGTGCACCGCGCCCTGCTCGTCTGCCACGTGCACGAACGTGGCCAGCTCCGGCCGACTCATGCCACGTCCGCCACGAAGCTCAGGTCCGGGTTCACGGACACCGGCAGGCCGATCGCCGCGGCCTTCGTCCACACCGCGATCGGGTCCTCGGTCGTGTAGGCGCCCGCGACGATGCCCGGCCGGTCCGCTTCCTCCAGGCTGTACCGCGGGTCCAGCGACTCGGCGGTGGTGCCCAGCAGGGTCGCGCCGAGCTGGGTGCCGTCCGCGTCGTTCGGATCCACCGGTGCCGGGAGGTACAGGAACTTGTCGACCGGGATCGGTCGCACCGCCGCACCGTTGACGTTGATCTGCTCGTCGACGATGTACCACGGCGGCAGTCCGTGGTCATCGAGGATGCCCCGCAGGGCCGCCTGCGACACCCGCGACGGCGCGCCGAGCGTCGACCCGACCAGGGCGCGGATCTCGGCGTTGCGCAGCAGGTAGCCCAGCACGGTGGTGGACATGACCATCGCGCCGGGGGCCTCACCGTTGCTGGTGATGTAGGTCTGCTGCCACGACAGCAGGTCCGCCAGCGGCGTCGCCGACGCGATCGTCGACCAGGGCGTACCCGGCGCGACGGAGTGCGAGCCGGACCGACCGAAGCCGACCGTCGCGATGACGCCGTTCTCGTTGATGGTGACGGAGCCGTTGACCAGCGCGTCACCGCGGGCCAGCTCCAGGCGGGCCGCCACCGACCGGGCCATCCGCTCGGCATCGGTGAGGATCGCGTCCCGGATCGCGTTGGCGTTCGCGGACCGCTGGCGCAGCCGGTCGTACTCGCCGAGCCGGATCTTCCGCGAGATCGGCGGAAGCTCACCCGACACCCGGGTCAGGCCCGGACGGTGCCCGATCGGGCTCTCCGCGTCGTAGGCGCGGAACGTGGCGGCCTCGATCAGGCCCTCACCACCGCGGGTGAAGCGGTACTCCAGGTCGTCGATGGGCCGGTTCGGCAGCCACCGCGCCAGGCTGAACTGGTTGACCGGCAGATTCGCCGCAGCCTCCCGGACGTACCCGGTCAGCTCGACGGGCTCGATGTAGTCAGCGTTGAGCAGCATGTTCGGCTACCCCCCTTCTCAGACGTACTGGATCCGGCCGGCGACGTCGCGCTTACCCGCGTCGTCGACACCGATGGGCAGGTGGGACTCGATGACCCGGCCGTGCCAGAACAGCGCACCCTGCGGGTCCTGGGTGTTGTCGGACGGGGCGTCGACCGTGCACAGCAGGTGCCCGGCGAGCACCTCGGTGCCGTCGGTGGCGCCACCCGCGCCGCCGGTCGAGGTGGTCACCGCGGCGGTCGGCGTCGAGCCGCCGGTCAGTGACCCCGACCCGGCGGTCATCTGCGGGACGTTGTCCCCGGCGAACCGGCCGCCGAACGTGACGGTCACCGGCGTGCCCGGCAGCTGCCCGCCCGCCGTGGTGACCTCGCCCGTGTTGATGCTGGCGAGCGCCTCCAACGCGGCCCGCACCTGCGCGGCAGTCGCGTTGTAGGGGATGGCGGCCGTGGTCTCACCCGCGAAGGTGAGCGTGAACGTGCCGCCGGTCGGGCCGCCGGTGATGCTGACGGTCTGCACCTCGGAGGTGCGGCCGGCGTACGGCCCGTACTTGCCCGACGCGGTGATCCTGCCGAGCGGCAGGCCGGACGGGAAGTACCCGTTGGGGTAGTGGACGCCGCTGGTGAACGCGCTCGTGTCGAGCGTGATCGACTGGGCGGATTCGGTGCCGTGGGCGGACCCCAGCCACCGCTGGTCCTCGTTGTGGAAGGTTTCGGTCACGGGGTTGAGGTTCATCCCTCGCGCTCCTATGTCGTCGTGGTCTTCGTCTTGTTGTGCCGCTCGGCGTACAGCGACCTGCCCGCGTCCAGCGATGACGTCTTCTGCCCGGGCCTCGCGCCCTGAGCCGGATCCGGACGCATGCCCGGACGCCGGGTGCCGTTCTGGCCCGTCTGGTCGCCGCCGAACGCGGCGAGCAGGTCGTCGGCGTCCGCCGCCATCTCCTCCCTGGTCGAGCCGACCAGGCGGGCAGCCTGCGCCGCCGTCAGACCCTTCTCGGCCTGCACCTCGGCCCGCCACCGGGCGGTCCGCTCGTCGGCGATGGCCTGCTCCTGCGCGGCGAGCCGCTCCGTGAGCTGCTCCACCTCGCTCTTGCCCTTGTCGACGTCACCGCCGCCGAGGGCCGCGGCTAGCTTCTCCAGCGGCGCCAGCGTGGCGAGCTTCTTCTCCAGCGCCTTGCGGGCCTCCCGCTCCTTACGGAGTGCCTCCTGGCCGGCTGGACGAAGTGGCTTGTCGCCCTCGCCCTCGGGCTTCCCGGCCTCACCCTCCGGCTTGCCGCCTTCGGTCCCGCCGGACTCCCCGCCGCCCTCGCTCTCGCCCCCGTCGTCGGGAGCGGCACCGAGGGCCGGCCAGATCACCTGGCCGTTGCGGCGCACACCCAGAGCCCGAATCGGAGCACCGGTGTGCGGGTGGGTCAGCGTGGGGTGCAGCGGCAGGTCGCCTACGGCGCGCAGCCCCGGCTTGATGCTGGTGAGGGTCATCGCGACCTCCAGTAGGACCGGGCATCGCGCCCTGGTCAGGTGATGTATCCGAACCGCCTGAGCAGGCGGACCGCCTCATTCCGGTTGCCGCCAGCGATCGCCAGGATCGACTCGGGCATGAGCCGCGGCGGGCGAGCCGACCGATACCGGCCCCCGTCCTGCTTCTCCCCGGACTCGCGAGCGCCCAGCCGGACACCGGCCTGCCCGCGGGTCGTCACCCCTTCACTGGTGACGAACAACTGCCGACCGAACACGTCGACCGCCTCCAGGCGGCCAAGCTCACGGCCGCCACGTAGCATCCGCGCCTCGTCAGCGGTGATCCGGGCACCGGCCGGCGTCAGCCCGAACGCGCCGCGCCGGGCGTTGACCACCTGCGAGATGTCCGCACCGAGCCGGATCGCCTCAGCACCGGCCTTGGTGAACTGCTTGTCCTGCTCGGCCGCACTGAGGCTGTCGAACCATGCCCGCGGGTTCGTCCGCACATCGTCGGCGGTGTCGTCCGCAGCCGGAACGTGGATGCAGTCGCAGTGCGGGTGCCGGTCAAACCCTGCATTCCAGCCGTAGTGCCGGCCCGCCAGGACCACGCACCGGCCGCAGGTACGGCCCACCACCATCCGCACGTACCCGGTGGCCCGACGCCGGGCCACCAGCGCCGTCTGGTCGGCCACACGGCCCGCATCCGCCACCTGCGTACGCACCATCGTGTCCAGAGCCGCGTACCCGCCAGCGAGCGCCCGCTCTACCGTCGCCCCGTCGCGGATCGCCACCAGCGTGCCAACGGCCGGCTCGTACAGCAGCGACGCCAGCGGCCTGCCGTCCGACGCCACCCCCGCCACCCCGGCCGGCACCAGACGGCCCTCGCGGGCCGGGTCGATGCGCTGCGCGTCGAGCACCTCGTCGAGATACCCGTCGGCTGACCGGGCCGCGGCCAGCTGCGCCGCGTTGGTCAGCGGCACCAGCTCGGCCAGCAGACCAGTCCACGACCGGGCGATGTTGTCCGGGTCGACGCGCAGCCACAGCAGCCGCGCCACCGTCGCCAAGGCGTCCACGAGCCGCCGACGATGCCGGTAGTGGGCCTGAGCGACCTGCTCAACCGACACCGGCCGTCTCCGGCTCCTCAGCCGGCGGCGTCACCGGACGGTCAGCGGCCAGCTCGGCGGCGATCTGCCGCACCGGGTCGCGGGCCGCCTCCAGGTCGTCCTCTTCCTCCATGCGCCGGATCTCCTCCGGCGAGTAGCCGAGGTCGATGCGGGTCTGCCGCAGCGTCGTGATGCCCTGCTGGCGCTTCTTCACCGCCGCGTCGGCGGCCTGCGCGACCGTCGGCGTGGACGCGTCCCGCCACACCACCTTCATCCGGCGGGCCCGCTTGTCCCAGCCCTCACCGTCACGGATCCGCAGCGCGATCGCCATCACCCGCCGCCAGTCCGCACCCAGACCGGTCTGCTTACGCTCCACCCGCTTCACCATCTGCGCCTCACTGGAGCGGATGGCGTCCGCGCTGGCCGGGTTGTCCGTCGTGAAGCTCATGTAGTGCGGCGGCAGGGCCGCAAGCTGCGCGGCAAGCTGCGCCAGCACCCGGATCGTGTTGTGAAAGACGGCCAGATCCGACTCGGGGAACTGCCCGACCGCCACCTCGCCTGGCTTCTTCGGATGCGCCCAGATCCGGCCCGCGATCTGCTCGAACGGCGAGATCTCGTTGCCGTCCTCGTCCTCGAAGTCTTCCCGGGCCATGCCCATCGCCCAGCGGCGCGGCATCGCGTGGAACTCGCCGGACACCATCATGTCCGTGGCCATCTTGTTGGCCGCGTCCGCAATCGGAATCACCGAGGCGAACTCACTGCGCCCGTCGTGCTTGAGTAGCCGACCTCGGTTGACCAGCGGCACCACCGGCACCACGCCCAGGCGGTGCTCGTCGCGGTCCTGCTCCACCCAGCGGCGGGCCCGCACGAAGTGGCGGGTCGAGTCCGGCAGGTACAGCGTGGCCCGCTGCACCCCATCAGCGTCCTTCCACCGCTTGAGCGCCGACACAGGCTGTCGGGTGCGCGGATCCTGCTCGGTGATGCACTGCGTCGGATGCTCCACCGTGATCAGCGGCGAATCGGTGTCCTCGTCGAACGGATCATCGGCGTCACCATCGGCCCCCGGCGGGCCCTGAACAAGCGCACCCCGGGCACCGACGATCGCGTACGCGCGACCCAGGGCGATGGACTCCAGATGCGCCTGCGGGGCCTGGCGGTCCATGTCGTTGTCCTGCCAGATGCCCCACACGTCGGCGTCCGCCTCGTCGACATCCACCCCGTTCGAGGTGCTCCCGGGGAAACGGAACCCAGTCAGGTCCAGACGGGCCTCGTAGGCGTCAGCGACCATCTCCGGCCAGTTGATGACCATCTCCGCCAGACGCTCCCCGAACTCCTGCTTCAGCTCCAGGGCCAGGAAGCGCAGCGGCTGCTCGCCCTCGTAGTAGGCGTCCAGCTTCCGCAGATGCCGCTGCGCCTTCAGCAGCTTCGCGTCGAGGTAGGAGACGGTCTCCTCCGGGGTCATCGCCACCGCCTACCTCCTTCCCGCTCGGGCCCTGCTCCGGAAGACGACCATCTTGTTGCTGGCCGCCGGCGGGGGCCACAACCCGGCCGCCGTCACATCGCCGGCCGCCTCGTGGGCCAGGATCGACACGATCGTCATGTCGATCTTCCGGCCGTCCTCCGGCTTGGCCAGCTTGTACCGCTTCCCCGGCCGCGGCTCCTTGTGCGTCGCCTCGATATGCGCCTGCGTGACCAGGCACCCGTCGTGAGCGAACGAGGAATCCTTCTTCGTCACATCCGTGTGCAGCCGGTCCGCGGCGGCCTGCATCTGCAACGGCCGCGACGTGTACCAGCGGATCACCCGCTTCTCCCCGTACTCGGCCGCCCACTCGTCGACCTCCGTCGACCAGTACGGCGGATCCATGTACGCGCGGACCACCACAAACCGGCGCATCAGCTCAGCCAGAGCCGCCTTGACCTCCTGACGCGGCACCTGACCGCCCCACTCCGCCGGATTCCACACCGTCGGCAGCTTCGCCCCGTCCGGCCCGTACAGCGGCGTGAACTGGAAGCCGTCCTGCGTCTCCGCCCGAAACCCGGTCCAGTCGTCCAGGTCCGAGCCGTCGAACCCGAGCACGATCGGCGTACCGTCCGGCACCTCACGAACCCTCTTGCGGGCCTTCCACAGGTCCGCGTCCATGAACTTGCCGGCACCCGCAGCCATCCGATTACCGAAGAACCGTTCCGCCTGGGCGAGGTCGCCCTTCTCGATCAGCTCCTCAGCCTCGGACTCGATCGACTCCAGCTTGATGTGCCGGGCCCCCGCATACACCGCAGCGTGGATCTTCCGCCGGTCCGCCTTCCGCTCATACTTCAGATGCTTCGGCGGCGGCCGGTGGAACTTGAAGATGTCCGGGCGCTTCGACTGGTAGGTCAGCTGCGCCTGCGACTGCTGCGTCGGATCGAACGCGTTCGTCGTCTCCTGCGAGCGGCCCTTCATGCCGGCCAGACCGCGCCGCTGTGTGTCCGCGACCCCGATCATCTTGTTCTGCCGGGTCCAGATGCCCGTCTCGTCCTGCGCCGCATACGAGATCGGGTTACCGAGCCGCGCCTGCGCCGACGACGTCACCACATCGATCCGGCCGTCCTCGCGGTCCACGATGCGGGTGAACTCCTCACCCACCCGCAGCAGATCACCGAGCGGGCCCTGCCGGATCATCGCCTTCAGCGGCCGGTAGATGTTGTCCGTCTGATCCTCGGCGAACGCCGTGATCTGGATCAGCGGCGACGGATGCCGCATCGCCATCGGCTCACCCGGCGCGTACTCGTACTCCCAGCCACACCCGCAGCCGTGATCCGAACACGCCCACCCGTCACCCCGCCCCGCCCAGCCCGCGAACACCGACGGGCCCACCGCCTCGACGCTGATCCCCGTCGCCGACCACGGGCCCTTGCCCATCTTCTGCGGCGCGATGACCTGGCTGCGGCGGTAGTGGAACGCGGTACCCAGCAGCGGATCCTCCGGGATCCACTCGGCATCCGGACGGACCCGGTAGTGGTTCAGGGTGCAGAACGCCTGCCAGTCGTACATCTCGAACGGCTGGCCGCGCTTGAAGCCGTCCGGGACGACGCAATGCGCCTCGATCCAGTCGACCGTGACGAACAGGGCAGGGAAGTCGATGACGAACTGGCCGAGCGGCTCCGGCTCAGCCCGCCGAGCCATTGATGACCTGGAAGCGGTCCCTTGCCGCCTTCCGGGCCGGCGCCGCCGCCTTCTTCGCTGCCGGCCGCTTCACCTCGGTTGCCTCAGCGATCCGCCACCGGTGCGTGTGCATGCCGGGGATCGTCAGCCCCAGGGCGTCACCGAGCTGCCGCACCAACGTGTGCAGATTCGCCCGCGCCCCAGGCTGCTCCACCTCGACCAGCCGCCGCACGTACTGCGCGACCTCCAGCTCCTGGCCGAGCCGCTCCCACATCACCGCCTGCGGCTTGCGCCACAACGTCCGCCACAACTCCAGCTCACGGTCAGCCCACCCGGCATCCTCGTGGTCGACCAGCGGCCACGCCGGCGGATCGCCCGCCCGGCCCTCGACCGGCAACACCGTCCACTCGCCATCGGACTTACGGTCCCGGCGCAGCGCATTCGGATCCGGCGGAGGACCCGACCGGGTACGCGCACCACCACTCGCCATCACTGATCATCTCCTCAGCCGCATCGCGCGACATCGGGGCGGTCGTCACATCGCGTGACGGCCCGAAGTTTTGAACCCGCCGGACCAGAGAGCCACCTCCCCGGCGGTCCTGGTCAGGGGCTTGGCGGGGGGTCACCCCCCACCCCCGGTGACGCAGAGTCACATCCGCCCGGTCGGGGGTCGGGTCCGTCGCGCTTGTCGTCGCGTCTCGCCGATCCGTTCGCTGCTGCGTCGGCGCGCACGCTGGCTCGGGTCGTGGGCGACGGGTGCTGGTGGCGGCGGTGGCCCGCCCTGCGGGCGTCGGGGTCATGCGCGGTCGCGTCGCCAGCCTCGGTTGCATGGTGCATGGGCCGGGCCGCGGTATCCGCTGCGGTCGTCCGTGTGGTCTAGGTCCCAGGGCTGCCCGGGTTGGATGCGCCTGGTGGGCATGACGCAGGTGGTGGCGTGGCAGTCGACCTGCCCGGCGTCCACCTGGGGTTGCCATCGGCGGCGTTCCCGTTCGTGTTCTGACCCGTAGCCGCGTTGCTGTCTGGTGCCGCGTGCCTGGTCGGCTTGGCGGGCGTGGGTGGTGCAGCGGCCGGTGGCGACCAGTGCGGGGCATCCTGGTGCCGGGCAGGTCTTGAGCGCTCGGGGCATGGCCACCTCCTGCTGGGTGTGCGGGCAGGCTGGTCGCCTCAGCCAGCCTGCCCGCTTTCCCCACCACCGCGTCCCGACCCTGGACGCACAACAGCCCGGCGGGATCTGAGATCGACCGTCCGGGGCTGTGGGCATAGTCCACCTGCTCAGTGGATGTGTGAAACATGATCGTACGGTCAGGCGGCGTGCGTCAACTCGACCCGCCCGGCACGCTGCCGGCCACGTCGTTCGAGCCGTGTAGCGCGTTCTACGCGGGCGGCGTCGGTGAGCCGATACCAGGTGGTTCCGCGCCCCTGGCCTGGAATGTGGCGGCCGGGCAGCATCCCGTGGAGCTTGTCGCCCGCCTTGCGGGAGCGGCGCGCCCAGTCACGGACCCGGGCGGCGTCGATGTCTGTGCCGAGGGCGGCGGCGATGTCGGCGGCCTGGCCGTAGTCGTGCCCGTCGTGGTGAATCACTCGGGCCGCCACTCGTCGCGGTAGCCGGGCCGGTCGGCGTACGGCAGGGCGAGGTACGCCACCACGCGGCCAGCCAGCCCGTCCGTGGCCGCCTCCATGCCGTCCGCGATGTATCCGGCGGCGTCGTCGAGGATGCGCCGCTTGGCGTCCACCTCGGCGAGCCGTTCACGGCACAGCCGCTCAACCTTCGGCCAGTCGTGCCAGCCCGGGATGTACTTCCCGAGCAGTTTCGGCTCCTTCAGCGCGAGGATGGTTTGCTGCGTCCAGTAGAGCAGCTCCCGGGTGCGCTCCTCGTCCTCGTCGAGCTGGGCTCGCAGCCACGTCACCAGGTCGTTCATGCTGTCACCCGCCACTCGTCGAGGTAGCCCGGTCGGTCCGCGTACGTCAACGCCAACGCCCGCACCGTGTGCTTCATCAGCTCCCACCCGTCGGGGCTGAGCTGCTCGTCGGTGGACACGTCGTACAGGTCGAGGATGCGCCGGTTCGCGGCCACGTCCCGCAGTACCCGGTCGGGGTGGTGGCGGGCGGCGTGCACGGCGAGGGCGCCGGTGTCGGCGGTGAGGACGTGGCTGGTGGAGCCTGCCTGCGGGTCGATGGCGTGGACGTCGCGGTGCATTCCGGCCCAGGTGCCGGGTGCGGCTTGGCGGGCGGCGGTGGCGATGCGCTCGTCGTCGTCGAGCTGCTGCCGCAGCCAGGCGATCAGGGCGGAGATCAGGTCGTCAGCCACGGGTCACCTGCCGCCCGAGGATGGTCTGCCGCATCCGCTCCAGGGCGTCCACGACAGGCTGCCCGTCGGCACCGTCTCGGCGGAGCACGTACCGCTGCGTCCGGGCGATGGACCGGGCGATGAGGCGGCCCGCCACCCATCGGACGGCGGGGGCGGCGAGCAGGACGATGAGGACGGCGGCGACCGTCGTGGCCCATGTCGGCCAGTTGGCGAAGTCGGGCATGAGTCGATTCTCCCTCACTGGTCGAGTCACAGGCCGATGCCGGCGGCCGGGTTCTTCCGCCACCGGTCCGTCGGTGGCGGGGTGGGTAGAAGCGACTGCGGGTTGAGCACTTCGGCGACGTCGTTCCAGTACTGCTCGCGAACGCCGAGGATCGTGGCGGGGTTGCGCTGCCGGTACAGGTCGAAGACGCCGCCCGTGTGGGCCTCGCGAACGTTGCAGGACCGGCAGAGGTAGCCCCGGATCAGCGTGGTGGCGTGGTCATGGTCGAGCACCAGGCCCTGGCCGTCGTGGCGGCCGCAGAGGGCACAGAGGTCTTCTTGCCAGGTCCGTACGGCGAGCGCACCGGTCGGTGCGCTCAGGATGAGAGCCCGGGTCGCCTCGGCGAACCCATCGCAGGCGATGTCGAGTAGCGCGGCAACGTCGAGTACCGGCCATCGCCAGCATGCCGGCTCTACCGGGTCGGTCCACGCCTGGTCGAACGGTGTGGACTGTGCTCGATGCCGGTCATAGTCGGCGCGCTCCTCGGCGGTCAGATGCTGGGCGCACACGCTCTGGCTCATGGTCGGGGGTGCGCTGCAACGACCACCCTTCCGGGTCGCGCGCCCGCAGGTTGCCCGGGTGGTCACTTCGGGGCCTCGGCGGTGGCCAGGTAGCGGCGTACGGAGGACTTCGGAATTCCGGTCTTCGCCACGATCTGAGACAGGCTGTTGCCCTGGGCGTGGAGAAGTCGGGCGTACTCGATGCGCTCCGGCGGGTGTGCCATCGGGCGGCCGACCTGGCGGCCTTGGGCCTGGGCGACGGCGCGGGCGTGCGCGGCGCGTTCGGCGGTGAAGACGCGCTCCATCTCGGCGATGAGCGCCAGCAGCAGGAACGCGATGCGGCCCATGCCGGTGGCGTTGGTGTCGATGGGCATCGGGTCGGCCAGGGAGCGGACGCCGACGCCCCGGTCGTTGAGGTCGTGCACGAGGTTGAGCACTTCACGCAGGTTCCGGCCGAGCCGGTCGAGGGTGTAGACGACGATGGTGTCGCCGGGCCGGACGTAGGCGAGCAGCTTCTTGAGTCCGTCGCGGTCGACGGTGGCGCCGGTGCGCTTGTCGACGTAGATCCGATCGACGGGGATGCCGGCTTTCTCAAGGGCGTCGATCTGCCGGTCGAGGTGTTGCTTGGTGGTGGAGACCCGGGCGTAGCCGAGTTCCATGCCGGGGGGTGGTCCGCTCACTGTGTCTCAATCCTGTTCTGTGACTCTATTGTGGTCCATCTATTCTGGCACGACTTGTGGCACAGCGGGTGGCCGGTCAGGGCGTGTCGCCGGTATCGCTGTCCGTGCCTGTGCCACATCCAACGAAGTGGCACAGGCCGAGAACGAGACTTCTGGTGGCATCAGGGTTGGGTCGGGTGCCCCCATGAGGTGCAGCCGTCCTTGTGCTTCTGCCCGGCGTCGAGGTGACCGGCGGGCAGTTTGCACACCAGCGGTTCACCGGGCGCCGGGAACACGGCGAGGCAGAGCGTGGCGGCGTCACGGAGGTGCGGGGTGCCGCGCTTGGCGGCGAGCCGACGTTGGGCGCGACTGCCGTTCGGGTCGGGTGCCGGGCCGGTGCGGAATCCTCGTACGGGGCGCGGCTGGCCGGTGGTGACTCGCTTCATCAGGTCGGTCCTCTCGAGTCGGTGGCCCGGGGCGCGTGCACACCCCGGGCCGGGAACAGGTCAGCGGTAGCCGTGACGGCGGAGACTCCGCATCGCCCGACGCTTCGTCCAGCCAGAGCCGCAGCGGCTCATGTGGTCGGGAAACGGGTTCGGCTCGGCGAGGTAGCCATTGAACGCGCTCTTGACCGCCCGCCAGTCGCCCTTTCGGATACGCCATGCCAGGGTTCGGGCCGTCACCCGCAGGTCGATGAGCGCCCAGCGGATCAGGTCCGGTCGGCGGGTGGCGATGGCGCGACGCACCCGCAGCAGGCAGGCGAGTACGCCAACCGGGTAGATGTCGACGGGGCCGGTGGTCGTGTGCTTCATGGTGCGGGTCCTCTCGGGTTAGCTGGTCTGGGTCGGCGTGGCCCCCGCGACCGCGCCGCTGATGAACGGGGCAAGGTCGGTGGTGCCGAGCCACAGCAGCAGCCGCACAAGGCCATTGGCGTCGGGTCGGTGGCCTTGGCCGATGCGGGTCAAGGTGGACGCGCTGACGCCCGCCTCGGCGGCGACGGTCCGCCACTGCATCCGGCGGCGACGGCGCTGCCGGTCGATCGCGACGTAGAGAGCGTCCGGATCGAGCGCGCTCACCGGGTACCTCCCGCGACCGCGCCGATGACGTCTGCACGCCGCCAGATGTGCGGGGCCCCCTCCACCGCGCCGGGCATCCCGCATCCGCAGCCGGGGCCGACGCAGCGGCAGTCGTCGCGGCACACCACCGGCCGATCCCCCGGCGCGCAGGCCAGCTCGAACAACAACCTGCCCCGGCAGGCGGGGCACTCCTGGCCGCTCAGGTGCCGCCACGGCGACGGCGCACCCAGACGCCGGCGGACCACCCCGTCGAGGTGCTCCAGCGCCTGGGCGGTGCGCGTAGCGGCCAGGACGCTCATGACCGGGATGGCCTGCCGTATGCGGGTCAGCGGGTCCATGCCGGGCGCGCCGGGCAGGTGGGCGGCGGCCGGGTCGAGCTGGCGGAGGATGTCGCCGAGGAGGGTGGCGTGTGGGTCGGGTCCGCCGGGTGCCCACGCACCCAGCGCGAGGTTGGCGGTGGGGTCGCCGTGGCCGCCGAGGGCGTGACGCCCGCCCCAGATGGGGCTGCGGAGCCCTGCGTCGCGGATGCTGCTGGTGCCGACGAGGGCGGTGCGGACTGCCTCCAGGGCTTGCAGCTCCAGGGCGGCGAGGGAGTCGCGGAGGGTGTCGGCGGCGGCGGTGGCGGCGAGGTGGTGCGGGGTCACGGTGCTCCCTCAGGCGGCGAGGCGGGTGGTGGCAGTCCGGCGGCTCGCCGGGCGGTGTGGTGTCCAGTGCGCGTCGAAGTCGAGCGACCAGCCGGGCCACTGGTCGCGGCGCTCGCAGGGCATGTTGACGGTGCGCGGGTCGCAGCAGCCGTGGTGGCGCTCGACGCCGTAGCTGTTGATTTCGACGCCGCCGCACATGCAGCACAGCCAGGCGGGGATGACGGTGCCGGGCGGGGTGAAGTCGGCGAGGGGGCGGGGGAGGGTGATCCAGCCGCGCTGGTGCTGCTCTGCGGTGAGGGTGTGGCGGGCACCGATGATGCGTTCGGTGGCGCGGACGTCGAGGGCGAGCTGGGTGGTGGTCACCGGTCAGCCCTCCGTCTGCTCGGCGGTCGGCTTGGGTGGCGTCCACCGCATGGCGCCGCCGCCGTCCGGGCGCGCTCCGTCGAGGGTCAGCTCCACCGAGCTGGCGACGGCGAGCACCTCGGGCAGCCCGTCCTGCTGCTCGGTCTCGCACGTCCAGCACAGCGGGTCCTGGTCGGCGGGCAGGGTGCGCGGGAACGTCTGCCCGCACTGGCGGCAGCGTCCACCGGCCCCGGCGAGTCCGGCGTCGATGACGGCACGCACGGCGGTGATGGCGATCTGCTCGGTGTGGACGGGGTCCTCGGTGAGGTGGCCCCACGCGTCGGCGAGGGCGGCCTGGACGGCGTCGATGGCCTGCTGCTCCCAGTCGGCGGGCCGGATCTCCTGTGCGGGCGCGGGCGGAACCGGGGCGGTGGCCGGGCACTGGTCGGCACGGTGCATGTGCCGCATGGTGCGGGCCTTCGACGGCGGGTGCTGGTCGCAGGTCGGGTTGGTGTGCTCGGTGTCGACGGCGCCGCACGCGGCCTTGGGGCAGGGGCAGCCGTTCTCCAGGTCGGAGGGTCCGGTGCCGCGGGTGATGTGCCAGCCGGTGGGGAGGGTGGTGGTCTGGGCGGTGCCGCCGGTGTCGAGGCCGGCCATGGCCCGGTCGATGCGCTCCAGGCTGTCGCGGATGACGGAGAGTGCGTCGAGGTGGTCGCCGCGCTGCTGCCGGAGTCCGGCGTTGACGGCGGTCAGCTCGCGGTTGGCGCGGAGTGCGCTGCGGTGGTCGTTGCGGAGTCCGTCGAGGGCACGTTGGAGGTCGGTGCACATGCGGTCGAGGCGGCCGGCTCGGGCGATCCAGTCGGCTGCGGCGGCGGGGACGGCGTCCAGGTCGGACGGCGGCGCCGGGGGCAGGGTGGGCGCGGCGGCGAGTTCGGACGGCACGTGGATGCCGAGGGTTTCGGCGGTCGCGTGGAGGATGGCGGCGTAGCGGTCCCGGTCGGTGGCGGCGAGCGCGTCGGGGCGGATCTGCTCGGTGGTCATGGTCGTCTCCGTTCAGGCGGTCGGGTCGGCGGGCTGGCACAGGCCGAGCGGGTAGCTGCCGGGGTAGGTGTCGGCGTCCAGGGCGGTTTTGGCGAGGGCGGACAGCAGGTGCGGGTCGGGTTGGTCGGCGGGCAGCCCGGACGCCTCGCCGTCGGTGGCCCACTGGTCGGCGTGTGCGGCTGCGGCGTGGATCAGGGCGGCGACCTCAGCGGCGGTCAGGTCGAGCAGCGGCAGGTGGTGCTCGCCGGCTAGCGCCACCTCGAGGCCGACGGCGGCGGCGACGTCGATGAGCGTGCCGGTGAGCACGTCGCTGCTGGCGTGCTCGATGGCGTACATCTGGGCTTTGCCGGTGCCGACGCGTTGCTGGATGTCGGGTTGGGTGAGGCCGCGGGCGATGCGGTGGGCGCGGATCTGGCGGCCGAGGGTCAGCCGTTCGGCTTGGGCGCGGTCGTTGCGGCGGGCGGACATCAGGCGGCTTCCTCGCCGCTGGTCGGGCGCAACCGGCCAGCCTCGGCGAGCAGGGTCTTGGAGTGCCGTTCGCGGGCCTCGGCGTCTTCCCACCAGGCACCGGCGGGCTGCTTGGCCTTCCCGGCGTTCCACTCGGCGACCGGCTGCATGGCGGGGTCGTACGCCGGGTTGGGTTCGGCGTCGGCCTGGCGCTGGTGCTGGCGGTGCTCACGTTCCCAGGCGACGGCGCGCGGCATGAGCGCTTCGCGGTCGCCCTCGGGGATGACCGTGCGGACCTGGCCGACGAGGGCCTGGATGTCGGCGGACCGGTCACGGAGCGGGCCGGCGTTGGCCGCGTACGCCTCGATGGCTTTCTGCTCTTCGGCTTCGCGGAGTGCCCGGCGTCGTTCCCGGTTGAGTTCGGCGGCGCGGGCGCGGATCTCGGCGACCTTGGGCAGGAAGGTGGAGCGTTGAATCATCTGGATGGCGGCGGCGCGGGCGAGGTCGAATGGCACGTCTTGCATGGCGGCGAACCACACTTCGTCGATGCCGTCGGGCTTTTCGCGGTCGTAGGCGGTGAAGATGATCGCGGTGAGGGCTTGGGCCTCTTCGTAGTTCATGCGGGCCTCGTGAGTGCGTCGCGGATGAGTGCGGCGTTGCTGCTGGTGCCGTTGCGGGCGATGGATGCTTCGGTGCGGGTGGCGCGGCGGGGCGGTAGTTCGGGGCCCTGTTGGGCGCGCACCAGGTAGTTGTCGAGCAGGGCGGGCCGGCTGGCGACGCGGTCGGTGAGCATCTGGCCGAGCGCGGCCTTGATGAGCGCGGGCGGGAAGTCCTGCTTGAGGGCTTTGGCGATGCCGGCGGCGTACCGCTTGATGATCGTGTCGGTGAGCTTCACCTGGTTGGCGGTGCAGTGGTCGATCCACTGCTTGGTGATGTGTCCGGCGTTCTCCGGTCCGGGCTCGTCGGCGACGAGTGCGAGGGTCCGGGGGGTGTCGACGATCTCGCCGTCGACGGCGTCGTCCTCGCCCGGCCGCGCAGCGGACGGAGGGGGTACGGGGCCCGGGGAATCGGGGAACGGGGAACCACTACTTACGGCCGTAACTACTCCCCGTTCCCCGGGAGTGGCGGCGCTAGGGTTCTCGGAACCCTTCGCCGAACCCTTACCGGAGGGGTTCTGAGCTGCGGATACGGCCGATTCTCGCGGTTCGGCGGGCGTTTCACCGGTCGAGGCGTCTTCCGGGCTGCGCGACCTGTCCGGGGCCTCGCCGGGAGGGTTCGGCGACCCTTCGTCGCTCTCGGCCTGACCCCCGCTGGCGGGGTTCGCTGAAGGGTCCGGGGAAGGGTTCCCGGAAGGGTTCCCGATGGCGTCGAGCATCTCGGCGACGATCCGGACCGCTTCGCCCTTCAGGTCTTCGGAGTTGGCGATGCGGCGCAACTCCACCCCGATGGCGGCCCGGACGATCGGGCTCGTCACCACCTCGAGGTGGTCCTGTGCGGCACGCAGGACGTTGGGCTGGCGGTACACCTTGTCGCGGCGGATGAACGAGCGGATGAGCAGTTCCTCGGCGTCTTCGTCGATGACGACGAAGCGGGCGGCTGCGAGGTCGAGTAGGGCCTTCTCGACGTCGGTGCGGGTGAGGCCGGCGGCGGACTTGGACCAGCGGCGTTCGCGGAGGGCGATCACGCCGTCGTGGGCCAGGTCGGGCTGGCTGATGAGGAACATGAACATGCGCTGCGCGTCGGGGGCGAGCGCGAGGAAGTCGGGGTCCGTCCAGATGCTGACGGAGAGTCGTGCTTCGGAGCGTGCCATTAGCGGCCACCTCCGAGGGTGGCGGCGGGCACGGGGAGAACGGCGCGCACAACGGCGCGGCCGGCCCATGGCATCATGTGGCCAGGGCTCCTTCCGTGTGGCTTAGCGGCTACGGATGGGGTCACAGGCCCGGGTTGCGGTGTTACCAGCACCGTCCGGGCCGTCTTCAGTTGTGCCCTGATCATACCCGATCCGCACATTCGTTCGATCACCGCCGTGCCTCTTCCGATGGGTCGTAACTGCTGCTCAGGGGTGGTGGGCCGGGCCGGGTTGACCCGGCCCACCGGCGTCAGGCGGCGATGTGGTGATCGCCGGTCCGGGCGAGGTAGGCGCGGGCGACGTTCAGGGCGTGGAAGGTGTGGCCCTCGGGGCTGTTGTCCCGCTTCTCGGCCATGCGGGCTTCGGTCTCCAGCCAGGCGGCGACGGCCAGGGCAACGGCCGGCGGCCAGCCTCCGAGGTGGGCCAGGTTGGCCTCGGACATGGACTCGCCGATTAGGTGGCCGTCGTAGCCCTGGTCTTCGGGGTGACCGTCGGAGGGGGTGGCGACGAGACCGCCGTAGCGGGCGGACTTGCCGGTGGTGAAGTAGGGGCCGGGCGATGCGGCTTCGGCGCGCTCACGGATGAGACGGGCGGCTTCGCGGATGGTGTCGGCGGTGTTCATGCTGCTCGGGTCTCCTTGGGTGCAGGTACGGGGCGGGCGGGTGTCTTGCGGGTCGGGTGCAGCTCGCGGACGGTGTCGTCGACCGGACCGAACCGCTCGGCGACGAGTGCGCGGACCAGCTCGGCGTCGATGCGCTCGGCCGGGCGAGTCACCGGTCGTCCTCTCCGATGCGGCGGAGGTGTTCGGCCTGGGCCGCGTCCTGTTCGGCGGTGTCGTGGGCCTGGTTGGGCTTGGGGCGACCGCACCGGCACGGCGGCTCGGCGTCGGTGGTGAGCGGGTCGCCCGGCACGTCCGGGTCAGGCCGGTACAGGTGGGGGCTCACCGGGGCCGCCCCAGGGCGACGGTGAGGCGGTGGATCTCGTCACGGAGCAGCGGCACGTCATCGGCGCACGCCTGAGCCAGCAGACCGGCGGTGTGCTCGTCGCCGCGGGCTCGGGCCTCCAGCAGGTCGGTGTAGCGGTCACCGATGGCGTCGAGGTCGACGTGCCTCGTCGGCGGCCCGGCCGGGGCCGGCGCGATGCCGACCCCGGGGACCAGGGCGAGCGCGGCGCTCGCCGGCTCGAACCGCTTGCAGCCGACGGCCGGGAACCCGCCGCGGCTGCCGTCGGGCCGAACCGGGTGGAAGGTCTCCATCCGTCCGCAGACGCAGCGGCGGGGCTCCCGTGGTTGACCGCCGGTGGCGGCACCCTGGTCGCGGCTCACCGGTCACCGCCCGGCTGTGCCGTCTCCGGCCACTCGTCCTCGGCGAAGCCACCAGCGGCGTCGGGGCCGGGAACGTCGACCAGCACGCCGTCGAGCACGTCGCCGCGCTGCGGTGGGATGGGGCTGCCTGATGCCGGGGCACCGGCGGCGCGTTCGGCGGCGGCCTGGGCGCGCAGCTCCTCCCGCCGATACTCGGAGCTCGACGGCACCCACTTCTCCAGCTCGTGGGCGGCGCACTTCAGCCACATCGACTCCTCCCACTTCTGCCAGGGGGAGTCCGCGCGGTCGGAGCTGCGGTTCATCTCCTTGTGCCGCATCACCTCGTCGCGGCCCATCTCGACCACGCGGGAGATACCGCCGCCGCGCATCTCGGCGAACGCGTACACCCCGACGAGGCGGCCGCGCTGTTCTGCGCTGGCGAACCGCTCGAACCGGTGGACCGGCCGGGGCATGCCCTCTTCGTAGTCGTAGAAGTCCTTTTGGCGGACGACCGCGGCACGCACCGACTGGACGGCACCGGCCCGGTAGATGCGTTCGATGACGCCCCGGTAGCCCTCCCATCCCTCGATCGAGCCCTTGATGGCGACCAGGTAGTAGGCGGGGGTGCCGGGTTCGTGGCCGAGCCGGGCGCAGTCGAGCAGTGCGGCGGTGAGCGACAGGGGGTTGGACATGGCCGCGTGGGCGAGGTCGTCGTTGCGGCGCAGGACGCCCTGGGCGAGACGAACGAACGCCTCGGCAGTCATGTGCGAGGGCAGGATGCCCTCGTAGGTGTCCTTGTAGGACTCGACGAGTCCGTACAGCTTGTCTCGCTGGGCGACGGCGTTGCTGACGGTCTGGGTCATCGGTGGGGCTCCGATCAGTGGAAGCGGACGAGGCCGCTGTTGGCGGCGAGACGGAAGGCGCGGGTCCAGTCGGCGTACTTCTCGTGGCCGTACTGGCCCCAGCTCTCGGGGCTGCGGTACGCGGCGGCGTGCTGCTCGAAGTCGGCGAGCAGATCGCGGGCGGCGTCGGGGCCGATGGAGCCCTCGTTGTCGGCGAACCAGATCAGCTCGTAGAACGGGCCGTCCGGGTGGCGCTCCGGGTTGAACTGCTCCTGGAGGTCGGCGCGCCACTGGTTGTAGCCGCCGTACGAGCCGGCCCGGAATCCGTGGCGCTCGGTCTCGGCGGTGATCTCGTAGCAGCCGCCCTCGATGAAGCGGGCACCGCCGGACGTCTTCGCGCCGAGGATGGGAATGCCTCGGAACGACTGCGGGAACGAGTCGTAGGCGAACGCCTGAACGTGCTCGTCGTAGTAGCACCAGTCGTTGAGGCCGCCGGGCTCTCCCTCGTTCCTAGCGGGGTCCTTCTCGTGCTTGCCGACGTGCTTGAGGTTGCTGTAGGCGGTGATGTCGAGTCCCATGGCTCCTACTTCTTGGCTCGGGCGGGCGTGAGGCGGTCGGTGGTGGACGTCGCGGCGTACGCCTCGGCGACCTCCGGGTGATCGGCACGGAGGCGGGTCGTGTCGATGCGGGTCGTGTCGTAGATCGAGCGGGAAGCGACCTTCACGCCGTCGTGGACGGCCACCCGGGCCGCACCCATCTCGGTGCGCAGCCGGGCCTCGAACGAGGCACACAGCCGCTCGGCGGCCTTCTTCAAGGCGCGGGCCCGCCGGTAGCCGGCGGCCGTCGCCGCACTGATCTCCGCCTCGTCGTCGACCAGGTCGGGGTGCAGCCGCTTGACGGTGGCGAGGGTCGCGGAGTGCTCGTCGACGTCCGGCGGGTCTCCGGCGTCGATGCGGGCCAGCAGCCGGCGGGCGGCTTCCCGCATGACGGTGAGGTCTTTCTCGTCGCGGCGGATCGGCCCGTACGCCCGGAACCCACCCGGCCCGAGCATGGCGAGGTGTCCCTCGTCGACGCCGAGGACGTCGATCTGCCAGAGGAGTTGGGCGCGGTAGTAGACGGGGATGTCGTCGGTGCCCGGGTCGCCCCAGCCGTCCCACGACCCGGTCCACTTGCACTCCAGGACGGCCAGGGGTGTGTCGTCTCGGTCGCGGCAGTCCCAGCACATCCCTTCCCCGATCGCAGGGTCGAGGATGATGCCCGAGCCATCGCATCCGGGGCACGCCTGGTAGATCAGCCGGTCGGGGGTGGCAAGCTGCCACGGTCGCTCCGGGTGGGCGTACAGGCCGGCCCGGACGACGGCGAGGTTCTCGTGCGGGTCGTTCTCGTCGGCCCACCACTCGGCCACCACCGGTTCGACGCGGCGGCCGTTGGACATGTACTCGTTGTCGGGCGTGTCCCAGCCGTTGACCTTGCGCCAGTACAAGCTGAACGGCGAGTCCCACGGGCTGAGGCCGAGGACGGCGGCGATCTCCGACGCCGAGATGCCCTCACGACGAAGCTTGTGCCACTCCGGGTTGCCCGGCCGGGCCTGGTCGGCGGGCAGCAGCTCGACGGCGCTCATGCCGCCACCTGCCCGCCGGTCGTGGCGGTGGCGGAGCGCAGGATCTTGCGGCGCTCACCCTCGGTCTTTCCGCCCCAGATGCCGTACGGCTCCCGGCGGTCGAGGGCGTACTCCAGGCACTCGACGCGCACCTCGCAGCCCGCGCAGATGCGCTTGGCGGGTGCCGCCGATGCGCCCTTCTCCGGGTAGAAGCTCTCCGGGTCGGTCTGGTTGCAGAGGCCGAGCTCCTGCCAGCCGCTCACCGCTCCTCCCCTTCCATGACGGTGGTGAAGATCTGGTCGACGGCGGTCAGGGCCGGGTCCGGGTCGTCGAGCTGGTCGCGCATCTCGGCGAGCACCGCCACCCGGGCCCCGTCGGGTGCGGGGACGGTCCACTGGCTGGTGCTGCGGATCGCGGCGGCGTCGAGGAGACCGGTGGCGTCACCCGGCCCGGCGGGCACGTGCTCGGTGGTGTGGGTGTGGGTCTGGTAGGCGGCGGGCGTGAGGCCGTGGGTGGCGGCGACTTCGGTGACGGTGTCGGCGCGGTGCCGGCCGATGTACTCGGCGGCGGGCTGGGTGGTGCGGCCGGTGAGCCGGCGCAGCACGGTCGTGGCGGTCATGCGAGGCTCCAGACGATCAGGGCGGCCAGCAGCCAGCCAGCGACGCCGAGGGGTAGGCCGATGAGCAGTGCGTGGCGGATGTCGCGGGGCCGGTCAGCCATGGCGCACCACCCGCAGGCGTCGCTGCCACTCGGCCAGCACCTGCTGCCGGTGCTGTCCGGTGGTGGCGATGTCGGCGGCACGCACGGAGGCGATCCAGGCGCGCAGGTGCCGGCGGTCGGCGAGGGCACCGAGGGGGATGCCGGCGAGGAGTCCGGCGGCGAGGGTGAGGATCTCCATCACACGCTCCCGAAGCCGTCGGAGACCTTGCGCTGCCACTCCTGCCACTCGGCGCAGCCGGTCTCCCGGTCGCCGGTCATGGCGTCGAGGCACTTCTCGCACTGGCCGTCCAGCAGCGCGTTGATCAGGTGCGCGGACTGGGCGTGTGAGGCCAGGAACGCCTCCCACATGCGGTGGGCCACCTTGCGCAGCTGCTCGATGTCCTCGATCTGGTCGATGGCGTACGACTTGGTGATCGGGTTGTGGACGCTCGGCCGGGGCATCTCAGGCCACCTCCCGCAGCGCCGGGTCGGTGAGCGGGGTCAGGCCGGGCGCGTGCGGCGGCAGGGTGATCACCGGGTCGGCGTACTCACCGCCCGCGACGCCCCACCAGAAGGCGCACTGGTCGTCATGGACGTCGCCGGGCAGGTGTCCGCACGGCAGGTCCGGCACGGTGATCGGCTCGGCGGTGCTGGTGGCGGGCCAGGCGGTGGGGCCACCCGGCGGGATCTGCGGCGGGTTCGGCCACGGCGACGTCATGCCGCACCACCGGTGGACTGCTGCGCCTCCAGCTCGGCGATCCGGGCCCGCAGCGCGGCCTTCTCCGGGTCCTCCGGCTCCGGGATGTACCCGTACGCCTCGACCCGCAGGAGGCCCTGCCTCACGCTGGCCCCGTGCTCGTAGAAGCCGCCGGCGGACTTGCGGGTCGACGCCGTCACCCCGAACGCGGCCGCGATGGTGTCGACGCGCCCGATGGCGGCCAGGTCCTGGCTGCCCGGGTCGGCCATCTGGATGCTGAGGTTGGCCCACGGCGGCTTGCACTCGGTGCCGGCGAGGGTGGCGACCTTGTCGGCGGCGGCCCGCAGGTCGTCGGCGAGGGTCAGCCAGTAGTCCGACTTCGGCACCACGGTGCCGTGCTCGATCACGTCGCCGTCGGCGCGCACCACCACCGTGCCCGCCGGGATGTCGATCGCCACGCTGAACTCGTCGTCAACGTCCACCGCCTCGGCGGCGAGGAACGCCCGGTGGATCTGCTCGTCCATCTGGTCGGCCGAGACGGCCAGCGGTCCGACGCCGGCCATCGGGTCGAAGGTGACGGTGTAGGTAGGCTGCTGGTGCATCTGGACTCCTTGCTTGACGTGGGTTGTCCGGGTGGAGCCCTCGGCCGGTGGTGCGGTCGGGGGCTCGTTTGCTCAGGTGAGCGGGTTGCGGTGCAGCTCCCGCTGGAGCTGCCACAGGCCGGCGGTGGCGATGAGCAGGCCCGGCCAGATGGCGGCGAGGGCGGCACGGCCGGCGGGGTGGGTGTGGGCGTCGGCCACCACGGCGGCGACCAGGCGGCGGGGCTTGGGTGCCTCCGGGTCCGGCTGGATCGGCGCTGGCGGCTGGCCCGGGTCAGGCAGTCGGGATGTCGTGGTCATGCGGCTACCTCGCTTGCGCTCGCGGCAGCCTTGCGCCGCCAGATGGCGACCTGGATCTCGGCGAGCGTCTGCGACATCTCGGCCGCTGCGGCCCGCCCGGCGTCGCTGTCGGGGTCGATCGGCTGAACCTGCGGGACCTTGGGACCGGCGGGCCGGGGCGGCGGTGCCGGAGCGGACGGCGGGTGAGTCATGCCGCCACCCGCCCAAACAGCGCCTCAACGGTGGTTTCCAGATCGTTCGCCATCCGCATGGCCAGCGGCAGGCTGACGCCCTTGCGGCCAGCGCGGATCAGCGACATGTGGGGGCGGCCAATGCCGTGGCGCTGGGCCTGGCTGGTGACCGACGTCAGTCCCTTCTTCTCAGCGAGTGCGTCGTACACCTCAATGCGAAGTCGGATCCCGTCGCCCTTGGGCAACGGTGCATCGCTCTTTTCCGTCGCTTCCATGCTGCTGACCGTAGACCGTCGCCTAAAGGCAACGCAACACCTGACGGGAAAAGTCGCCGATATCAGCTGAAGGGATGGGTGCCGCTGGACCGTGCGGATGCCTTATCGTTGCCAGCAGACAACGCCACGAAGGGAACGTCATCGATGCCTCAGCGGGTGAACGCCAAGGAAGCCGACTGGATCAGGAGACGGCGAAAGGTGATCTCAACCGTCGCCAAAGAGCAACGGCCGCCAAACTACCGTTGCCGCTGGCTGAGCGCCTACCGTGCGCCTATGGGCGACGATCCGATGCCAGTCGAGGACTGGGCCAGCTACCTCCGGCGCATGACCAAGCGCCCCGGCTGGAGTGTCGCCCGCCTCGCCCGCGAAGCCGGCATCAACAAGTCCACGATCTTCGGGTGGATGAAGGGCGACGGGGTGACGGTCGCCAGCGTCAAGGCCATCGCCAAGGCTCTGGGTGACGACGAGGCCCACGCCCTGGCCGCCGCCGGTGGAGCGCAGCGCGGCGACGCCCTCGACTCAGACCTGCGGATCATCCTGCGCCGCCTCGCCTCGCCCGACGCGAGTGAGGCAGAGCGGGCCACGATCCGCGCCACCCTGAAGTACCTGGCCGACCTCGCCGACCAGGCCGAGCGTGGCGAGGGTCGCGCCGCCAGCTGATGCCCCGCCGCCGACTCACCGCCGTACCCGACCGGCCCACCCGCGTCGTCCTCTACCGCCGCGTCTCCGCGCTCATGGGACGCGGCGGCGACGATTTCCACTCGCCCGAGGTGCAGCTGGCGGCGATGCGCCGCGCCACCCACGGCATGACCGAGGTCGCCGTCATCGACGACATCGACGTCAGCGGCCGCCATTTCAGCCGCGAGGGCATCGACCGCATCCGCCGCATGGCCGCCGCCCGGCAACTCGACGCCCTCGCCGTATTCGACGTGTCCCGCCTCGGCCGCAACGTCCGCGAATCTCTGACGTTCCTTGCCGAGCTGGCCGACCAGGGCGTCACCATCCTGTCCGCCAGCGAGCAGGTCGACACGTCCACCCCGTCCGGCCGGCTGATGCTGACCAACATGCTGGCCATCGCCGAGTACCGCTCGGACGAGATTGGCCGCGGCTGGTCGGGGGCGATCCAACGTCGCGCCGAGCTGGGCCAGCATCACGGTCGCCCTCTGGGCTACATCAGGCGCGACAAGCGGCTGGTGCCCGATCCGGTGATCGGTCCGGCGATCACCGAGGCGTACCGGCGGTACGCGGCCGGGGAGCCGATCGGAGAGGTGACCGACTACCTGGCCGGGGTCAGGGGCACCGTGATGGTCACCGCGAATGTGAAGAAGATGCTCCGCAATCCCGTCTATCTCGGGAAGGTGGTCATCGGCGGCGACGTGCTGCCCGGCGAGCATGACGCGCTCACCGACCCGGAAACGTGGGAGCGGGTGCAGCAGCGGCTGGCCGAAGAGGCCGGCACCCCGCCGAGGGCTCTGGCGGCCGGATGGGCGCTCGTCGGCCTGGTCGAGTGTCCACGTGGCCACAAGCTCCAGCGGCAGGGCGAGCGGCTCGTCTGCGGCCACGGGCGGGGCGACACGAAAGGCGGCGACTGCCCGGGGGTGGGCCGCCCGCTGATCGCCCGGGTTGAGGCGGAGGCGCTGCGGCAGGTGACGGAGTACGCGGCCCTGCTGCGTACCGACGCGGGGGCGCGGGCGTCCCGGATGGCCCGGGTCGACGCGAGTAGGGCGGACCGGGAGCGCCTGGAGCGTGACCTGGCTGATGCGCGGTCGGCGATGACGCGGCTGGCGGTCAGCCACGCGCGCAACCAGCTGCCTGACGAGGTGTACGCCGAGGCGCTCGGCGAGCTGCGCCGGGCCGAGGCGACGGCAGTGGCTGAGCTGGCCCGGCTGGCGCCGGCGGTGGACGCGCCGGACCCGGTCGACGAGGCGGCGATGGTGGATCAGCTGATGGGGCTGTGGCCGGACATGACGATGCGGGAGCGCGGCCGGGCGTTACGTTCCGTGGTGGATGCGGTGGTGGTGCGGCCGGCGGAGCGTTGGCGGCAGCCTGAGGAGCAGCGCGTGAGGGTGCGTTTCCGCTGGTAGCGGTTATGGAGCTTTGTGATCCCCCACGATGGTGACATAGGTATCGAACATCGCCCCTCCACCGGGGTTCGGGGCTCACCTGCGTGAGCCGACTCGCCACCGAGCCTGCGCCGCCGTCCGCCGTCGGTCAGCCCCGTACGGAGGATCTGTGGACAGCCACGGCCCCTGTGGACAAACGCCTGATCAAGGTCCCGGTGTGGTAGGCCCCCCGGCCCTGTCAGCCGCCCGCCCGACCGGGCAATGATCGAGACCTACCAACGTTCCGGATGACTCTCGACGGGGTAGGGATCTCCCCGACCGCGACGTCGAACGAAAGGTCAGCGATCATGAGGATGACCATCAGCCGTTGCACCCGCGTCCCCGGTGAGGTGCGGCGATGACCGCCAACCCGGCCACCGTGGCGCAGTGCCTGCGGCTCAACGCCGGCTTCTCGCAGGCCGACCGGGACTGGATCGCCGAACAGTTCGCCACCCTCGACGCCCGGCTGGCCGGCTTCCACGCCGACGCCACCGACCTGGAGCTGTCGATCAAGAACCGGGAGGCGCGGGGCCAGCGGGTCACCCTGGAGTGCCGGATCGCGGGCCGCGAGAAGATCGTCACCACCTCCTCGGAGGAGGACCTGCGCGCCGCGCTCCACGACGTCCGCGACGACCTGCGCCGCAAGCTCAACGACGCCAAGACCCGGCAGGAGCCGCGCAACAACAAACACCTGCGGGTCACCACCCCGCCGGGACCGGACACCCCGGTCGAGGGCGAGGGATTGATCGAGGCGGGGACGACGACCGACGAGAGGTGAGGGCGGTCACCCCGGCGCCTTTCGGAAACCCGAGGTGAGCCCCGTCCGTCAGCCGTGGGCGGACGGGGCTACCACCCGGTAGGTGGGGCGGCGTACCGTCGGCGATGTGGAACCGGATCTGCTGGGACCGCCGTACGAGCGGCACGTCATCGACCTGGGCAACGACGATGAGGGCCGGGTGGTCGCCACCCTGGTCCGCCGCCGGGCCGAGAGCCCGAGCCGGCGGGCCGTGCTGTACGTGCACGGCTTCGTCGACTACTTCTTCCAGACCCATGTGGCGGACTTCTTCGCCGCCCGAGGTTGGGACTTCTACGCCCTCGACCTGCGCAAGTACGGCCGCAGCCTGCTGCCGTACCAGACCCCCAACTTCTGCCGCGACCTCGGCGACTACTTCCCCGAACTGGACGCCGCTGCCGAGATCATCCGCAATGAGGACGGGCACGACACCCTGCTGACCATGGGCCACTCCACCGGCGGCCTGATCATCTCGCTCTGGGCGCACGACCGCCGCGACGCCGGCCTGGTCGACGGCATCGTCCTCAACAGCCCCTTCTTCGACCTCAACGCCCCCTGGCTGGTGCGTAGACCCCTCGCGGCCGCCGTCGCGCGCCTGGGCCGCCGGGCGCCGCAGCGCATCCTCCCGTTCAGCCTGGGCACCGTGTACGGCGAGAGCCTCCACGCCGACCATCGCGGCGAATGGCGGTACGACCTGGCCTGGAAGCCGCTGGCCGGGTTCCCCGTGCGGGCCGGCTGGGTCAACGCCGTCCGCACCGGTCAACGCCGCCTGCGGGCCGGACTCGACATCCAGGTGCCGGTGCTGCTCGCCTGCTCCACCCGTTCCTTCCGCAGCACCAAGTGGCACGAGTCGGCAACCCTGGCCGACGCCGTACTCGACGTGGAACACATGGTCCGCTGGGCCCCCCGCCTAGGCCCGCACGTCACCCTGGCCCGCTTCGACGGCGGCCTGCACGACCTGACCCTCTCCGGCCCCGCCGTACGCGAAAAGGTCTTCGCCGAGGTCGGACGCTGGGCCGACGCCTTCCTGGGCGCCGGACCGACCCCCACCCACCCCGCCGCGCCCGACCCCCGCCGCGCCACCCTTGACGACGAAACCGTGGGCGAGCCCGCGCAGGCCGACGCGACGCCCTGAACACGGCCGACAGCCCCGAGTAACCGAATGCACGACACCCCGACGCGTGCGACGCTGACCCGGCCACCCATTCCGCCACGCGGGGCCGGGGCGGCGGTACCCTTCTCGCGCGATATCACGGCGCGCCCGTAGCTCAGCGGATAGAGCAGGGGACTTCTAATCCCAAGGCCGCAGGTTCGAATCCTGCCGGGCGCACCACCATCGCACCAGTTCAGCGGCTTCCCGCTTCCCGCCGGAACGGTCACCACGTCCCCCGTACAGCCATTCGTACAGCCAAGTCATCCGAAGAGATGCTTCGCGGCCTCGTCAACGGCGGCCCGCTCGATCTCCGGCAGGACGTGGGCGTAGGTGTTCATCGTCAACCCGATCTGGCTGTGACCGAGCACCTTCATCACCGTCCAGGGCGAAGCATCCGATACGAGCAGGAACGTGGCACCATCCACGCCCTGACCGCGAGGGCAGACCGCAGACCCGCGTGAGCCGCTGGTCTAAATGGCCGCAATGGCAGAAATCCTGTGGGGCCAGGATTTCTGCCATTCTCGCCATTCAGGCCAGCACCCGGCCGTCGGCTGCTGCATTTCCCTGCTGCACTCCTGCGCCGGCCTGGTCGCGCCGTTAGCTGTCGCCACCAAAGAGGGAGAGGTAGCGGCTGAGGTAGAGGGGCCACCCAGTGTCGCTGTCGACTCCGTCTCGGACCGACTCCCAGCCAGGGCCGTGCCGGTCAAGGTGCCGGTGTTCTAGCTCGATCCGGGTCTGGTCTGGAGTCTCGGCAACGAATAGGACTTCGACCTCGCTGGTGAGGTCCGGGTCAGCTTCGACTTGCCAGGTCGGTCCGATGTCCCAGCTAAAGACGACCCGAGTCGGCGGCTCGAACGCGAGAATGCGCGCCCACCGGCATTCGCTGCCGTCGGTACCTCGGTCGTAGATGTGCCCGCCGACCTTGGGCTCGAACACGGTCGCGGCGATCGGGACCTGGAGCAGGTTGTGCTCGCGTGGCTTGAAGTCGCCGAACCGCTCGGTGAACACGGTGAAGGCCTGTTCGATCGGCGCGTTGACGACGATCTGTCGGCGGACCACCGCCGTAGCTGCTTGCGTCATGGACTCTCCTCGGTCTCTTCAACGATGTCTTGATAGCCGTCCAGCGCCCGGCGCCAGAAGGTGTCGAGCTGGTCCCGTAGAGCGGCCAACCCGACCGGACTGAGCCGGTAGACGCGGCGGGTTCCCATTGCCTGGTCAGCGACCAGGCCCGCGCTCTTGAGCACCTTGAGGTGCTGCGACACGGCTGGTCGACTGATGGGCAGCTCGTCCGCCAGCTCTCCCACGGCGCGGGGCCGCTCGGCTAGGCGCTGGACGATGGCGAGCCTGCTGGGATCGCCCAACGCCTCCCAGCCCGGGTGCACTCCGTAAGTCACCACGAACGAAAGCTACGACTTACCGATGCGGTCGTCAAGGCGAATCACTGAACGCCCTCGCCCTTTGCCCCCGTCCGGCCATCTCGTCAACCGTCGTCCACACACCGTGGAGCGGGAAGGCCCTGCCTGGGCAAGGTAAAGCACCCTACGTCTGACCGACCTTGACCAGGCAGGGCCTTCCCGCTCGGCTTCGCCTGGACGAGGGTTGATGGGATGGCCCACCATCTCAGAGATCCCGAGGCCCCGCCGGAGGCACTGCCCTTGCGCCTGATCGAACTGAACCTCGGAACTGCCATCCCTCATGGCGGCCCGGGGCTTCTTGGTATGTCGCGCCGCCGGCGGGGCTGCAACCGTTCGGGGTACGCCCGTGCGCTTGCGCTAAGGGCGCGGGGTCCCCGATCGGCGACCCATTCGGGTCGGCCCCTGGTCGGCGGCGCGAGCGGCCTGCGAAGCGGGCCGCCTTGAAGATGTACAGGAAGTTTGACGGCATCGATACCCGACACCCTGCCCGACACCCGACATCGCGTGTCCCGACACTGCGGACACCCAGCCGACGCCAAGCAGCCCGAACCAGCCCCAACCAAAGGCCAGCTTCACAGAGCGTTGCTACGCCTCGAACCCGTCAACCAGGCCAGCTGTGGAGCTATTCGTGGTGCGAAATGCCGGCCACCACGGAAAATCAGGCGCACCAGGAAAGCAGTTTGCGCAGCTAGTACGGCAGCCGCCGTTTGAGATTTCGCTGATGGGAGCGGGTAGAGGTGGCGCGGCCACCGCGTGATCGTCT
>NZ_JBNCLD010000019.1:0-122045 GCF_049844505.1 Micromonospora sp. DT229 | reverse complement strand
AGGATCAACCGCTCGTCCACAGTAGAAAAGATCTACCAGACCAGGCCGCCCAACCGCCACCCGAGACACGCTCTAAGACCGGCTATGAGATCCCCTTCACGCGGCATTTCTACAAGTACATCCCGCCCCGCCCTCTCGCCGAGATCGACGCCGACCTGGAGAAACAGGTCGCCAAGATCCTCGATCTGCTGCGGGAGGTCGAGCAATGACGCGATTCGGGTACGTGATGGAGAAGATCGACGAGCGCATCCCCGGCATCGACCTTCCATTGATGTCGGTGTCTCAGACACGGGGCGTCATCCGGCGCAGTCAACTCACGGATGCGCCTCAGCGAGCGGAGTCGCTAGACGCGTACAAGGTATGCCGACGGAACGACGTCGTTTTCAACAAGATGAGCATTCGCGCTGGTGCCATGGGCGTCGCCGCAGAAGATGGTCTCGTGACCTACCACTACGAGGTCATGCGGCCACGTGAAGGAACCAACCCGAACTTCATCGCCTACTTGATGAAGTCATCGTGGTTCACAGAGGAACTCATCAAGCGCGAGCGCGGGATCGGCGCAGGCGACCAAGCCAACGTCCGGACCACCGAGGTCCCCTTCTCCGTCCTGAAGACGATCGACGCGTACATCCCCGGATATACCACGCAGTGCGCCATCGCCAGCTACCTCGACCGCGAGACCGCCCGCATCGACATGCTCACAGAGGAGCAGCAGCGCCTGATCGACATGCTCCGCGAGAGGCGGAGATCCGTTATTTCATCCGCGTTGGCACCGACCGACTCATGGGTTCGTCGCCGGATAAAGCACATCGGTGAGACCAGTCTGGGGAAAATGCTCGACGCGGGCCGTGCGGTCCGCGACGGAGACCATCTGCGGCCGTACGTCCGGGCAGCAGATGTTCGTGCGGATGGCTCGGTGAATCTTGTGGACCTCAATGAGATGCCGTTCTCCGAAGCAGAGATGGAGGTGTTCGACCTCCGCGCGGGCGATGTCCTCCTAATCGAGGGCGGCGCCACGGTCGGACGTCCAGGATTCATGTTTGATTCGGCGCCAGGGATCGCTTTTCAGAAGACCGTCAACCGCCTACGGGTTGGACCGCAGGCAGATGCACGGTTCGTGTACTGGTCGATGCTCCGTCTCTACGAGTCCGCCTACTACGCCAATCACTACGGGGCTGTCTCGTTCGTTCACCTCACCGGCGAAAAGCTGAGGGAGATCGAACTTTACCTTCCTCGGCTCGACGAGCAGCGGGCCATTGCGGTCTACCTCGACGAACAAACCGCGAAAATTGACGCGCTGATCGCTGAGACGGTGCGGTTCATCGAGCTCGCCCGTGAGCGCCGGGCGGCGCTGATCACGGCGGCGGTGACGGGGCAGATCGACTTACGGGAGATGGCGTGACCGCCGATCATAGCGAGGCCGTCTTTGAGTCTGAGATCTGCGCGCACCTGGAGTCCCGAGGGTGGCTCTACTCGGTGAATGACACTGGTTACGACAGGGAGCGGGCACTCTTTCCCGAGGACCTGTTCGCCTGGCTAGAGGAGGCCCAGAAGCCGGCGTACGCGAAGGCGTTGAAGGCGGCGGGGTCGCAGGCGAAGTTCCTCGACGTGCTGACCACGGCGCTCGACAAGCCTCTTGAGCATGGTGGCGGGACGCTGAACATCCTGCGTAACGGGGTGCTGTACATCGGTGGTGGTCGGTTGAAGATGGCACAGTTCCGGCCCGACACCAGCTTGAACGCGACCACCAACGAGCAGTACGCGGCGATGCGGGTGCGGGTGATGCGGCAAGTGCACTTCTCCAACGCCGACCGACGCAGCATCGACCTGGTTTTCTTCGTCAACGGGCTCCCGGTGGCCACCGTCGAGCTGAAGACCGACTTCACCCAGTCTCTCGACGAGGCGATCAACCAGTACCGCAAGAACCGGCACCCGCTGACCAACGGGCGGCCGGAGCCGCTGTTGTCGTTCGGGCACCGGGCGCTGGTGCACTTCGCGGTCTCCAACGACCTGGCCGCGATGACCACCAAGTTGGAGGGCGAGAAGACACACTTCCTGCCGTTCAACATGGGCTACGAGAGTGGCGCGGGGAATCCGCCGGGCGAGGACGGGCGGTCGGCGACGGCGTACCTGTGGGAGCGGGTCTGGGAGAAGGACGCCTGGCTCACCATCATCGGTCGGTTGATGATCGTGGAGACCAAGGAGGAGTGGGATGTCGCGACCGGCACGTCGGTACGGCGTACAAGCATGCTTTTCCCTCGGTTCCACCAGTGGGAGGCCGTGACGAAGATCGTGGCCGCAGTGCGCGAGGAGGGGGTGGGGCATCGCTACCTGATCGAGCACTCGGCAGGGTCGGGCAAGACGAACACCATCGCCTGGACCGCGCACCGGCTGGCGCGGCTGCACGTGAACGACGAGAAGGTCTTCGACTCGGTGATTGTGGTCGTGGACCGCAACGTGCTCGACGGGCAGCTCCAGGAGGCGATCCGACAGATTGACGGGCCGGGGAAGATCGTGGCCACGATCAGCCCACAGGACGTTCGCAAAGCGGGGGCGAAGTCGAAATCCGGGCTGCTCGCGACCGCATTGAAGAACGGGGAGCTGATCATCGCGGTGACGGTGCAGACCTTCCCGTTCGCCCTCAATGAGATCCGGGCCGACTCGTCGCTGAAGGGGCGGCGGTTCGCGGTGATCGCCGACGAGGCGCACTCGTCGCAGTCCGGGAAGATCTCCTCCAAGCTGCGGGCTGTGTTGACCGCAGAGGAGGTCAAGGAAATCGAGGAGGGCGGTGCGGTCGACGTCGAGGCGATCTTGGCCGCGGAGATGACCGAGCGGGCCGAGTCGGAGAACATCTCCTACTTCGCGTTCACTGCGACGCCGAAGAACAAGACCCTGGAGCTGTTCGGTCGCAAAGGTCCCGACGGGAAGCCGGTCGAGTTCCACCTCTACTCGATGCGGCAGGCGATCGAGGAGGGCTACATCCTCGACGTGCTCAGGGGCTACCAGTCCTACGACACCGCACTGAAGATCGCCGGCCGGGCCGAGAGCGCCGACGGCGAGCTGGTGGAAGAGGCCACGGCGCGTAAGGGGCTGATGCGGTGGGTGAAGCTGCACCCGACCAACATCAGCCAGAAGGTGCAGATCATCGTCGAGCACTTCCATATCAACGTCGCCCACCTGCTGGAGGGCAAGGCAAAGGCGATGGTCGTGACCGACTCGCGCAGGGCGGCAGTGAAGTACAAGAAGGCGATCGACGCCTACATCGCCAAGCGGGCCGCCGAGGACGCCTCGTACAACTACCGCACCCTGGTCGCCTTCTCAGGCTCGGTCACCATGCCCGAGAACGAGGAGTGGACTTCGGACTGGGGGCCGCAGCCAAGCAAAGACGACGAGTTCACCGAGGCCAAGCTGAACCCCGGAGCCGGCGGGGACCTGGCCGCCGCTTTCAAGGGCGCGACATACAAGATCATGCTGGTCGCCAACAAGTACCAGACAGGGTTCGACCAGCCGTTGCTCTCGGCCATGTACGTCGACAAGAAGCTCTCCGGGGTCACCGCCGTGCAGACGCTGTCCCGGCTCAACCGCACTCACCGCACTGCGGGCGGGGAGCAGAAGCAAAAAACGTTCGTCATCGACTTCGTGAACAAGCCTGAGGACATCCGGACTGCGTTCGAGCCGTACTTCACCAACGCCACCCTGGAGACCGAGACCGACCCGTACGTCGTCGTCCACCTCTCCAACAAACTCGCCCAGGCCGGGATCTACACACCAGAGCAGGTGCGCGAGGTCGCCGCACTGTGGGTCGCCCACAAAGGCAACAACGCGCTCTCGGCCGCGATCAGCCCTGCCAAGAACGACTTCGCCCGCCGCTACGCTGCGGCGATCGAGGCCGACGACAAGGTCACCCTCAACACCCTCGACCTGTTCCGCAAGGACGTCTCCACCTACGTCCGGCTCTACGACTTCATGAGCCAAATCGTCAACTACGGCGACACCTACATGGAGAGTCTGTCGACCTTCCTACGGCTCCTGGAGAAGGTCATCACCGATTCCTCCTGGGCCGCAGAGGTCGACCTCTCCGACGTGATCCTGGTCGGGGTCAAGCACACCAAGGCGACCGCAGTCGACATCTCGCTGACCGGTGACGGCCAGCTCAAGGGCATCGGCGCCGCCGGCACCGGCACCCGGAAGGAGCCGAAGTACGTCGCACTACAGGTCGTCATCGACAAGATGAACGACCTCTTCGGTGCCGAGTCGTTCTCCTCCTCTCAGATCCGTGAGTTCGTCCAAGGACTGGTAGAGCGCCTGCTCGCTTACCCGGACCTGGTCAACCAGGCCAAGGTCAACTCGAAGAAGCAGTTCATGGAATCGCAGGACTTCCAAGCAGCGGTCACCGAGGCAGTCATCGACAACCAGGAGGCCCACAACACCATGGCCGACTACTTCTTCAGCGACGGCCCCGGCATCAACGCCGTCATCATGGCTCTCGCGGACGCCTTCCACGAAGCAGCGATCGATCAGCAGACGGACGTGTGGCACCCCGGTCCCGAAATGGGATCGAGGACGGCGCCCTAGCCTAGGGAGGTTCCGGACTGGAGACGGCGATTGGACTCCCGCGTCGTCGAGACCGGCCGCCAGCCACGAGCCAGGGTGATGGACCTACTCGAAGACCTCATCACGATCCACACGAGCTGACTCCCCCAGCCCGCGAGTGGCACGCGGTGCAGGTCAGTCGGTGAAGGAACGGTCGAGGTGGTAGTGGTGCCACCAGTCCGGGCGGTAGGTGTGGACAACGCCGTCGGTTCGGGTCAGGAGAAGGTAGTTGCCGTCCTGCACCAGTGCCGCGTCCTCGGCGCGGCCGGCGAGGGCCCTCCTGACCGCCGCCATCATGTTGGGGATCCCCGTCTCGACGATGTCGTCGGCCCGCATGGAGAAAGTCACGGAGACATACGACGTGGGGGTCCATTCCCAGCGGGCCTCGCCGTCCGCTTCGGCCTCCCAATAGCCGTCCGTTCCGGCGCGGACGGTGATGGCGTAGCCGCGTTGCTCGTACAGGCGGGCGGAGAAAAGGGCAGGGTTCGACGCTGGACGTGGGACTTCGCGGGGGTCGGCAGCGGTCAGGGCAGCTACCTCTGCGACGGGCGGGGCACCGGCCAGGACCAGGCGGAACTCCACGGCCATCAGGACGCCCTCTCAGTCTCGCGGACGATCTGACGGATCCTACCGTCGCGGGTGACCACCGCCAGTTCCTTCAACCCGCCGATCGGCCACTTGTCGAACTGCCGCCGCAAAGCCGCCACGTCACCCTCCCAATCCTTCAAGTTGAGCACCACCCGCTGCGTCTGCTCATCGTCGACCTTCTCCCGGACCTGGCTCCACACGTTGCGCACCGAGGTCCGGGCCTGTGGCGAGTAGCAGTCGAAGACGTGCCCCTCGATGAGATAGTCGGGGTCCTTGTCCGGGTTACCACGGTCACCGGTACGGTCACGGGCGTCGCCGACCTGCTGTGCCGTGGGATTCTGATGCACCCGGTAACCCTTGACGGCAACGGTGTCGGCACACTCGTTCTCCAGCTCCAGAGCTCGTCGGGTGCTGTCGTCCGTCCTGGCCCCGACTCGGGTCCGCGGACCAGTCGGCGTGCCATTCTCGATCCCGGTGGCCTTTCTACCCCACGCCGGAAGATCGTCCTGTTGCTGCTCGGACACCACACGCGGCGCATCGCCGCGGATCATCGGCGCAGGGCTGGCCGGTGGGGAAAGACCAGCCTCGATCAGTTTCCCGACGACCCCAATCCCCGCGCCTGCCCGACCGCCGCCTCAGCAGCCAGCTGCACGGCGCCACAACGCTGCACTACAAGCACCAAGACCTGCTTGACGCCGTCAAGAGACTGCAGAAGCGGACCCGGTTGTCCACCCCGCAGCACCGTACCGACGAGTTGCCTGGCCTGATCGACATGGCCGATCGTCGCGGCGGTGGCCTCACGGGCACCCGCGATTGCCTGCTGCACCTGCGCCAGCGCGGCGATGGTCTCCTGCGGAGTGGCAGCCTCCCGAGGCACACTCGCGGCAGCGCGAACCGCCTCAACCTGATGATCGGCCGCTGCGGTGAGGCTCCGCGCCCGCTCCAGACGTGCACCGATATCGAGCCGGATCCACCACTCTCGCCGCCCCGGACGGCGTCGAGGAGTCGATCCGACCCGGCTATCCACGACTGCTGGGCGCGGACCTTGCACACACGTCCGGGTACAGCAGGAAGGTTCCCTTCCTGGGGCTTGCCAGTGGCGAGAGTTCGTCGGCAGGTCGACATCGGCGTGGTGATCGCCTTGACGGCCGCTGCCATCGGATGGGGCGACACTGCCGGCGTGGCCGCCCTCGGAATGCCACGAGTCCGCCGGAATACCGGCTACGAGCAGCGCTCGCCCTAACGATCACCACCGCCGGATGCCTGGTGGCCGGCATCATTCTCGGTCGCGGGCTGCCAGCACCGTGGGACCTCTTCATCCCGCTGGCCTTCGCCCTGACCGTCGGCACCCTGGCAGGAACCGCCGTTACCTATATACGGCGTCACCCCGACGAACGACGTAGTCCCACCGAACCGGAAACATCTAGCGCCAGGCAGCCGATCACATCGCGACAAATCGGGTGCCCGGACGGCGTCGTGGTTGGATCACCCCGGCGAGGGCTCTGCGTGACTGGATGGTTAACCAGGCAGTCGGTGCCGACTCGGGTCGGCGTGCCCGCTACCGTCTGCGTATCGCGGCGGCCACGCTTCCAGATCCGCCGCGAACAGCCCAGTCCTGCACAGCACGAGGAGACACCGATGACCGACGCCACCAGCGACGCCGATCCCACCGCTGACGCCGAAGCGGAAACCGAGGAGCAGCCACAGCCCTTCGAGAACCGGGCGGCACGCCGGTCCAAGGGCAAGCCCACCGCCAACCACACCGGGGGTACCGCGAGCCGCGCCCACGGCCGTTCCGGCACGGTGCAGAGTCCTCGCCAGTACGGCAACCGTCGAAGCGGCTGACTTCGGACCTCCTGGTAACGGCCGTGTTGTAGCTGCGGCCGCTACCGGCGTCTAGCCGCAGGTTCGTTGCAGGACGGTGAAGGCGAGCCACTCGGGTGGCGCTCAGGGCACGGTCAGTCCCGGCCCTGTTCCAACAGCAGACTCGACTCGGCAGGAACCGGCGTCGGCCGCCAAACAGGCCGTGACCCGTCGGGTAGCGCGCGACTCGCGGCATGACCGGACGCCGAGAGGTTCCGGCTACTCCAGCCGGGCTGCGACGCGACCAGCGGTGGAGGCGGTTGTCCCACGCCGTGGTGGGTGTCCGGCTCCGTGACCGGGAGAGGCTATCGCGACGGTGGTGACAGCAGGCGATCGGGAACGGGCAGCCGACGTGCCGCGAGGACGGCCAGGCCTGCACCCGTCGCGTTCAACAGCACGTCGTCGATCGATGAGACGCGTCCGAGCGCGAGGGCGTACTGCAGGGCTTCCACCGCGGTCGACATGCCTGCAACCGCTACGACCACAGATGCGAACCGGACCTGCCACCCCATGCCCAGACCGAACCCCACCGCCGCGAACACCAGTAGATTGCCCACGATCTGGAAGAACGCGGTCAGCGGATGGCCGGCGAGGATCTCCACAAGGTCACGCAGCGGCACCAGCCGAACCTCTCGGGGTGCGTCGAGTGGGGTGAGGACCACCATCAGCCACGGCAGCGTCCAGACCGCCATGACCGTCGTGGCCAAGGCCCGCCGGACCGCCAGCTCCGCTGGGACGCCGCGCTGCCGGTAACAGGCCACGAGGTGACGTCTGCCGACCAGGCTGGCCATGACGAGAGCCACGGCAGTCACCATGACCGGAAGCCAACGCAGGTACCCGCCCGGGATCATCGGGACGCATCATAGTCCGGCCGGGTGTCACCCCACGCCAACGATGTGTGTGGAGAAGCAGGGCCACATCGATTCCGATGCCTGACCGGCCGGCGCGCCACCCGGAGCAGCCGGATGAACCGTGTGGTCTCCTCGGGTAGCGCTTGGGCGGCAGGCCGCGTCCCATGGCCGACACAGTGCCCTGGCGAGCCGGTTCCGACTGCCATACTCCCTGGTGGTCGGCTCGGTCTGCGGATCATGCTCCGATGTTGTCTCTTGTGGACATTACAGTGATGCCCCTGCGGCGGCGCGGCGAACTACAGTGACGTAGTTTTGGCGCTCAAGATCCCTGGGGAGGGCGAGCCGAGATGATGGGTCCATCGCACGCGTTGTCCGGCGCGGCGGTATGGCTGAGCGGGTCCTGGGCGCTACAGCAGTTCTACGACTACGAGCAGTCTCCGTTGGCCCTGGCCGCCGGCACGGCCGTCTGTGCCGGTGGGGCCCTGCTGCCCGACCTCGACCTGTCCGGCAAGGTGACCCGCAACAAGGGTGGGGCGACCGTGGCCCGTACCTTCGGGGTCTTCTCGTTGTTCATCGCCGAGGTGGTGGAGAAGATCTCGCTGGGCGTCTACTACGCCACCAAGCTCAGCCGCGACCCCAAGCGCAACAACGGCCACCGGACCCTGACCCACACCATCCCGTTCACCGTGCTGGTCGGCTGGGGCACCACCACTCTGTGCGCGAAGTACGGCAAGTGGGCGGTCATCGGCATCCTGTTCTTCATGATCGGTCTGGCGCTGCGCGGGTTGTTCGACAAGTGGGCCGAGCGGGCGGGCTGGCTCATCGTCACCCTGATCTCCGCCGGTGCGGCCGTGGTCACCGCGACCAACCTGCCGGGTGATCGGGGGTACCCGTTGATCGGGCTGGCGGTCGGGGTGGGCTGCTTCGTGCACATCCTCGGCGACATGATCACCAGAGCCGGGGTGCCGATCCTCTGGCCGATCCCGATCAAACGCCGGATGTGGACACCGATCAGCCTGCCCGACAAGATCGCTCTGCGGGCCGGCGGGCGCACCGAGATGGCCATCGTCCGCCCCGCACTGACCGTCATCTCGATCCTGGCCTCGATCGGCCTGCTAGCCCCCACCCTCCTGAACAAGTTCAACATCGACGGCTAACCCCCCCCCCCCCCCCCCCCCGGGCCCCCCCCCCCCCCCCCCCCCCCCCCCCCCCCCCCCCCCCCCCCACCCCCCCCCCCCCCCCCCCCCCCCCCGCCCCCCCACCCCCCGCCCCCCACCCACCCGCAGCCCTCCCGGCCGGCCCCCAGGGTCGTTGACCATGAGGTTGACGGCAGTGTTGATCTCCTCGACTGCCGCTAACCTCATGATCAACGGGGCGAGCGGCGGGCGTGGGGCGGGTGGGGTGGGGTGGGGGTTTATTCATGTTCGCCTATTGACGTGGCCGTAGCGTGTGGCCTACGTTCGTCGAAACGTTTCGACTAACCGCTTCGATGCACGGGGCCGGCTTACCGCAGGGAGGTGCCGGGGTGGCGACCATGCATGATGTGGCGCGCCTGGCCCAGGTGTCGGTCAGCACGGTGTCGTACGTGCTCACCGGGGCCCGCCCGATCTCCCAGGCCACCCGGGACAAGGTGCTGGCCGCCATGGCGGAGTTGGACTATCAGCCCAACGCCATGGCCCGTGGGCTGGCCAGCCGGCGCAGCCGGATTCTGGGCCTGCTGCTGCCGATGGACGAACGCGGCCTGGGCGCCACCGAGACCGCCTTCGTCACTGGCGCGGCGGCCGGTGCCAGCGCGGCCGGCTACCACCTGGTGCTCGCCCCCATCGGGGTCGGCGAACGCGACGAACTGCGCCGGCTGGCCAGTCAGCGGATGCTCGACGGGGCGCTGCTGATGGAGGTGCAACTGCACGATCCGCGGGTGGAGGTGCTGCGTGAACTCGACATGCCGCTGGTGCTCATCGGCCGCACCGCCGACACCACTGATCTGTCGTACGTGGACATCGACTTCGACCGGACGGTGGCGGAGGCGGTCGGGCACCTGGTGGACCTCGGCCACCGGCGGATCGTGTACGTCAACCACTCCGCCGAGGCCATCGCCGAGGGGTACGGCCCGGCCCTGCGTACCCGGGACGCCTTCACCGCCGCGATGGCGGCACACGGTCTGGAGCCGATGATGATCCCCACCCAGGACAGTGCGGCCGGCGGGCGCCGCGCCCTGGCCACCGCCCTGCGCCAGGCACCGGATCTGACCGCGATCCTGGCGATGAACGAGAGCGCGGTCTTCGGCCTGCTCGGCGAACTCCACAGCCGTGGCATGAGCGTGCCGGACGACGTCTCCGTGGTCTCGATGGTCACCTCGCCGCAGGTAGCCGAACTGGCCACCCCGGCACTGACCGCGATGAACTCGCCCGGGACGGCACTGGGCCGCATCGCCATCGAGATGCTGCTGCGGCAGGTCGACGGCGGTGACCGGGAGATCCACCAGCAACTGCTGCCGTGCGCCCTTCAGGTACGCGGATCGAGCGGCCCACCGCGTACCGAAGGCGGCAGGGTTGCGGACCCGCAAGCCGGCGGCCGCCGACGGCCCGGTGCGGACGACGACACCGCGGCCCTGCGTCGCGCGGTGACCCGACGCGGGCCCTGACGAAGAACCGGCCCGACACTCATCAGGCAGGAGCCGACAAGTGAAGTTCACCGACGGGTACTGGCAACTGCGTCCCGGCGTCACCGTGCTGCGACCCGGCGCGGTGGAATCGGTGGAGCCGGACGAACGCTCGTTCACCGTGTTCGCGCCCATCGGCAGGATCACCGGCCGGGGTGACACCCTCAACCGCCCGGTGGTCACCGTACGCTTCTTCTCCCCCGCCCCTGGGGTGGTCGGGGTGACCGTCGGGCACCACCATGGTGGGCTGCCCAAACAGCCCCGCTTCACCCTGGCCGAGGCCACCGATCATCCGGTGCAGGTGGAGGTGACCGGGCTCAGCGCCCGGTTGACCACCGGGGAGTTGACTGTCCGGGTGGCGCTGACCGGGCCCTGGCAGGTCGACTTCCTGCGCGGCGACCGGCTGGTCACCTCCTCCACGGAACGCAGCATCGGGGTGGTCACGGACGCCGAGGGCGGCAAGTACGTGCACGACCGGTTGACGCTCGGCGTCGGGGAGACCATCTACGGGCTGGGCGAGCGCTTCGGGGCGTACGTCAAGAACGGCCAGACGGTGGAGATCTGGAACGCCGACGGTGGCACGGCCAGCGAGCAGGCGTACAAGAACGTGCCGTTCTACCTCAGCAGCGCCGGCTACGGGGTGTTCGTGGACCACCCGGAGCACGTGTCGTTCGAGGTGGGTTCCGAGGTGGTGTCGCAGACCCAGTTCAGCGTGCCCGGACAGTCGCTGACCTACCACGTGATCGACGGGCCCAGCCCGAAGGAGGTGCTGCGCCGCTACACCGCGCTGACCGGCCGCCCGGCCCGGGTGCCCCCCTGGTCGTACGGGCTGTGGCTGTCCACCTCGTTCACCACCTCGTACGACGAGAAGACCGTCACCGAGTTCATCGACGGGATGGCCGAGCGGGACCTGCCGCTGTCGGTGTTCCACTTCGACTGCTTCTGGATGCGGCAGTTCCACTGGGTCGACTTCATCTGGGACCCGGCCACCTTCCCGGACCCGGAGGGGATGCTGCGCCGGCTGCACGAGCGCGGGCTGAAGGTGTGCGTCTGGATCAACCCGTACATCGCCCAGCGGTCGTACCTGTTCGAGGAGGGACGGCAGGCCGGCTACCTGGTCCGCAACCCGGACGGGTCGATCTGGCAGTGGGACAAGTGGCAGGCCGGGATGGCGCTCGTCGACTTCACCAACCCCGAGGCCGCGCGGTGGTACGCCGACAAGCTCAAGGTGCTGCTCGACATGGGCGTCGACTGTTTCAAGACCGACTTCGGGGAACGCATCCCGACCGAGGTGATCTGGCACGACGGCGCCGACCCGCAGCGGATGCACAACTACTACTCCTACCTCTACAACAAGACCGTCTTCGAGTTGCTGGAGGCCGAACGCGGGACGGGTGAGGCCGTGGTCTTCGCCCGCTCGGCGACCGCCGGTGGGCAACAGTTCCCGGTGCACTGGGGTGGCGACTGCGAGTCCACCTTCGTGGCCATGGCGGAGTCGCTGCGCGGTGGGCTGTCCCTGGCCGCCTCCGGCTTCGGGTACTGGAGCCACGACATCGGCGGCTTCGAGGGCACCCCGGATGCGGCGGTGTTCAAACGCTGGATCGCCTTCGGGATGCTCTCCTCCCACTCCCGGCTGCACGGCTCCGGCTCGTACCGGGTGCCGTGGGCGTACGACGAGGAGGCCGTCGAGGTGCTGCGCCGGTTCACCCGGCTCAAGTTGAGCCTGATGCCGTACCTGGCGGCGGCAGCCGACGAGGCCCACCGGGAGGGGATACCGGTGATGCGGCCGATGATCCTGGAGTTCCCGGACGACCCGACCACCGCCTACCTGGACCGGCAGTACATGCTCGGGCCGGACCTGCTGGTCGCCCCGGTGATGAGCGCCGACGGGCAGGTCACCTACTACGTACCGGCCGGCACCTGGACGAACCTGATGACCGGGGCCCAGGTCACCGGGCCGGGTTGGGTGAACGAGAAGCACGGCTTCGACACCGTGCCGGTGCTGGCCCGGCCGGGCGCGGTCATCCCCTTCGGGTCGGTCACCGACCGGCCCGACTACCCGTGGGCCGACGACGTCCGGTTGCGGCTGTACGCCCCGACGCCGGGGCAACGCACCCGGGTACGGATACCGTCGCCGGGCGACGGGCCGGGCACCGAGTTCGAGGTGCACTACCGCGACGGGACGGCCACCGCCGAGGTGGTGGCGGGAGTCTCGGCCGGATACCGCTGCGAGATCACGGAGGTGGCAAGGTGAGCGACGTACGGTTCCCCCCGGGCTTCATCTGGGGTACGGCCACGGCGGCGTACCAGATCGAGGGGGCGGCCAAGGAGGGCGGCCGGGGACCCTCGATCTGGGACACCTACAGCCACACCCCGGGACGCACCCTCAACGGGGACACCGGCGACGTGGCGGCCGACCACTACCACCGCTGGGCCGACGACCTCGACCAGTTGGCCGCCCTGGGTGTCGGGGCGTACCGGTTCTCGATCGCCTGGCCCCGGGTGCAGCCCGGCGGTTCCGGGCCGATCAACCAGGCCGGGGTGGACTTCTACTCCCGGCTGGTGGACCGGCTGTTGGAGCTGGGCATCCAGCCGGTGGCCACGCTGTACCACTGGGACCTGCCGCAGGAGTTGGAGGACGCCGGGGGTTGGCCGGCGCGGGACACCGCCGCGCGCTTCGCGGACTACGCCACCGCCATCGTCGGGGCCCTCGGCGACCGGGTGCACACCTGGACCACCTTCAACGAGCCGTGGTGCTCGGCCTACCTCGGGTACGCCTCCGGGGTGCACGCGCCGGGGCGTACCGAACCGGCTGCGGCGCTGGCCGCCGTACACCATCTGAACCTGGCCCACGGGCTGGCCGGGCGGGTGATCCGGGAGCTGGCACCCGCCGCGCAACTGTCGGTCACCTTGAACCTGCACGTGATCCGACCGGCCTCGGACTCGGCCGCCGACGCCGACGCGGTACGCCGCATCGACGCGCTGGCCAACCGGGCCTTCCTCGGCCCGATGCTGGACGGGGCATACCCGGCCGACCTGCTGGCCGACACCGCCGGTGTCACCGACTGGTCCTTCGTCCGCGACGGCGACGAGCGCACCTCGGCGGTGCCGTTGGACGTGCTCGGGGTCAACTACTACTCGACCACCCTGGTCCGCGCCTGGGACGGCGCGTCACCGAAGTCGGACTCCGACGGGCACGGCCGCTCGGCGCACTCGGCCTGGGTCGGCTCGGAGCAGGTGGAGTTCCTGCCGCAGCCCGGCCCGTACACCGCGATGGGCTGGAACATCGAACCGGCCGGGTTGACCGAGCTGCTGCTGCGGCTGCACCGCGAATATCCCGACCTGCCACTGATGATCACCGAGAACGGTGCCGCCTTCGACGACGAGGTCTCCCCCGACGGCGCCGTCCACGACGACCGCCGCGTCGACTACCTGCGCCGCCACATCGCCGCCACCCACGTCGCGATGGCCGCCGGCGCGGACGTACGCGGCTACTTCGTCTGGTCCCTGCTGGACAACTTCGAGTGGGCGTACGGCTACGACCGCCGCTTCGGCATCATCCACGTCGACTACGACACCCAGCAACGCACCTGGAAAGACTCCGCCCACTGGTACCGCACCCTGACCACCACCAACACCCTCCCCTGACCACCACGCCCTAACGCGGGCCTGAGCGCCCGTCGATCTTGCACTTTCTGTCCCCGCATAGGTGGCATTCCGCCCATCTCGGCGACCAAAAGTGCAAGATCGACGGGGAGAGGGGCCGCGCTGGGGCGGGCGGGGTGGGGGCGCGGGGGCGTGCGGGGGTGGGGCTAGACGGGGATGCGTTGTTCGGGGACGGAGAGGCCATAGAGGGCCATGAGTTCGGGGGTGTCTACGCGGCTGCCGTCGGCTACGGCGTCGCAGGCGATGTCGACGATCTGGTCCTTGTGGGCCAGCAGGTAGGGGCGGGCCCCGACGTCGGCGCTGGCCAGGGTGGCGATGCCGGCCCAGTGCCGGCGGCCGAACAGCATGGGGTAGCCGCGCAGGCCGTTGTAGGTGGCGCAGACCAGCACGTCCGGGAAGGGCAGGGCGGTCACCCGGCGAACGGCGGCGGCGGTCAACCCGGGCATGTCCACCGGCACCACCACTACCGCCTCGATGCGGTCGTCGTCCAACCCGGCCAGGCCGGCGCGGATGGATGAGCCGACCCCGGTACCCCAGGCCCGGTTGACCACCACGGTGGCGCGGTCCAGGTCGGCGGTCTCGCGGACCTGGTCGGCCGCGGCGCCGAGGACGACCACGATCTGCCCGCAGCCCGCCTCGGTCAGCGTGTCGATCATCTGGTCGACCAGGGGCTTACCGCCCTGGTGCAGCAGGGCCTCCGGGCCGCCGATACGGCGACCACCCCCTGCGGCGATGATCATTCCTGCGATCCGGTTCAGAGCCGGGCTCCCTCCCACGTGGGGCGGCCTGGCCCTGGCCGTCCCCCTCCTACGCACACCGATTGCAACGACTGGCGCCAAAGGAGGGTGGCGGGGCAAATCGTATAATTTGGGTATCCTTCGCCAATCATTTGCTACTCGATGAGGTTGGCGGACCGACAGTGGTCGGCGCTGTCGCTAGCCGCCGTCGCCGACCGCCGGGGTCAGGACGATCTGCCAGGCGCCGGTGACGTGCTCGGGTACGACCTCGACCCGTACCCGGTCACCGTGGTGCAGGTCGAGGTCGAAGTCACTCTTCCACTGGCCGCCGGTGTCGCCGTACATCGCGGTGCCGGTCGCCTGGTAGTCCCACCACTCGCCGACGGCGACCTGCACACCGGCGACCCGTACGCGCAGCAGACCGGGCGTCTGGGACACCATGTCGATGGACGTCAGCGTCGGCCAGGTCAGCTCCCTGCTCACCGGGCGGGTCGGGTCCTGGGGGTCCGATCGGAGGATGATGACGTTCTGGCACAGCGCCTCGCTGCATCCCGCCGGCAGATCCGTCTCGGTCAGCGGGTTGAGGGTGCCCGCCGGCCGGGGCGGCAACGGAAAGCGGTCGAACGGCATCCGCTCGCCGATGGCGATCCCGACCTCCCCGCGCTCGGGGACCGGCACCGCCATCTCGCCCGCGTCGCCGGACCGGTAGGCACCGGTGACGGTCAGCACGACGGTGGCCGGTTGGCCGACCGTGACGCCCAGACCCGCCCAGTCGTGCGGACGCAGGCTGCCGTCGTGGCACGTTCCCTCGGTGACGAGCCGGCCGGCGACATGTACCGTCCGCTCCACCGTGATGTCCTCGTCGACGGCGTCGCAGCGGGTGAAGATGACCAGGTCGAGGGTGGTCGGCACCACTGTCACCTCGACCCGGCGCGTCGACAGCGGGACACTGCGGGCGGCCACCACGCGGGCCCCGTTCGCGTACTCCGGGAATCCCTCGACGGTCGGGGTCGACGACGGGCTGACCGCGGGAGTGGGGGTCAGGTCCGGACGCACTCCGGGGAGGACGAGAGTCACGGTCGCCGCCACGACGACCCCGGCGGTGGCCCAGGCCGCGATCCGCCGCCGACGACGCGCGCGCACCTTGGCGCGTACGCCGTGCAGCCGGGCCCGGTGCGTGGCCTGCTCGATCGCGGCGTGGGAGCGCTCGTCGAGCACCTGCGTGAGATCGGTCAGGTTCATCGCGGCATCCCTTCCGGAGCTAGCGTCTCGTCCAGTCGCAGCTTGGCCAGCGCCCGGCTGGCCTGGCTCTTGACCGTGCCGACCGAGCAGCCGAGGGTCTCGGCGACCTCGTGTTCGGACAACTCCTCGAAATAGCGCAGGACGAGCACGGCCCGCTGTCGGCGCGGCAGCCGCCCCAGGGCGCGCCAGAGCTGGTCGCGGTCGTCGAAGCCGGTGTGCGGATCCGCCGCCACACTCACCTCGGGAAGCTCGGCGGTGGGCAACTCTCCGCGCCATCGCCGTCGCCACCAGGAGGCGTACGTGTTGACGATGATCCGGCGCACGTACGGCTCGGGATCGCCGTCGATGCGCCGCCACGCCTCCCAGGCCCGCGCCAGCGCGGTCTGCAACAGGTCCTCGGCCAGCGCCCAGTCCCGAGTGAGCAGGAAGGCGGTACGCAGCAACCGCGTCGACCGAGTCGCGACGAAGTCGTCGAAACCCTCCGGTGTGTTCACCCGTGCCCGCCCTTCCCCGCAAGACGCCTCACCGAGGTAGTACCGGCCGCGCCCGAGGAAAGGTTGCCTTGGGCAGTGTTCCGGTTCGCTCAGGCCGCGTCGGCGTAGGACTCGACGATCGACAGGTCCAGCGGGAAGCGCACCGGGGTGTCGCCGAACAGCAGGGCGGTGGCCTGCCTACCGGCCCGCTGGACCGCCTCGGCCACCGTCTCGGCCTGCTCGGCCGGGCAGTGCACGATCACCTCGTCGTGCTGGAAGAAGACCAGCTCGGCCTCGGTGCCGGCCAGCTCGCCGCGCAGCACCGCCAGCAGGGTGGAGGCCCACTCGGCGGCGGTGGCCTGGATGACGAAGTTGCGGGTGAACCGGCCCCGGGACCGCGCCGCCCGGGCCCGGGGCGACTGCGGGTCGCCGGCCGCGTCCGGATCGACCGGCCCCTCATCGGTGGCGAAACCCGCCGTGCCCGGCGGGCAGGTACGCCCCAGCCAGGAGCGCACCAACCCGCCGGCCTCACCGGTACGCGCCGCCGCCTCGACGTACCCGAAGGCCGTCGGGTAGTTGCGCCGCAACACCGCCAGGGCCGGTACGGCCGCCCCGCCGGTCTGCCCGTACATCGCACCGAGCAGGGCCAGCTTCGCCCGCCCCCGGTCACCGCCGAAGGCGTCCCGCGCCAGAGCCGCGTACAGGTCCCCGGTCGCCCCCGCCCGCGCCAGCCCGCCGTCACCGGAGACGGCCGCCAGCACCCGGGGCTCCAACTGCCCGGCGTCAGCCACCACGAACCGCCAACCCGGATCGGCCACCACGGCCCGGCGGATCACCTTCGGGATCTGCAACGCGCCACCGCCCCGGGTGGCCCACCGACCGGACACCACCCCGGCGGGCACGTACTCCGGTTGGAAGCGGCCGTCGCGGACCCAGGCGTCCCGCCAGGCCCAGCCGTGCGCGGTCCAGATCCGGTACAGCTCCTTGTACTCCAGGACCAGCGGCACCGCCGGATGGTCGACCCCGCGCAGCACCCAGGACCGGGTGTTGGGCAGGTCGATGCCGGCCCGGGAGAAGGCCCGCAGCAGCTCGGCCGGGGAGTCGGCATGCAACTGGCGTACGCCGAAGGCCTCCGCGATCCGGGCGGCCAGTTCGGCCAGCCGACGCGGCGGGCCGCCCACCGGGGAGGGCTCTCCCAGCAGCTCGGTGAGGATGGTGTCGTGCACGTCGGCCCGCCAGGGCAGCCCGGCCGCCCCCATCTCGGCGGCGATCAGCACGCCGGCCGACTCGGCGGCCACCAGCAGGCGGAACCGGCCGGGATGCCCGGTGGCCGCGATGCGGTCGAGTTGGTCGGCGTACACCCGGGTCAACGCGGTGATGCCGGGGCCCGGCGGCCCGGGCACGGCCTCGAAGAGTGCGGCCTGCCCGGCCCCGGGTGGGGCGGCGGCCCGCGGCGGCGGATCGGGCGGCACCGGCGCGCCGGTCAGCCGGGCCCAGGCCGCCGCCAGGGAACGCGGCTCACCCCAGCGGCCGGCGTGGCCGAGCAGCAGGGACTCGGTCAGCTCGACGTCGTGGCAGCGCTCGACCCGGACCCCGGCGCGCAGCAGGCTGGGGTAGAGGGTCGCGCCGGAGGCCCAGACCCAGCGGGGCCGGTCCTGGGCCTCCCGCGCGGCGACGGCGGTGGCGAGGTCGGTGACGGGCTCGGGCGGACCGGCGCACTGCCCGTCCGAGCGCAGCGGGCACAGCACGCCCGCACCGCCCTCCCCCGCCACCACCGCGACCAGCACACCCCCATCCTGCCCGTACCCACCGACACGCTGCCGCGCCTCGGTCCGTCCGGGCGGTGTTACGGGATCACCAGACGCAGGTGCCGTTGCGGAAGCTCACCTTCGTCACGTTCACGTGCAGATACAGGTCTCCGCCACCGGGGTTGGCACATCTCGTGTACTCCGACGCGCCGAACGTGAAGCTGATGTCGACGCTGCGTGAGGTGTAGTTGTAGAAGTACAACCCGGTGACGCCGCCGGACCAGTTGGCGGCGGTCACCAGGGACGGAGTCCCCCACGGGTTGAAATCAGGCCAGATGCAGAGCACGCCCTGCGAGCAGTTCCCGGGCGGGTGGCTCTCATCCGACGTGTGCGCGGTCGCCGCCGAGGCGGGAGCGGCGGCGACCAGCACGCCTGCGACGGCCGCGGCGACAGCGAGGGACTTCAGCATGTTCTTGAGCACGGTTCACCTGACTTGTCGATTGTCGGTATCGGATTCGCCGAGCGGATCACCACACGCAGGGCTGCGTGTGGACTTTTACCGTTGTCACGATCCCGGGCCAGTACGTGTCCTGCCCGTTGCCGGGGGTGAGGCAGATGGTGAAGGGGCCCCACGGCGAGTCATGCTGCCAGCGGAAGGTGATGTCGACGTTGCGGGAGGTGTTGTTGTAGAACAGCCCTCCCGGGATCTCGCCGGACCAGTCGGTGTTGGTCGTCAGGGCCGGCGTCATCCATTCGTTCCATTCGGGCCAGAGGCAGAACACGCCCTGCGGGCAGTTCCCGGACGGCCAGATTCCGTTTGACGCCTGGGCCGGGGCCGCCGAGGCGGGAGGGGCGGCGGCCAGCACGCCTGCGACGGCTGCGGCGGCAGCGAGGGACTTCAACATGGTCTTGAGCATGGTTCACCTACTTCTCGTGGTGGGGATTCACCGGCAGTTGCGCGTGTGGAAGACCACCTTCGTCACGGTCATCGGCACGTACAGGTCCGCGTCGCCAGGGGTGGCGCAGAAGGTGCCGGCGTAGGCCGTCCCCGGCAGGAACCAGTCGATGTCGACGTTGCGGGAGGTGTAGTTGTAGAAGTTGAACACCGTGACGCTGCCGGACCAGTCGGTGGTGGTCACCAGGGAGGGAGTCGCGGTGGGGCCCTCCGGCGGGTGGTCCCAGTTGGCCCAGCCGCAGAACGTGCCCGGCAGGCAGTTTCCGGGCAGATATCTTCCCCACCCCGACTCGGCGGTTGCCGCCGAGGCGGGAGGGGCGGCGACAAGCACTCCTGCCACGGCCGCGGCGACAGCAAGGGACTTCAGCACGGTTCACCTGCTTTCCGTGAGACAAACATCGATCTACATCGAACTTACTCGTTAAGATATTGACGAGTCAAGCACCTGATGTCGGTTCGCTCATCCACGGAGGAAGCGGGGACGACGGGGCGCAGAACCGTTACGGCGCAATGGCGGGGTCCGCGCGAGCGGGACACCACCATCGCGCCGAAACGGAGTTGATCAGCCAGGTAGCCCGGACCCGGCGTTCACCTGTGCGTACGGTGGCAGGTTCGGGCGGATCGGGTGGCCGTCGCGGACGGCGGTGGCGGTGTCCACGATGGCGGCCAGGGCCGCCCGGAACAGCAGGGAGCCGGTGCTGATCCGCCGCACGCCCAGTTCGGCCAGGGCTGCGACGGTGTGCCGGTCCGGCAGGAACAGAATGTTGACCGGCACGTCGACGGCGGCCACGACGGCCGCGATGTCGGCGGGCTCGGACAGGCCGGGAATGAACACCCCGTCCGCACCGGCGTCCGCGTAGCGCCGTACCCGGCTGACCGCCTCGGCCAGATCGCCGGGACGCTGCCAGTGCGTGTCGGTGCGGGCGTTGACGAACAGCTCCGGCACCTCCCGCTTCACCAAGCGGATCAGTGTCGCGTGCTCCGCCGCCGGACGCAGGGCGTCCTCGACGTTCACCCCCACCGCGCCGGCCTCGGCCACCGCGACCGCCGCGGCGACCGATCCGGTCTCGATGTCGACGGTCAGCTGCACCGGCAGCGCCGCCAGGCTGCGGACGAGCGCCAGGCTCTCGGCCTCGGTCGCGCCGACGCCGTCGGGCAGGCCGTTGGTGGCCGCGACGCCGAGACTGGTGGTGCCGAGCGCGGGAAACCCGGCCTCGACCAGAAGGCGGGCCGACGCCACCTCCCACACGTTCGGCAGGACCAACGGGTCACCGGCGCGATGCAACGCCGCGAAGCCGCTCATCGGTGTGCTCCGGCCACCAGCGCGAGCGCATGGGCGCGGCCGGGGCAACGCCGAGGGCCCGCGCCGAACGCCAGGTCGCCGGCCAGGCGTACCCGGACCACCTCGCCGGCCTGGACGGTCACGCCCGCCACGGTGGTGGTGACCAGCGCCTGCCGCCTGGTTGCCGGCACCGGCGGATCATCGCGCAGCACGTCGTCGACCCGCCGGTGCCGGGTCCGGTCGATCAGGGCGGCCGTGGCCTCGCACGCCTGCACGAGCACACCGATGCGGGCTGCGGTCGGTTCGTCGAAGCTGCCGCCGAAGATCGCGACCAACCGGTCCACCGCGGCGTCCGCCCGCGGCTCGTCGCCGGTGCCCGGCTGGTAGGCCTGCGCCACGTCGCGGACCAACTCCACCACGGACCCGGTCACCCCCAGCCGACGGGCCAGGGCCGTCACCGGGTGGACCGCACCGGCGTGGCGCAGCGAGTCCGGCGAGATCTGGTCCAGAATCGCCGTCGACAACGCGCGCCGCCGTTCGTGCTCGGTGCCTTGGCTGAACCGGCCGACGGTGGCCCGCAGCCAGGCGACCCCGGCGCAGGCGGGCGGAACCGGTGGCACCACGAATGCCGGGTTGGTCAGCACGGCGAGGGCCGTCTCGCGGCCGTGGATCTCCTTCTCGCGGCGAAGGCTACGGCCAGAACCCTTCGATGAGCACCGAACTGTCGTACCCGACAATTGGCCGGTGACCTTCGCTGCTGACCTCGCCGGGCTCGCGGCGCTGCTGGCCGACGAGACCCGTGCGGGGATCTGCCTCGCGTTGCTGGACGGCCGGTCGTGGACCGCGAGCGAACTGGCCGCGCACGCCGGTGTCGCGCCCTCCACCGCCACCGCGCACCTGCATCGTCTGGTCGCCGGCGGCCTGCTCGTCGAACGGCGGCAGGGTCGACACCGGTACGTACAGCTCGCGGACCCTTCGGTGGCACAACTGTTGGAAGATCTGGCGGCGCGTACCGAGCCGCGTCCTGCCCGCACCGGCAGTCTGCGGGCGGCCACCGCCAGCGCGGCGCTGCGCCGGGGCCGCACCTGCTACGACCACCTCGCCGGACAGATCGGCGTGGCGGTGACCGACGCGATGACCGGGCAGGGGCTGCTGGACATCGACGCCGGCTTCACTCTGACTCCCGCCGGACGGGCCTGGCTGGCCGACCTGGTCGGCTGGGATCCGGCGCAGCCACGGCCGGGCCGCCGACCGCTGGTGCGCGGCTGCCTCGACTGGACGGAACGCCGTGAGCACCTCGGCGGGTTGGCCGGCGCGAAACTGTGCGAGACGTTTCTCGACAACCGGTGGGTGGTGCGGATCGGCTCCGGCCGCGCCGTACGGCTCACCCCTGCGGGGCACGCCGCGCTCCGCGACCACCTGGGCATCACGTTCGACAATCGGTGAGCCGGCTGTCGGCCTCGGTGTCACGCAGCCCACCGATCGGGTGGCCGGTCTCGTGGCCCGCGAACACCGAAGGCGCCACCGGTCTCGTTACTTGCTCACACCGGCGGTGAGGCCGGACTGCACCTGGCGCTGGAAGACGATGTAGACGATCAGCACCGGCAGCATCGCCATGGTGACCCCGGCGAACAGGCCGGACCAGTCGGAGCGGTAGCCCTGGTTGACCGAGAGTTCGATCAGGCCCTGGGAGATGACCTGCTTCTTCGGTTCGTCGGCCACCGACTGCATCAGCAGGGTCGGCAGGTACCACTGGTTCCACTGCCCGAGGACGTTGAAGATGCCGATGCTGATCAGGCCCGGTTTGGCCATCGGCAGCATGACGCTGAAGAACAACCGGCTGTGGGAGGCCCCGTCCACCATGGCCGCCTCGGCGATCGCGTCCGGCAGGGTACGGAAGAAGGAGTGCATGAAGAAGACCGTGAACGCCAGCGACCAGGCCACGTAGACCAGGATCAGCATGAAATAGCTGTTCGGGCCGAGGAAGGGCAGGGTCACGCCCATGTTGTAGACGCCCTTGAACAGCGGCACCGCGGCCAGGTAGACCGGCAGGGTCAGCCCGGACAGGAACATGTAGTAGATCAGCCGGTTGCCGGGGAACTCGTAGCGGGCCAGCACGTACGCGGCCATCGAGCCGAGCAGCATGGTGAGGAAGACGCTTCCGGTCAGCACCAGCACGGTGTTGAGGAAGAACGAACCGATCTGTCCCTCGGTCCAGGCCCGGGCGAAGTTGTCCCACTGCAACGTCTCCGGGAACAGCGACAGCGGCTTGCGGATGACCTCCGAGTCGGTCTTGAGCGCCGACATGACCACCCACAGCAGCGGGTAGACCACCATGATCGCCCAGACGGCCAGGAAGAGATGCGAGAAGCCGTTGAAGATCTTCGCCCCGGCGCCGCCGCCGTCGACGGCGGCGCGTGGGCCCGGCGTACGGTCCGACGGTGGGGCCTGACCGGGCCCGGCCGGAGGGTGGGTCACCGTGCTCATCGTCGGTGTCTCCTCAGTACTCGATGCGCTCACGACGGGTGATCCGCAGCTGCAACGCGGCCAGCAGGATCGTGAAGATCGCCAGGGCCACCGCGATCGCACAGGCGTAGCCGAACTGGCCCCGCTGGAAGGCGTTGAAGTTGATCACCGAGGCGAAGATCTCGCTGGCGTGGTTCGGGCCGCCCTGGCTGGGGGTCATGATGTAGACCAGCGCGAACATGTCCAGCGCGATGAAGCCCAGGTACACCCAGGCCACCGAGACGGTGTCCCGCAGCAGCGGCAGGGTGATCCGGAAGAAGGTGTGGAAGCGGCCCGCGCCGTCGAGGATGGCCGCCTCGTAGATGTCCTTCGGGATGGACTGCATAGCCGCCGAGAACAACACCATGTAGAAACCGGCGCCGCTCCAGACCGCGATCACCAACAGCCACCACAACACCGCCGGTACGCCGAGGAAGGGCTCCGGGTCGTACACGAAGGTGATCGGGTCGTTCTGGTCGACCAGACCGATCTTCATCAGTACGCCGTTGATCAGGCCCTGGCCGTCCGCGCGGTAGATCTGTTGCCACATCACCGCGATGACGACCAGGGACAGCACCTGCGGGAAGAAGAAGATCACCTTGTACAGGCCGGAGCCGAAGACCCCCCGGATGCCGGCCTTGTCCTCGCGTCCGCCCACATTGAGCAGGAACGCCAGGAACAGGGCCAGCGCGATGGTGAACAGCGGCACGGTGACCAGGAAGAAGACGTTGTGCCAGAACGCCTTCCTGATCAGCTCGTCGGAGAACAGCCGGAGGTAGTTCTCCAGCCCGACGAACTGTTGCCGGTCGGAGTAGCCGCCCCAGTCGGTCAGCGAGTATCCGGCCGCCTGGAGGAAGGGCCACACCACGTAGAAGAGGTACAGCCCGACCGGCAGCGCCAGGAAACCCGTGACGAAACGCCCAACACCGTGCCGCATCGCCGCTCACTTCCTCGTTCGGTCGGGTGTCAGGCGTCGCGGGTCTGCTTGGTGATCGACGAATCCTTGGCCACCTTGTCCGCGGCGGCCTGCATCTTGTCGACGAACTGCGCGGCGGTGACCCGGCCGGCCATCAGCTCCTGGGAGAGGTTCTGGCTCTCCTTGTCCAGGTCGGCGTAGAAGTTCCAGAACTTGACCGAGACCAGGTCCTTCGGCGCGTTCTTCATCAGCTCGTTGGCGCTGGCCAGTGCCGAGTCCTGGACCTTGTCGCCGGAGCCCACGGTCGAGGCCAGGGACTTGGTCAGCTCGGCGAACTTCGCCGAGCCGGCCTTGGAGAGCACCGCCCGCAGGAACTCCTTGGCCGCCGCCTTGTTCGGCGCCTTGCTCGGCACCACGATGTTCTCGCCGGCACCGGCGTACACGTCGTTGGGGGCCTTGTCGGTGGCGCCCAGACCCCAGTAGTCGGAGATCTTCATCTCGAAGCCGGGCGGGATGGTCGCCGCCATCTCGTTCTTCAGCCAGGTGCCGACCTGGATGAAGGCGGCCTTGCCGTCCAGCCAGGCCTGCTGCGACTGGGTGTGGTCCAGCCGGCCGGGCAGCAGCAGCTTGTCCTTGACCAGCTTCTCCCACTGCTCCAGCGCGGGCAGCACGCCCTCGGCCCGCCAGGCGTTCTCCTTCAGGTTGTCGATGTCGATGACCGCCTGCTTACCGGCCGACTTCCAGATGGTGGCCATCAGCGCCCAGCGCGGGTAGTAACCGTGCACGGCGTCGTAGACGTACGGTGCGATGCCCTTGGCCTTGATCTTCGGGGCGAGGGCGAAGAACTCGTCGAAGGTCTTCGGCGGCGCCCAGCCCTCCTTGCTGAACAGGGCGTCGTTGTACCAGTTGCCCCAGACGGTGTAGGCGACGTTCACCACGTAGAACTTGCCCTGGAAGGTGCCGTCGGCCACGGTGCCCGGCAGCAGGGTGTCCGCCACCGTCCCCGGGCTGTCCCAGGCCGGGGCGGCGAGCAGGTCGTCCAGCGGCTCGATGGCGCCCTCGTTGACCAGGGTGCTGACGTCCATCATGTCGGCGCCGGAGTTCATCACGACGTCGCTGGGGGTGGTCGCCATCTTCGGCTGCTCTTCGGTCTTGATCTTCTGGGTGGAGCTCATGTTGACCGTGACGGTCGGGTGCTTGGCGTTGAAGATCGCCTTGTCTTCCTGCGCCCAGGCGTCACCCAGGCCACCGTTGAAGATGACCACCTTGACGGCGCTGTTCTCCTGCACGCCGAAGGGGTTGTCGTCGCTCTTCGCCCCGGCGTTGTCGTTGCTCGGGCTGGGCGTGCTGCCGGCGCAGGCGCTGAGCAGACCGGCGGCGGGGGTCACCAGGAGACCCGCGGCCGCCGCGCGGCGCAGCAGGGTCCGGCGGTCGAGTTCGGGGTTGACGGACATCGTTCGGCTCTCCTTGTGGTGTCGGGTCAGGTGAATCGGCGGTGCGGCGGCCTGGCGTCGTGGTTCATGCGGAGGCCGCTCGCGCGGCCTTGTGCCCGTCGACGGCCTGGGCGGTACGCCGGAAGGCCGCGTGGGCACGGTCATGGGTCCGTTGGGCCACCGCGATGTAGAGCAGGTCCAACACGACCAGTTGCGGGTGCCGGGCCGACAGGGCGTCCGGCCGGAAGGTGGTGGCCTGGCTGGCGGTGAGCAGCACGATGTCGGCCAACTCGGCCAGTGGGGAGCGGCGGAACCCGGTCAGCGCGATCGTGGTGGCCCCCCGGCTGCCGCCCTCGGCGAGCATCTCGATGGCCTCCCGGGTCTGACCGCTGTGCGAGATGCCCAACGCGACATCGCCGGGCCGCAGCAGGGCGGCGGCGGCGAGTCCGGAGTGCACGTCGTTCCACGCCCAGGCGGCCACCCCGATGCGGTGCAGGCTGAACTGCATCTCCTCCCCGACCAGGGCGCTGCCGCTGGCGCCGAAGATGTTGACCCGGCTGGCTCCGGCGATGGCGACCGCGGCCCGTTCCACCTCGGCGAGATCGAGCAGCGCGGCGGTGTCGTGCATGGCCCGGGTGTCGGCGGCGATGATCTGCTCCAACACCCGTTCCAGAGGGTCGCCCGGTTGGATCTCGCGTCCGATGTCGACGCTCCACCCGGCCGAGCGCGCTCGGCCGGTCTCGGCGGCGATGCCCAACCGCAGGTCGGCGTAGCCCTCGAAGCCCATCGCCCGGCAGAACCGGGTCACTGTGGCCGGTGAGGTGCCGCTGCGTTCGGCCAGCTCCACGATTGTCGCGCGGGCCGCCGCCGCCGGGTCGCTGAGCACGTGTTCGGCGACCCGCCGCAGCGCCCCGGTCAACTCGTCGGCGCCGGTCCGGACCCGGGCCAGTATCCCGTCGGACGCCACGCCAAGGGAGTCCCGCCGGTCGATCCCGTCGACGTCGGCCACCGCGGCGCCCGCGGAGGTGTCCGCCTCGTGATCAACCATGGGAAGCCTTTCGGAAAAGACTGTTAACTGTTAGTGGTAAAAGTTCTTACTAAAGGCACCTCCATGTCAAGACCACGGGCGAAGTTTTCAAACTGTTACCAGTCGCGCAGCCCCGACCACCCCGCCGTCGACCACCACGACGCCGCCATGACCAGCACGAACGATGATAAGTAGATAGATATCGATACATCAGCCGTCACCCGATCAACGTCGTGGCCCGCCCTCCGGATCGGAGGGCGGGCCACCTTGGGGTTGTGGACTGTTCTGGCACGATCATGTGGCGGTACCAGGCGTCGTAACAGCGCGACTGGCAGTGGCACGTCCCCGCGTAGACCTCAGTCCGGGTAGTTCCAACCCTGGATGGTGGCGACGTCGTCCGGGTAGTTCCAGCCCGTACCCACGGCGGCAGCGGACGCCGAAGCGGCGGGCAGGATCAGCGCGGCGGACGCCATCAGGCCGGCGGCGGCCAGCATCAGCAGCTTTCGTTTCATCGCTTTTCCCTTCGTCGATTTCTCACCGGCGTGCCGATTTCCGAATTCACCAAGCCAATTCAGATCCCCCGAACCCGGCACACCACTTCTGGATCCCAGACTGCCAGCCGGCGAGAGCGATACCGCCACCGTTGGACGTCCATGGACGATGCTGGACATCGGGTGCGACGATGCGGCTGTGACCAACAGCCCTGCCGGTTCTTCCACGGCCGATTCAGGCGAGCCGGAGCAGGAGTTGTTGGCGGAGCTGAACCGGCTGCGGATCCGCGCCGCCCGGTCCCGAGGCAAGGCTCGGCTCTCCCTCCAGGACCTGGCTGCGGCCACCGGAGTCCCCCGGAGCAGCCTGGCCAACTACCTCAACGGCAACAGTGTGATGCCGATGGATGTGCTCGACCGGCTGCTGCTCGCCCTCGGTGTGACACCGGCCCAGGCGGGCGCGTGGGCCACCCGATGGGAACGGGTGGTCGGCGAACGCCTCGCGACCGGCGGCCCACACCGTACCGCCGTACCGGGCACCGACCGGCGGGCAGCGGACCCGGCAGGACCCGCGCTGCCCGGCACCGGACCGCAGGCGGATCCGGTCACGGACCGCCCGCAACCGGCGTTGCCGGTGCCCGCCCAACTCCCGGCGGCGCTCGGCGCCTTCAGCGGACGGCGGGAACTGCTGGCGGAACTCGACGGGCTGCGCGCCGACCTGGACGCCACCACCACTGCCCCGGTCATCGCGGTCGTCACCGGGACCGCCGGCGTGGGTAAGACGACAATGGTCATCCATTGGGCACAACGAATGCGGGAACATTTCCCGGACGGTCAGCTCCACGTCAATCTGCGGGGATTCGACCGAAGGGCACCAGTCCCACCCAGTGACGCGATCCGTCACTTCCTGGACGCCTTCGAGGTGCCCCGACTGCGGATTCCGGGCGATCTGGAGGCACAGATCAATCTGTTTCGCAGCCTGCTGACCGGCCGCCGGTTGCTGATGGTGCTGGACAACGCCCGCGATGCCGACCAGGTTCGCCCGTTGCTGCCCGGCTCAGCCGGTTGCCTGGTCCTGGTGACCAGTCGCAGCCAACTGCCCGGTCTCGTCGCCGCGGAGGGTGCCCGACCGATCGCGGTGCCGCTGCTGGATCGGGTGGAGTCGAGGACCCTGCTGGGCCGCCGGATCGGAGCCCGACGGATGGCGGCCGAACCCGACGCGGTCGACGAACTCGTCGACAGGTGTGCCGGCCTACCGCTGGCCATCGCCGTGGTGGCCGCACGGGCCGCCACCCACCCGCACTTCCCGCTGGCCGCCGTGACCGCTGAGCTGCGGGACGCACCACGGCGGCTCGACCCGCTGGCGGGAACGGATTCGCGCGTTGACGTGCGAGCCGCCCTCAGCTGCTCGTACCAGCAGGTGAGCGAGCCGGCCGCACGTCTGTTCCGCCTGTGCGGGCTGTTCCCGGGGCCGGACATCGGGGTCGCCGCCCTGGCCAGCCTCGCCGCAGCGACCGTGGGCGAGGTCCGGGCGTCCCTGGCCGAACTGGTCCAGGCCCACCTCGTCACCGAACATCGGCCGGGTCGGTTCACCTGCCACGACCTGCTGCGCGCATACGCCGAGGAACTGGCCGAGGCGGAGCCGGCCGAGTGGCGGCGGGCAGCCACCCGGCGTCTCCTCGACCACTACCTGCACAGCGCGCACGACGCCGAACTGCTGTTGCAGCCGCCCCGGGGCCCGATCTCGCTCGCCGCCGCCGCGCCCGGAGTGGTCCCGGAGGGGTTCACCCACCGCGAGTCGGCACTCGCCTGGTTCGCCGCCGAACACGTCGTACTCGTCGCCGCCGTCGACCTCGCCGCCGGTTCGGGCCATGACACCCACGCCTGGCAACTCGCCGCCGCCCTGGTGAGCTTCCTCGACCTGCGCGGCCACTGGCACGACTGGACCAGTACCCAACACATCGCCCTGTCCGCCGCCCGTCGGCTCGGTGACCCGGCGGCGGAGGCTCACACCCACCGCTTCCTCGGCGGGGCCGCCACCCGGCTCGGCCGCTACGGCGACGCCCGGGAACACCAGCAGCGGGCGCTGCATCTGTTCGAAGGGCTGGACGACGCGCTTCATCAGGCGTTCACCCACCGAAGTCTGGGGTGGATCGCCGACCAGGCCGATGACCATCAGACGGCGTTACGCAACGACCTACGGGCATTGGAGCTGTTCCGCCGCACCGGGCACCGCATCGGCGAGGCCAATACGCTCAACTCGGTGGGCTGGTGTCATGCCCAGCTCGGCAACCACCGCGCGGCGATCGCGTACTGCGAACAGGCTTTGGCGATGCTCAACGAGTTCGGCAACGTGGACGGGGCCGCCGTCACTCACGACAGCCTGGGCTACGTGCACCGCATGCTCGGCGAGTACGACCGGGCCGCCGAGCTTTACCACCGCACGCGGGAACTGTACGCCGCCCTCGGCGACCGGCACGGCGAGGCGACGGCGGACACGAATCTCGGCGACACGCTGCACGAGGCCGGCGACCACGAGGGTGCCGCCGTCGCGTGGCGGCGCGCGTTGGTCGTGTTCGACGACATCGACGGCCAGAAGGCCGAGCGGATTCGGGCCAGCCTGGGCTGCACCGCCTCGACTGGGCATACCCTCGGTTGATGCGCCGCCTGGCCGCACTCGCCGCGAGGACACCGGCCGACCGTGAGCGCTACCTGGATCTGCTTCGGGCCCTGGCGATCCTCATGGTCGTGCTCGGTCACTGGGCGATCGCCACCATCTCCTACGACCAGCACGGACAGCCCGACGGCCATTCGGCCCTGCCGTCGCTGCCGTGGGCCTATCCGCTGACCTGGCTGGTCCAGGTGATGCCGGTGTTCTTCCTGGTGGGCGGGTACGCCAACGCCGCCGCGCTGACGGCACACCGCAACCGGGGTGGTGAGGTCAGCAGCTGGTTGCTCGGACGTAGCGCTCGGCTGCTGCGCCCGACCACCGCGCTGGTACTGGTGCTCGCCGGCAGCGCGCTGATCGCCCGGCTGGTCGGAGCCGAGGCGAGCCTGGTCCGTACCGTCATCTGGTTCGCCACCATCCCGCTGTGGTTTCTCGCCGCCTACCTCGCGGTGGTGCCGCTGACCCCGCTCATGTACGCGCTGCACCGCCGCTTCGGGCTGGTCGTGCCGGTGGCGTTGGCGGCCCTGGTGGCCCTGGGCGACGCAGGACGCGCGTTCGGTCCGGCCGAACTGGCCCTGGCCAACTACCTGCTCGGCTGGCTCGCCGTCCACCAGCTCGGTTTCGCCTGGTACGACGCCCGACGTGGCAACTGCCGACCATCCTCGCCCGGGCGGGAACCGCCAGCCGCGGCGGCGGACCGGAGTCCACCACGCCGAGGACTGCGCACCCGATGTCTACCGATGTCGCCTCGGGCCGCCCTGGTGATGCTCGCGGCCGGACTCACCGTGGCGGTGCTGCTCACCGGCCCCGGACCGTACCCGGTGAGCATGATCAACTTGCCGGGTCAGCGGCTGGACAACGCCGCGCCGCCCAGCGTGGCACTGCTCGCCGTGGCCACCGCCCAACTCGGACTCATCCTGCTGCTGCGTGAACGCGCCGAACGCTGGCTGCGCCGCAGCCGCCCGTGGCAGGCGGTGATCGCGGTCAACGCGGTCGTACTCACCGTCTTCCTGTGGCACCTCAGTGCGGTGATCCTGCTGGTGGGCGGGCTGGACGCGCTCGGTGTGCTACCCACTCCGACCGCCGGTGCGCGAGCCTGGTTCGCCTGGCGGCTGCCCTGGTTGCTGATGCTGGGTGTGGTGCTGGCCGTACTGGTCACGATCTTCGGCCCGATCGAGGCCCGCACCGGCCGCTCCACCGCGAACCGCGGCCACCCCACCGCCGGACGGGACCGTCCGGAGCCGCCGGCACAGGGCCGGGCCGACCGTCCGTGGGGAGACGGACGGTCGACCGGCCGGTGGGCGGGCATCCGCATCGCGCTCGTCGTCGCCGGTTACGCCGCCGTCGGGTACGCCATGGTGGCCAACAGCGTCGCCCCGAAGACCGCCCCGGAACCCCTGGGCCTGCCGTTGACCGCCCTGGTGGCGTACCTGGTCGGGGCGGGCACCCTGCGGCTGCTCAGGTCTGGGTGGGGAAACCGAGGTTGACCCCGCCGTGGCGGGGGTCGAGCCAGCGGCTGGTGACCACCTTGCCCCGGGTGAAGAAGGCGACCCCGTCCGGGCCGTGCGCGTGCAGGTCCCCGAAGAGGGAGGACTTCCAGCCGCCGAACGAGTAGTAGGCCATCGGCACCGGGATCGGCACGTTGACGCCGACCATGCCGACCTCCACCTCGTGCTGGTAGCGCCGGGCGGCCCCGCCGTCGTTGGTGAAGATCGCCGTGCCGTTGCCGTACGGGTTGGCGTTGACCAGGGCCACGGCCTCGTCGTACGAGCCGACCCGCAGCACCGACAGCACCGGCCCGAAGATCTCGTCCGTGTAGATCGACATGTCCGGGGTCACGTGGTCGAACAGGGTCGGTCCCAGCCAGAAGCCGTCCGGGTCGCCGTCCGGGGTCACCTCGCGGCCGTCGACCACCGGCACCGCCCCGGCGGCCACCCCGGCCTCCACATAGGAACGCACCCGGTCGGCGTGGGCGGCGGTGACCAGCGGGCCCATGTCGCAGCCGCGTCGCCCGTCACCGGTACGCAGACCGGCCATCCGCCGGGCTATCCGCGCCACCAGCTCGTCCGCGATCGGCTCCACCGCCACCAGGGCGGAGATCGCCATGCACCGCTCCCCCGCCGAGCCGAACCCGGCGTTGACGGCCGCGTCGGCGGCCAGGTCGAGGTCGGCGTCGGGCAGCACCACCATGTGGTTCTTCGCCCCGCCGAGGGCCTGCACCCGCTTCCCGGCCATGGTGGCGCGCTGGTAGACGTACCGGGCTACCGGGGTGGACCCGACGAACGACACCGCCTTGATCGCCGGATGCTCCAGCAGGGCGTCGACGGCCTCCTTGTCGCCGTTGACCACGTTGAGCACCCCGTCGGGCAGGCCGGCCTCGGCGAACCATTCGGCCAGCAGCAGGGCCGCGCTGGGGTCCTTCTCGCTCGGCTTGAGCACCACGGCGTTACCGGCGGCCACCGCCACCGGCACGAACCACAGCGGCACCATCACCGGGAAGTTGAACGGGCTGATCACCGCGACCACCCCGAGGGGCTGGCGCAGACTGTACGAGTCGACCTCGGTGGAGACGTTCTCGCTGAACCCGCCGCGCAGGGCCGAGGGGATGCCGCAGGCGTACTCGATGACCTCCAGGCCGCGTTGCACCTCCCCGGCGGCGTCGGCGAGCACCTTGCCGTGCTCGGCGGTGATCACCTCGGCGAGTCGGTCGCGGCGGGCGTGCACCAATTCCCGGAAGGCGAACAGCACAGCGGTCCGCTTGGCCAGGGAGGCGTCCCGCCAGGCGCGGGCCGCCCGCTCGGCGGACTCCACCGCCACCGCGACGTCCGTGGCACAGGCCAGCTCCACCTGAGCGGTACGCCGACCGGTGGCCGGGTCGAAGACCTCGCTGCGCCGTCCCGAGCTGCCGCCGACCCGCTTGCCGTCGATGAAGTGCCCGATGAGGTTCACGCTGAACAACCTTTCGTTCGCGACTGCCTGGCTCGCAAACCCGGCTCACTCCTCGCGCTCACCGGGTCACCGACTCGGCGGCGCCGGAACGGATCGCCTCGACCAGGATGGCCAGGCCCTCCCGGGCCTCCTGGTCGGTCAGGGTCAGTGGCGGCCCCATCCGCAGCACGTTGCCGTGGAGCCCGCCCTTACCGACCAGCAGGCCACCGGCCCGGCACCCCTCGAAGACCCGGGTGGCCAGGGCGGCGTCCGGCTCGGTGGTGCCGGGTCGGACGAACTCGACACCGAGCATCAGGCCCTTTCCGCGTACCTCGGCGACGCAGTCGAGGTCGCCCACGGCGGCGCGCAGGCCCTCGACGAGGATCGCGCCGGTGCGGGCCGCGTTGGCCTGCAGGTCGTGGTCGAGCAGGTAGTCCAGGACGGCGTTGCCGGCGGCGGTGGAGATCGGGTTGCCGCCGAAGGTGGAGAAGCTGATCGCCGGTACCGCCTCCATCACCTCGGCCCGGCCGACCACCCCGGCCAGGGCGAAGCCGTTGCCGATGCCCTTGGCGAAGGTGAGCAGGTCCGGGGTGATCCCGTGGGCCTGGTAGCCCCAGAAGTGCTCCCCGGTACGCCCCCAACCGGTCTGCACCTCGTCGGAGATCAGCAGGATGCCGTGTTCGTCGAGGACCTTCTTCCAGGCGGCGAACAGACCGTCCGGGCCGTGCACGAAACCGCCGACCCCCTGGATCGGTTCGGCCAGCAGGCAGGCCACGTCCCCGCTGGTCTGGGTGGCCAGCACCTCCCGCAGGTCCTCCACGGCCGCGTCGATCCGGTCGGCCTCCGGCAGTCGGGCCAGCAGGCCGCGCAGCCGCTCACCGGAGTGCAGCCAGGCCACCTGGAGGGGGTTGAGCTGACTGGCCGACCAGCCCCGGTTGCCGGTGATGCCCATCGTCGCGTACGACCGGCCGTGGTAGCTGTTGCGGACCGCGAGGACCTGGTGGGAGCGGCGGTGGTTGGTGGCCATCAGCAGGGCGGCCTCGTTGGCCTCGGTGCCGGAGTTGGTGAAGAAGACCCGGGCGTCCGGGATGCCGGACAGCCGGGCGATCTTCTCGGCCAGTTCGACCTGCTGGCGGATCAGGTAGAGCGTCGAGGTGTGCACGATCCCGGTGGCCAGTTGCCGCTGCACCGCCTCCCGGATCTCGGCGATGTCGTACCCGATCATGTTGGTCAGCACCCCGCCGAAGAAGTCCAGGTAGGTGCGGCCCTGGGCGTCGGTGACCCGGCGTCCTTCGCCGGAGACGAGTTCGATCGGCTCGGCGTAGTAGAGCGGCATCCAGGACGGGAGTACGGCCCGGTGCCGGGCCAGCAGGTCATCGGCGGTCATCGTCGCACCCTCTCGGTTCGCGGTAACCGCACGCTTCCACCACGATCACTACCCGACAAGAGTCAACCTGTCGCGGATGCCCCCACCCTCCCTGACACAACGTCAACGCTTTCCGCACCCACCTGCCCCCACCCCCACGCTTCCCACACCCAAACCCACCCCCCACCCACGCTTTCCGCACCCTCCCCTCCCCACCCCTCGGGCGTTGATCATGAGGTTAGCGGCAGCGAATCGGGACAAAACCACCGGCTAACCTCATGATCAACCAGGCCAAGAAAAGGGGGTGGGGGTTAGGGGTGGGTGGGGGTGGTGGTTTGGATGGCTTCGGCGAAGACTTCGGAGCGGTGTTCGAAGTTGCGGAAGCGGCCGTAGCTGGGGGCGGCTGGGGAGAGTAGGACGACGCCGCCGGGCGGGGTCACCTGGCGGGCCAGGTGGACTGCGGCGGTCAGGTCGTCTACCAGTTCGGTACGCACCTTGGGTAGGCCGGACAGGGTTTCGATGATGCGGGGGCCGCTGTCCGGGATGCCGATGACGGTCAGCTCCCGCTCGGCCAGGTGCTCCCGCAGGGGGGTGTAGTCGACCCCTCGGTCGTTGCCGCCGACGATCACGGTCAACGGGCGGCCGTCGTACGCGTCGATGGCGTGCATGGCCGCGTACGGGCTGGTGGCCAGGGTGTCGTCGACGAAGGTCAGGCCGGAGGGGTCGACGATCTCGGTCAGCCGGTGGGCCAGGCCCTGGAACTCGGCCACCGCCACGGCCAGGGTGTCCCTGCGTCCGACGATGTCCACCCCCAGGGCGTCGAGCACCGCCAGGGCCACGCAGAGGTTGCCCTCGTTGTGTCGACCGACCAGCGGCAGTACCGCCCGGGGGAACAGCGGCCGGTCGACCAGGTGGAACCAGGGTGCGCCGTCCGACCCGGCGGCCACGTTCACCGAGTCGGCCGTACCGGCCCGGATGACGGCCCGCTCGCCCAACTCGGCCGCCAGCCGGGGGTCCGCGCCGTTGACCACCACGGTGTGCGGCCCGTACTCCAGCAGGTTGAGCTTGTCCCGGTAGTACTCCTGTTCGCCGCCGTGGGCGTCCAGGTGCTCCGGGAACAGGGCGGTTACCACGGCCACCCGGGGCGAGTCGGTCAGGTCGCTGCACTGGTAGCTGGACAGCTCCAGCACGTACAGCTCCGCCTCCGGCAGGTCCAGGGTCGGTACCCCGATGTTGCCGCCGAAGACGTTGGGGCGATCCATCGCGTTCAGCAGGTGGCTGATCAGGCTGGAGGTGGTGCTCTTGCCCTTGCTGCCGGTCACCCCCACGGTGCGCGCGGCGTGGTCGGCCATCCACAGGGCCGTGCCCTGGGTGATCGTGGTGCCCCGGCGGCGCAGCTCCACCAGCCAGGGGTGGGTCTGCGGCACCCCCGGCGAGCGGACCACCACCTCGGCGGCGGCCAGCCGCTCGAAGCCCTCCTCGCCGGTGACCAGCGGGGCGGCCTCGGCCAGGGGCCCCTCCCAGGGCAGGGTGAGGAAGTTGGCGCTGTCGTCGACGGCGACCAGTTCCGCCGGCCCGTGGGCGGCGATCGCGATCACGGCGGCCCGGCCCTCCCGGCCGGCCCCCCAGACGGCGACGGAACGTCCGCGCAGGTCAGACAGGCGCACAGCTTCTCCTCGGGGGCGACGGCGGTGGGGCAGGAACACGGTCCGGCGGAGCCGGGCACGGCCGGACGAACCAGGGCCTAGTATGGCGTGTGCCCAACACGCAACTGGCGCGGATGGACGCGTTCACCTTCCCGTCCTACTCGATCGACCTTTCCACCGGTGAGGCGCTGTTCGACTACGCGCTGACCGGCCCGGACGGCGAACAGCGGTTCACCGAGGTGATCACGCTGCCGGTGCCGGAGCAGTCACCCTCGGATGCGGCCGTGGCGGCCCTCGGCCGGGTGCTGGAGCTGCTGCACGTGGTGGCCGGGGTCAGCTACTACAAGGCCGCCGCGCCGGGGCAGCTCGTGCTGCCGGCACCGCTCGGCCCGGCCGCCGCCGAGTTCGTCACCGCCGTCTACACCAAGGGTCTGGCCGAGTACGCCTACCGTAACCAGCTGCCGTACGTGCTGGAGTTGACCCCGCAGATCCCGCCCGGCCGGGTGAGCCCTCCCGCCGAGTACGACAACTCCGAACGGCGTCCGCTGTCGGCGGTCGGTGGTGGCAAGGACTCCATCGTCAGTCTGGAGGCCCTGCGTCGGGCCGGCCTCGACCCGGTGCCCTTCTCGGTCAACCCGAACCATGTGATCAAGGCGGTGAACGCCGCCTCCGGGCTCCCCGCGTTGGCGGCGCGGCGCCGCCTCGATCCGGTGCTGTTCGAGCTGAACGCGGCCGGGGCCCGCAACGGGCACATCCCGGTCACCGCGATCAACTCGCTGATCGCGGTCGCCACGGCGGTGCTGCACGGTCTGGGTCCGGTGGTGATGTCCAACGAGCGTTCGGCGTCGGACCCGAACCTGATCTGGAACGGTCACGAGATCAACCACCAGTGGTCCAAGGGGGTGGAGGCCGAGGGGCTGCTGCGGGCGGCCCTGGCCGAGCACGCCGGGCTGACCGAGCCGTACTTCTCCCTGCTGCGTCCGCTGTCGGAGCTGCACATCGCCCGACTGTTCGCCACCATCGACCGGTACGACGACGTGGTGACCAGTTGCAACGCCGCCTTCAAGCTGCGCGATGCCAGCGAGCGCTGGTGCCGTGACTGCCCGAAGTGCCGGTTCGTCTTCCTGGCCCTGGCGCCGTTCATGTCCCGGGAGCGGATCACCCACATCTTCGGTGGTGACCTGCTCGCCGACCCCACCCAGATCCCGGGCTACCGGGAACTGCTCGGGGTGGACGGGCACAAGCCCTTCGAGTGTGTCGGCGAGGTGGAGGAGTCCGTGGTGGCGCTGAGCCTGCTGGCCCAGCAGCCCGAGTGGCGGGACACCCCGGTCGTGACCGCCCTGGTAGCCGCCGTCCCGGACAGCGCCTGGGCGACCGCCGCCACCTCCGACACCTTCACCCCGGGCGGCGGCCCCTCCTACGTCCCGCCCGTGTACGCCAAGGCCCTGCACTCCCTGACCGGGTGAGTGTCAGGGGGCGCGGATGGCGTCCAGAGCTAGCAGGGCGACATGCAGGGAGAGGCAGGTGTCGACCGAGTCCAGGTCGGCGTCGAGGATGCGACTGATGCGGGCCAGCCGTTCGTAGAAGGCCGGCCGGGACAGGTGCGCCGCGGTGGCCGCCGCCGACTTGTTCCTCCCCTGCTCCAGGTACGCCCGCAGGGTGCCGAGCAGGTGCTCGCGGGGGTGCCGGGCGTCGTACGCCAGCAGGGCACCCAGCTCGCGTTCGACGAAGGTCTGCAGGCGCGGCTCGTCGCGCAGCAGGTGCAGCAGCCCGGCGAGCCCGACATGCGGCAGCCGGAAGATCGGCAGATCCCGCCGGTCCCGCCGGGCCGCCTCGGCGACCTGTCGGGCCTCCATCAGGGATCGACCCGCCTCCCGCAGACTGCCCACCCCTGAACCGGCCGCGATGACCAGTCCCCCGGGTCCCCCGCTGCCGGGGCGGCGCGGCTCGGGTGGGCGGAAGTCGGGTCGGGCGCGTCGCAGGGCGGCGGCGAAGGCCGTCAGGGCCCGCTCCTCCGCCGCCGCGTCGGCGAGAGCCAGCAGCACCCCGACCGCCTGGTCGTCCATGGCGCTGGTCAGGCCGGTCAGGTTCGCCTCGCGCAGCGCCTGCCCGACCGTCTCGGCCAGGTCCCGCAGCCGGCCCTTCCCGGCGTCGCCACCGGTCGACCCGGGCTCACCGGCCGGGTCGGTCGACGGGCCGTACTCTCCGGCCGGGTCGTCGCCGCGCGGCCGGACCACCACCCCGACCAGGTGCCGGCGGTCCAGCATCAGCCCCAGCGCCCGCGCCCGCAGGGCCACCTCGTCGACCGGCCGGGTGCGGTCCATCAGCGCGGTGAGCAGGGTGCGGTGGATCTGCCGTTCCCACCCTTCGGTGTCCCGGCGGATCAGTCGACCCAGGGCCAGGGTGGACGCGGCCCGCTCCACCAGGATGGTCAGCCGGGTCGGCGGCACGGCCGGGCCGGGCCTCGGGCCGTCGACCTCACCCGGCTCACCATCGCCGGCCCCCTCGACCTCAGCCCCGCCCGACCCGGCGAGGTCGGCGCCACCCGACCCGCTGAGGTGGACGCCGCCCGGCCAGCGCAGCAGCAGCCGACCCCAGTCCTCGCCCCGGGCGCCGACCATGGTGACCAGCCAGCCGCTGTCCGGGTCGTACGCCGTACGCCCGGCGGGTCGGATCCGTCGGGAGTGCTGCTCCCACCCGTCCAGCAGCAGTTCGGCGTTCTCCCCCGCCGGGTCGTAGGCGAGCACCTGGCGGGACAGGTTCTCCAGCACCACCGGGCAGCCGGACAGCTCGGCGGCCTGCCGGATCACCTCGTCCGGTTCGGCACCCTCCACCGACAGTTCGGTGAACCGCTGATGGATCTCCTCGGTGGCCCGCAACTCGGTGAGCTGGGCGTCCACGATCAGGGCGTGCACCGCCTCGGTGATCCGCACGAAGGGGGTGGCCCGGCGCAGTTCCACCAGGGGCAGGCCGTGCCGTCCGGCGGCTGCGGCCATCACCCTGGGTACCCCCGTCAGGTAACGGCGGCCCAGTTCCACCACCAGTCCGGAGACGCCGACCCCGGCCAGGTCGGCGATGAAGGCCCGCAGTCCGGCGTCGTCGGCCGGCAACCCGATGCCGGTGGTGAGCACCAGTTCACCGCCGCCCAGCAGGGTGGCGATGTCGGGCACCTCGGCCACGTGCACCCAGCGCACCGGTCGGTCCAAACCCACCTCTCCGGCGACCAGACGCGGGGCGCCACGACGGACCGGGTCCAGCGCCAGGACCTCGCGTACGGTGGGGAACACCCGCGACACGTTACCGTCAGTGATTTGTCCTCCGATAACCGCAGGCCAGGTCAGAGGGGATCGTCGCGGCCGAGTTCCCAGCAGGCCACGGCGGTGGCGGCGGCGACATTCAACGAGTCGACACCGCGCCGCATCGGGATGACCACCCGTACGTCGCTGGCTTCCATCGCCGCAGTGGTCAGCCCGGCGCCCTCGGCACCGAGCAGCAGCGCGGACCGGGCCCGCTGAGCCGGGGTCAGTCGCTGGATGGGCACCGCGTCCGGGGCCGGGGTCATCGCCAGCACGGTGAAACCGGCGTCGCGTACCTGGGCCAACGCGGTCGGCCAGGGATCCAGTTTCGCGTACGGCACCGCGAACACCTCCCCCATGCTGACCCGTACGCTGCGCCGGTAGAGGGGGTCGGCGCACGACGGGGAGAGCAGCACGGCGTCCACCCCGAGGGCGGCGACCGCCCGGAAGATCGCGCCCAGATTGGTGTGATTGTTGACGTCTTCGAGGATGACGGCCCGGCGGGCGGTGGCCAGCACCTCGGCGGCGCTGGGCAGTGGCTTGCGCCGGAACGAGGCGAGCACTCCCCGGTGCACGTGGAAACCGGTGGCCTCGCGCAGCACCTCAGGAGTGGCGGCGTACACCGGGGCCTCGCCGGTGTCCAGGTCGGCGAGCTGGTCTACCCGTTTGGCGTCGACCAGGTACGACCGGGCCGGGTAGCCGGCCCGCAGGGCCCGGCGCAGCACCAACTCCCCCTCGGCGATGAACAGCCCATGCGGGGGCTCCCAGCGGGTACGCAACTCCACGTCGGTCAGCGCGCGATAGTCGGCGATCCGCTCGTCGTCCGGCTCGGTGATCAGCTCCACCCGGCTGAGTGTAAGGAAGGGCCCCTTCTTAACGTCTGCGGTAGAGCAGGGGTCCCCTGTTAACAAGCCGCAGTCAGCCGCCGAGACGCGGCTCTGCTACAGCCGGATGCGATCGGCCCGGTGTGCTGAACGGTCTTCAGGACAGCAGGGCCGGCCTCAACTCCCCGCCCAGATTGATCCCACCTACCACCCGGTCAACGGCGGGGTCGTACACGTTTGTGGTGTTGTTGCGGCGCATCAGTTCCCGGACCGGCTGCGGCAACGGCGGCGGATCCGACCACGCCGCGTTGATCTGTTGCGCGGCCGAGATCAGCCGGAGGACCAGCTCGGCGCCGTTGCTGTCCGGCCGGACCCGGCCGTACTCCCACCCGGTGGTGATGAGGTCGAACAGCTCGAAGACCGCGGCCAGGACCGGCGCGGGGTCGGTGATCTTCACGACCCGCGACGCACGGTCGCCGATCATCGTGACCGCCGCGGCCACCTGCACGTACGGATGCAGGCCGCCCGGCGGATCGAACAGCGGCCACCGCAGACCCGGCCCGGCCTCCCGCCACAACGGACGATAGTTGCGCCGATCGATCACCAGCCGGTAACCGGTACGTCGGTGCAGGTCAGCGGCCTGAGCCTGGAGATCCGCGTGGGCCGCCTCGGCGACCTCACGCACGATCCGGATCGCCACGAGCAGGCCATCCTCATCGTCCAGCAGCTGCGTGACCGCCTTGATCTGGTCGTGGAGGCCGACCTGAACGCGGATGCCGAACCGGTGCCGGACCTCTTCTAGCAGTGCCTCTTGTCGACCCGGATCGTGCTCGACCCGCCGCCCACCCAGCACACGCTGGAGCCACCCCATACAGCCTCGCTCCGCAGCCGTCTCAAGACGCGGCAATGTTAGCGTGCCGCCCTCTGGTGGACGGCCCCGGCACGACGCCCGCCCCCTAGCAGCGCCGACGCGCGCCGTATCGACGAAACGGCGGGGTCCGCGACGGTCGGCGATCGCCGTTACGGCGAAACGGCGGGGTTCGCAGCCGTCGGACACCGCCGTTACGGCGAAACGGAGTCGATCACCGACAGACGGCCCCAGCCCGACGAGCCCGGGCCACGCGATCAGCGTGGCCCGGACGGTCGATCAGGTCCGGAGTGGTCAGGCGATGGTGCAGGTGGCGCCGTTGAGGGTGTATGAGGAGGGTCTAGCGGAGTCGCCGGTGTGGGTGGCCTGGAAGCCGATGGCGACCGAGGCACCCGGGGCGATGCTGCCGTTGTACGACACGTTGCGGGCGGTCACCTGCCCGGAGGTGGGCGAGTAGCTGGCGTTCCAGCCACCGGTGATGTTCTGCCCGCCCGGCAGGGTGAACACCAGGGACCAGCCGTTGATCGCGCTGCCACCGGTGTTGGTGATGGTGATGTCCTGGGTCAGGCCGTTGTTCCAGGCGTTGACCGCCACGGCCACCCGGCAGGCACCACCCGGCGGCGGGGTCGTCGGGTCGGGCGGCGGAGTGGTGGGGCCCGGCGGCGGGGTGGTCGGGTCCGGCGGCGGCGGGGTGCTGCTGCCGAACTGGGTGAAGAACCGCCAGGTCTCCGCCGGGAGCCAGGTGCGGGAGCCGCTGTCGCCGGGCGCCCCGTCCTGGGGTGCGGCGATGTGGCCCTCGTCGAAGGCGGCCCACACCACCGGGTAGCCCGCCGCGCAGCCGGAGTACGTGGTGGTGCGGTGGGTCAGGCTGCCCTGGGACGGCTCCGGCGGATTCTGCGGGGTGCACCCGTTGTTGTTGACGAACCGGTCGCGCAGCGACCGTCCACCGGAGATGCCGAGGACGTTGTCCCGGAGGCCGTGGGCACCGAAGTAGGCGATCCGACCGTTGCCGCCGCTGCATCCGCTGATCAGGCCACCGGCGTACACCGCGACCGCGCGGAACACGTCGGGTCGGGCGCAGGCCAGGGCGTAGCTCATCCCGCCACCCCAGCTGAAGCCCAGGGCGAACCGCTGGGTGGTCTCCACGCAGAGGTTGGCCTCGACCTGCCGGAGCAGGTCGTCGACGAAGGTCACGTCCTCGCCGCCGGAGTTGGCCCAGCCGGCGTTGAGCCCCTGCGGCGCCACGAAGATGGTGCTGTTGTCGGCCAGTTGCCGCAGCCCGTAGTACGACCAGACGTCCCGCTGCACCGTCTGCCCGGTGTCCACGTCGACCGCCGAGCCGCCGCGCCAGTGGAAGCCGAGCACCAGCCGGTACGGGTGGTTGTTGTTGTAGTTGGCCGGGATCCGCAGGATGTAGCTGCGGCTCTTGCCGTTGCTCTGGATCGTGTGGGTGCCGCTGTTGAGCCCGGGGGCCCGACCGCAGCCCGCCGTGGCCGCCTGGGTGCCGACCTCGGTGGTCGAGGCGGTCGCGCTGGGGCCGGTGGCCAGCGCCACGCCGCCCACGCTCAGCACGAGCAATGCCGCGATCGCGGCAGGCCCGAAGATCGATCTGGATCTCACCATCTTGTTGCTCCATCTCGCGTCGCACCGGACGCGCGGAAGGTGCCACTGCACCGTGGGTGTCTCGCCCACTCGCCGGGATCCCGGACCGGCGGGGACGCGTCGAGTGTGTGCCCGGCTCCCGCTCGGAAGGTATCGTGTGAGCGATAACATATCAAGACATATGAATGTCTTGAGTCGACGGAACCGGTGGCGATCAGGCCAGGAAACCCGGCGGCACCTGGGAGGTCAGCCAGACCCCGTTGGCGGCCCGGTAGAAGACCAGGCCGGCGCGGTGCATACCGGCGGCGTCGATCCGCAGCACGACCGGTTCGCCCCGGCGGGCCCCGACCCGGGCCGCGGTCTCCGGGTCAGCGGACAGATGCACATGGGTACGCTCACCCGGCGCCAGTCCCTCGACACGGATGCGGGGCAGAAACCGGGCCACCGTACCGTGATAGAGCACCTGCGGCGGCACCTGCGGCGCCAGTCGCAGATCCACCGGGATGCTGTGGCCCTGGGCGGCCCGGATCCGTCCCTCGCGGATCTCGAAGCGTTGCTTGTCGGTGCCGGTGACCAACTGGTCCAGCAACTCCACCGTGACCGGTCGACCGTGCCGGGCCAACGCGGCCAGCAACTCCTCCACCGCCACCCAGCCGGCCTCGTCCAGGGTGATCCCGATCGCCTCCGGGCGATGCCGCAGCACGTACGCCAGGAACTTGCTCGTCGAGGTGAGCCGCCCGGTCACCGGGGCGCCCGCTCGACCACCGGCGGAAACTGGGCCAGGAAGTCGCCGACCAGATCTGCACGGGGCAGCCGCCAGGTGGCCCAGTAACGGATCTTCGGCAGGCCGTGGATCGGCACGGCACGCAGACCCTCGGGCAGTTCGACACACCCGTTGACCACGGTGGCGCCGACCCCCAGCCCAGCCAGGTGCACCAGCAGGTCCCAGCCGTCGACCTCGGCGGCGACCTGCCACCGTACGCCCGCGTCGAGCAGGGCCCGGGTCAGCGCCCGCCGATGCGGACGGTCGGCCGGGGGTACCACCAGGTCCAGGCCGTCCAGGTCGCGCAGCCGGACCTGCCGACGGTCGGCAAGCGGGTGTCGCTCGTCGACCACGAGCACCTGCCGGTACGCGGCGATCTGGGTAGCCTCGACCTGCCGGGTCGGCGGATCGTGGGCGATGACCGCCAGATCGGCCCGCCCCGCGCGCAGGGCCGCCAGCGCGGCATCCCGGTCGGCGGTGATCACATTGACCCGTCGTCCCTGCCGGCCCACCTGCCGGATCGCCTCCCCGATCACCCAACGCAGCGCCCCCCGACCGGCCGCGATGGTCAGGGTGGGGGTCGACTCGTGGTGCAGTTCCCGCAGGAACTCGTCGGCCCGCCGCCGACAATCCAGGGCGTACGCGGCCAGGCGTTCCCCGGCGGCGGTCAGGCTGAGCCGCCGACCCTCGCGTTCGTACAGCTCCACGTCGAGGGCCGTGGCCAGCTTGCGGATCTTCACATGCAGGGCGGGTTGGCTGATGTGCAGCGCCGCCGCGGCGGTCGTGAAGTTGCGGTGCTCGGCGAAGACCGCGAAGGACCGGAGGGCGTCGGCCTCCAGCAACTCCCGCCCAGTCATAACGCCACACTATAGATAGGCGAAAGAACAATAGTTCTGCGTACGCCTGGGGCCGCCGATGCTGGGCCACATGAACGCGCCCTCTCCCCGACTCGGCATCGACATCGGCCGGGTCATCATCGACGGTTCCGCCCATCCCAGCGGCAACGACACCGCCTTCTTCAGCGGCGACGAGGCGAACATGCTGGCCACCCCCGAGGTATCCGAGGCGGTGGCGACCATCGCCCGACTGGTCCCCCACTTCGACGGCCGGGTCTGGCTGATCTCCAAGTGCGGTCCCCGGGTGCAGGCCCGCACCCTGCGCTGGCTGGCCGCGCACGACTTCTACAGGCGTACCGGAGTCGACCCCCGGCAGGTGCGGTTCTGCCGGGCTCGCGCCGACAAGCGGGCCCACAGCCTGGACCTGGCCCTGACCCACTTCATCGACGACCACCCCGAGGTGCACGCCGCGATCCAGGGTGCCGTCGACCACCAGTACTTCTTCGGCCCCCAGCGCCGCCCGGTCCCCTACTACGGTCACCCCACACCCACCTGGGCGGAGGTCGAACGCCTGGTCATCGACTCCCTCCGGGCCCCGGAGCACGCGGCGGTCCCCAGCCGAGGAACCGGTTGAACAGGCTCGTCGGGTCCGGGCCGTCGTGCGGGTTGAGGTGGTAGAGATCGCGCATGGCCTCGTACATCAGCCCGGCCAGGTAGATCGACAGGCCGGTGCGATTGTGGGCGTACTCCGTGTGCAGCAACAGCCGCGCGGTGGCACACGGCCAGGGTTGCCCGCAGGCCCGGCAACACCACATCGGACGCAGCGGGGTGTGCGGCGGGTCCGCGCCGACCCGCCGAGGACGATCCGGGTACGGGCCCCGGCCCGCCCCCGGCAGCCGCGTGGTGATCACCTATGACCTCCCAGGGCAGACATCTTTGGGTGCGTTTCTTGTCGCCCTGGCAGCAACAAACGCACCCAGAGCAAGCGATGGAACCGGGGCCACCCCGACACGGGGGGAAGGCGCGGGGCGGCCCCGGGCGCAGAACCCGCCCCGTCCCCGGTGGATGGGAGCGGATCCGCTTACGTGACAGTCTGCTGATCACACCGCTACCCTCGGAACGCATCGAGCCTGACCACGGTGACACTGCGTGGATCATGGCCACCACGCGGCGACAGCTGGCGATCTTGACGAGGCCCCTGGGGGTGCGGTGGAAGGTGAACAGAGCGTGGATCTGATCCGGGTCCAGCTACGCAAGCAGCGGGCCCTGGCCGGCATGAACCAGGAGGAGTTCGGCAAACGTACGAACTACTCCGCCTCCACGGTGTCCGCCGTGGAGACCGGCACCCGCCCGGTGGACCTGCCCTACGCCCGCCGCGCGGACGAGATCCTGGAAACCGGTGGCCTCTTCGAATCCCTGCTGCGGACCGCCCAGCAGGACGGCCAACCCGCCTGGTTCATGCCCTGGCTGAAAGCCGAACGCGCCGCCAAACAACTGCGCTACTTCAATCCGACCCTGATTCCAGGTCTCTTCCAGACCGAGAACTATGCGCGGGCGGTCCTGCGGTTTGACGACACCTGCCCCGAGCAGGAGATCGAGCAGCAGGTGGCAGCTCGATTGGAACGCCAGGAGATCCTGCACCGCGAGCGCCCACCGCAGGTCTTCGCGGTGATCGACGAGGCGGCGCTACGCCGCACCAACGCCATCATGGCCGAGCAACTGGCGCATCTGCTGCGGATGACCGAGCTGCCGCACGTCCACATCCACATCATCCCGGCCCGCACCGGCCTGCACGTCGGCCTCGACGGGCCACTGCTGCTCGCCATGCTGCCCGACGGCACCTGGATCGGACACCTGGACAGCCAGCTCGGCGGCGAGGCGGCCGACACCGACGAGAAGGTGATTAAGCTCCTCAGCAAATGGGAGGGTGTGCGGACGGTCGCCCTTCCCGAAGACCTCTCCATCGACCTCATCAAGGAAGTTGAGAGCCAGCATGGACCTCAGTGACGCCCGTTGGCGGAAGGCTGCCCGCAGCAACTCCTCCGGCGGTGATTGTGTCGAGGTGGCTGACAATCTGGTGGGCGTCATTGCCGTACGTGACAGCAAGGACCCGAGCGGGCCGGTGCTCGCCTTCGACCCCGCCGCCTGGCGGTCCTTCCTCGAACTGGCCAAGCGGCACTGACCTTCAGCAGCCGTACCGCAGATCGGCCGAGCCGCCCAGACACCACCGACCAGCCCAGACACCACCGACCCGGCCCGGCCCGGCGCGAGCGGGCCGGCCGAGACACGACAGACCCGGCCAGGCGCTAGGGGCCTGGCCGGGTCGGTGTCGTTGCCGGCGGGCTGGACGAAGGCCGTCAGCTGGCCGGGGCGTACCGCATCACCACCGCGCCCGAGGCCAACTCCGACCGGTCCACCAGCTTCAGGTCGACATGCTTCGCCAGGCCCTCGAAGAGTCGCGGCCCGCGCCCCGCGATCCGGGGATGCACCACGAACTCGTACTCGTCGATCAGCCCCAGCTCGGCCAGGGCCAGCGGAAGCTGCACCCCGGAGACGAACACGCCCTTGATCGACTCACGCTTGATCTGCTCGACAGCCTTGCCCAGATCCCCACGCACCAGCTCGGCGTTCCAGTCGACCTGCTCCAGGGTGTTCGACACGACGTACTTCTTCGCCGCGTCGATCGTGCGCGCGAAGGGTTCCATCCAGTCGGGCCGCGACCCCGCCGGGACGGGCGGTCGCCACGCCTCCTCCATCATCTCGTACAGCACCCGACCGAGCAGGAGGGCATCGGCCCGCGCGAGATTCTCGGTGTGGTGACGATGCAGATCCTCGTCGGGGGAGGCAGCTAGATGATCGCAACACCCGTCCACCGTGATGTTTATGGAATACCGCAGAGGTCCCATCCGCTCGCCTTCATCGCTCGTGATCACGACTGTGGTTCTCTCGGCTGACGGCTGCGCCGGCCAACGCGGTAGGGCTGGGCGAGCAGGCGGCTGGCCAGCAGACGCATCCCCCGCCGGATGCCGAGGATCTGCCCGAGCATGACACCGCTCAACACGCCCATGCTGGTCGCCGCCACCTGGGAAGCCGGTACCCACATGCCGACGATGCGGACGCGGAGGATGCTGAACGTGACGTAGCACAGCAGCACCACCACGCCGATGGCGTCGATCTTGCCGACCACCCGTTTCTCGAAGCCGTCCCACCGCAGTCGCAACATGCGACTCGCCACGACGCCGACGACGACACCTGCGACGAACCCGACCAGTGCCCGCAGCCACGTCCAGTTCCCGGCGACCGCCGCGTCGACGATGGTGACGACAAGCGTCACGACGAACACGACGGCGTAGATCCGGGCGCGCCAGATCACCCGTCGGTCGACGTGACGGCGGACCATCTGCCGGTGCCGGGCGTGGTCCGGCCGCTCACCATCGGCCCCACCCATACGGCAACCCTAGTCGCCACCCCCGACACCGAAGGGCACCGAAGGCGCGTGGCGCCCGGCGGTGTCCGCCGGACCGGTGAGGCGGCGACGACGGGTCGGCAACAGCAGCGTGGGGTGGGACACCCCCCAGGCCGCGCCCCGACAGACGAGTTCCTTGTAGCGGGCGGCCCACCAGCCCCGGAAGTGCACCCCCCTGGCTTGGTCGTCGGCGGTCACCCACTGGATGATGCCGTCCCGCCGGCCGAGGCTGATGCACTGGTTGTAGTAGCGGATCGGGATCCTGCGCACCGGCCGACCGGTCAACCGGGCCGCGATGGCGTCCGCCGCCTGCCAGGCCATCGGGACTGCGGAGGCGCAGGACATCCGCAGCGGCCTGCCGCCCGGCCCTTCGGCGCAGGCGGCGTCGCCGATGGCGTACACCTCGGGGTGTGACACCGAGCGCATGGTGGCGTCCACGAGGATCTGCCCGGTGGGTGCGGTCCGCACGGCCATGCCGGCGGCCAGGGAGGGTACGGCGAAGCCGGTGCACCAGACGGTCACCTGGGCCGGGATGACCCCGTCGGTGCCGGTGACCGCGCCGGTGGCCTGGACCTCGGTGATGTCGGTGTGCTCGTGGACGGTGACCCCGAGCCGGTCGCACACCTTCCGCAGGTGGCGGCGGGCGCCCTCGTCGAGCCAGTCCCCGAGGCCGCCCCGGGTGGCGAGCGCGACGTGCAGGTCCGGTCGGGCCTCGGCGATCTCGGTGACCGCTTCCAGGCCGGTGAGGCCCCCACCGACGACCAGTACCCGGCCGCCCGCGTCCAGGACGGACAGGCGCAGCCGCAGCCGCTGCGCGGACCGGGCGCCGGCCACACTGTAGGCGTGGTCGGCGTCGCCGGGGTGCTCGGCGGCGGTGCTGCCCAGGGCGTAGACGAGGGTGTCGTAGCCGATCTCGGACGAGGTGTCCGCCTCGGCGAGGGTGACCGTCCTGCGGTCGACGTCGACCCCGGTGACCCGGGCCAGTCGGAGCCGTACGCCGGTATTGGTGTAGAGGTCCCGCAGCGGACGGGCGGTGAGGTCCGCCCCGACGGCGAGTTGGTGCAGGCGGACCCGCTCGACGAAGTCGGCGGCGGCGTTGACTACGGTGATCTCGGTCTGGTCGGGGTGCAGTCGCCGGGCCAGGCGACCGGCGGCGATCGCCCCGGCGTAACCGGCGCCGAGGACCACGATGCGATGGGTCATGCTCCCACTCCCTGTCTGCGGGCGGTGCCGCGCCGGCCACTGGGAGCCGGTCGTCGGCGTACGCCTTCTGAACCGGGCAGCCCCGCGATTGCTGACAGGGATGGGGTGTGGTCCCGGTCACCACCGGTCCAGGACGGGTTCGGCCGGGGTGGTGGCCGACCAGTGCCGGGTGATGCGGGTCAGCTTGTCGGGGTTGGCCTGGGCGCGCACGGCCGCCACCCCCTCGGCGGTCACCTCCAGGGCCAGCACCCCGACGATCCGGTCGCCGACGACGACCACCACGGCCGGTTCGCCGTTGACGATCTCGGCGTACATGCTGGCGTGCCCGCCGAGCACCTGCCGCCGCAGGTCGACGGCCTGGAAGACGCCACGCAACAACCTGGCCACCGCCAGCGCACCGACCAGCGGGGTGGGTCGGGCGGGGACCTTCCCACCACCGTCACCGACGCTGAGCACGTCCTCGGTCAACAACTCGACGAGCCGCGCGGTCTGGCCGCTGTCGGCGGCGGCCAGGAACTCCGCCACGATGCTGCGGGCGGCGGCCTGGTCGACCTGAACTCGGTGGCGACCGGCGGCCAGGTGCTGCTTGGCCCGCCGGTAGAGCTGCTGACAGTTGGCCTCAGTGAGGTCGAGGATCTCGGCGATCTCCGCGTGCGGGTAGCCGAAGGCGGCCCGCAGCACGTACACGGCGCGTTCGTTGGCCGACAGCCGCTCCATCAGGGTCAGCACCGCCAGGGACACCGATTCCCGCTGCTCCACGGTGTCGACCGGGCCGAGCATCCGGTCCCCGGCCAGCAGGGGCTCCGGCAGCCACATGCCCACATAGCTCTCCCGCCGGGATCGGGCCGAGGTCAACTGGTTGAGGCACAGGTTGGTGAGCACCTTGGTCAGCCACGCCGCGGGTTGCTCGATCCGGGCCCGGTCGGCGGCCTGCCAGCGCAGGAACGTCTCCTGGACCATGTCCTCGGCGTCCCCGGCCGAGCCGAGCAGGCGATAGGCCACCGCCTCCAGCCGGCCCCTGGACCCCTCGAACAGTTCCACGTCCTGCGCGCTGAGCGACATGCTCCGAGTGTCACATCCGGGCGAGGTGTCGCCGCTACCCGCCCGGCGGACGGCTGCCACCGGCGAGCAGGTGGATGCCGAGGGGGGTCAGCCGGTGCACCTTGGCGCCGCCGATGCGTTCGCTGTCGACCAGCCCGGCGGCCCGCAGCGCGGCGGCGTGCTCGGAGGCCGAGGAGGTGCTGATGCCGAGGTGTCGACCCACCGCCGTGGTGGTGTGCCGGCCGGGTTCGGCCAGCCGGCGCAGCACCGCCGCCCGGGTGCCGCCGAGCAGTTGGGCCAGTGGGTCCGTCCTGGTCGGCGGCGGTTCGGGCGGGGCGATGACCGGGTACACCAGCAGCACCGGCTGTCCTGGTCGGACCAGCACCCGAGGACGCAGACCGGCCAGCGGGCCGGGGATCAGCAGGATGCCCTCACCGTTTCCGGTCAGCTCCGCACTCCACCAACTGTCGATCTCCAGGATCGGCGGACGCCACCGGATCGCCGGGTGCAGTTCGTTGAGCAGGCCGTCCACTCCGGACCGGGCATAGGTGCGGGCCCGCAGGTCGACATGCGCCCGGTGGGCCGCGGTCAGGTGCGACCAGGCCGGGGCGAGCACGGCCTCGAAGTAGTGGTCCACCGCCGTCATCAGCAGATCCAGCATCTCCGGGTCGGCCGACACGAACCGCCGCCGCCACAGGCTGGGCGGCAGTTTGGCGTACGTCGCGGTGAGCTCGGCGGTGATCTGGCGACGCGGGGTGGCCCGGATGTTCTCGATGCCGGCGGCCACCGATTCGATCCCCTGCACCGGGGTGAGGAAGTCGGGCAGCAGGCCCCGCGCCGGCAGCAGGTGGCGCAGGGCGGCGGTGCTCGCCGGGGCCGCCTGGGCACGGGTGGCCAGCTCCGGCATCCGCGCGGCCACCACCGGATCGCGCAGGGCCTGGCTGGCCAGGATCGTGTTACCGACCGGATGTGGACGACTACCGAACCGGATCCGGGTCAGGTCCGCCGCAGTGAGCCGCAGGGAGATCACCCCTCCAGGTTGCCAGCAGTTGCGGGCATACGTCGCAGGGGCAAGCGTTTTCCGGGTACGCCGAAGGAACCGGGGTGCTTTTCGGCGTACGCCGAAAGGGTTGTCGGGGTGTCGGCCCGCCGGTGAGAGTGAGGCAGACCAACAGCCGGGAGGGGGCGGCTCGCGTCGGCTGCTCGGGTGGTGCGTATCGGCTTGCCTGGTGGCGGGGGCCGCGGCGTGTGGTGGTGGCGATGCGGAAACGCCACCCACGACGTCGGGGGCGGCTCCCGCCGTGTCGCCGGGCCCAGGGCAACATGCCCTGACCCTGAACCATGACGGGGTGAGCCGGGGTTACCGACTTCACGCACCGCCCGGGTACGTCCCCGGGCGGGGCGGCCGATGCCGCTGGTGGACCTTCTTGACCACCCATCCGCGCCGGACCTGACCCACGTCGGGGTGTTTCGTCCGGGTGGTGCCGGGAATGTGCGTTCGCCGGTACTACCCGAGAGGCGGCCCAGTGAGCGCAGGACATGTCGGCACTCTGGTGCCAGCCGACCCGTGGCCCCTGCCCCGCAAGGCCACCGTCGCGGACCACATCGTGCAGCGGCTGGCCTGCTGGGGGGTACGCCGGTACTTCGGCTATCCCGGCGACGGCATCAACGGCATGACCTCCGCCCTGCAACGCACCGGCCAGCAGACCCAGTTCGTCCAGGTACGCCACGAGGAGACCGCCGGCTTCGCCGCCTCGGCCCACGTCAAGTACGGCGGCGGGCCCATCGGCGCGGTGCTGGTCACCAGCGGGCCGGGGGCCATCCACGCCCTCAACGGCCTGTACGACGCCAAACTGGACCACCAGCCGGTGGTGGCCCTGGTCGGGCACACCGCGTCGACCGCCGAGGGGGGCGGCTACTACCAGGAGGTGGACCTGCCGGCCCTCTACAAGGACGTCGCGGCGGCCTTCCTGGCCCAACTGGACCACCCCTCCCAGGTCCGGCACCTGGTGGACCGGGCCTGCCGCACGGCCCTGGCCCGGCGTACCGTCGCCGCGTTGGTGCTCCCCCTGGACGTGCAGGACCTGGCCGCCGTCCCGGACCCGCCGCACGCCCACGGCTTCTATCACACCAGCAGCGTGCCCAGCACCGGCCCGACCGTGCCACCGGAGGCCGACCTCCGGCACGCCGCCGAGGTGCTGCGCGGTGGCGAGCGGGTGGCCATGCTGGTCGGCCAGGGGGCGATCGGCGCCGAGACGGAGGTACGCGAGATCGCCCACCGCCTCGGTGCCGGGGTGGCCACCGCCCTGCTCGGGTTCACCGTGGTCGACCACCGGGAACCCTGGGTGACCGGGGCGATCGGTCTGCTCGGCACTCGCCCGAGCTGGCAACTGATGAACGAGTGCGACCGGCTGCTGATCGTCGGCAGCAACATGCCGTACTCGGAGTTCTATCCCCCACCCGGTCAGGCCCGGGGGGTGCAGATCGACCACGACGGCACCCAACTGGGCCTGCGCTACCCGACCGAGGTGAACCTGACCGGGGACGCCGCGCCCACCCTGCGGGCCCTGCTGCGCGAACTGGGGCCCGGCCCCGGGCCGACCCGCTGGCGACAGACCATCGCCGGGGCCACCGCCGCCTGGCGGCAGTCCCAACGGGAACTCGCCGAGCAGAACGCCCACCCGGTCAACCCGCAACGGTGGTTCGCCGGCCTCAGCGAACGGCTGCCCGAGGACGTGCTGCTCGCCGTGGACTGCGGCACCACCACCGCCTGGTACGCCCGACACGTCAAGGTCCGCCCCGGGATGCTGGCCAGCCTCTCCGGCACCCTGCTGTCCATGGGCGGAGCCATGCCGTACGCCCTGGCCGCGAAGTTCGCCCACCCGGACCGGCCACTGGTGGCCCTGATCGGGGACGGGGCGATGCAGATGAACGGGGTCAACGAGCTGATCACGGTGGCGAAGTACTGGCAGGGTTGGGCCGACCCCCGGTTCGTGGTGCTGGTGCTCAACAACCGGGATCTGGCCTTCGTCAGCTGGGAACAACGCTCCAGCGAGGGCACCCCGATGTTCCCGGACAGCCAGCAGCTGCCGGACATCGGCTACCACCGCTGGGCCGAGGTCCTCGGGCTGCGCGGCGAGCTGGTGGACCGCCCGGATCAGGTGGCCGGGGCCTGGGACCGGGCCCTGAGCGCCGACCGCCCCACCGTCATCAACGCCCTGGTCGACCCGGCCGAGCTGATGATGCCCCCACACTTCACCGCCGAACAGGCCCGCAACACCGCCGCCGCCGTCCTGCGCGGCGACACCGACTGGGCCGGCATCATCCGCCGCGGCCTACCCACCATGGTCACCACCTACCGCCCCCGCCGCTGACCCCCACCGCACGCGCAGTTCAGCCTCGGCCTTGGAGCCAGCGGGGTAGGTCGGATTCCGGGTCGGGTGAGCGGGGTGCGGTGTCGGGTGAGCGGGGTGCGGTCGAGGGGGCGCGCTCGATCGGACGACGCTCGACCGGGCGGCGTGGGTCGCCGACCAGGGCGCGGCTGGGAGCGGTGAACGACTCGGCCGGTTCGCCGTCGATCGCCGTACCGATGATCCGGGCCACCGCCTCGATCACCCGGGCCTGCACGGCGGAGCCGACCAGGTCGGTGGGGTCGTCCGGGTTGGCGGCGATGCCGGCCACCGCCACCTGCGGGGTGAAGCCGACGAAGGTCTCCGTGGCGGCCCGCTCGGAGCTGCCGGTCTTGCCGGCCACCGGACGGCCCTCGAGGATGCGGTTCACCGCCGTGGCGGTACCACCGTTGCACTGCCCGAACGCCGACTGCTGACCCACCGGGCAGCGTGCCGCGTCGGTGGCGGCCCGCGCCACGTCCGGGTCCAGCACCTGGCGGCAGGAGGGGTCACCGACCGGCACCCGCTGCCCGTCCGGCGCGGTCACCGACACCACCGGCAACGGCGCGCAGTACGTGCCCTCGGCGGCCACGGTGGCGTACGCGTTGGCCAGGTCCAGCGGGGTGGTGGCGGAGACCCCGAGGGTGAAGGCCCCCCAGTTGGCCGCGTTGTCCTGCGCGAAGCGCGCGTCGGCCTCGGCCCGGAAGGTGATGCCCAGCCGCTGGGCCATCTCGACCACCTTGTCCTGGCCGACCTGCTCGGCCAGCCAGACGAAGTACGTGTTGACCGAGCGGCCGAAGCCGTCCCACATCATCCGGTAGCCGTTCATCCACTGCGGGTTGGCGTTCGCCGGGCACCACTGACCGTTGCAGCTGCTGTCGTCGGTGCCGGCGGCGTACCGGGTGGGCAGCCGGGTGGGGGCGTCGAACCCGGTCGACAGGGTACGGCCGGACTCCAGGGCGGCGAGCATGGTGAACAGCTTGAAGGTCGAGCCGGCCTGGTAACCGGCGACGCCACCACCGCCGGAGATCAGCGGGTTGACGGTGTTCGGGTAGTTGACCTGCCCGTCCGGGTTGTCGTCGAGGCTGTAGTGCCGGTTGACCGCCATGGCGAGGATCCGACCGGTGCCCGGTTCGACGGCGGCGATCGGCACCGCGCGCTTGTTGTCGTACCCGTAGATGCCGGTGGCCTGCTGCTGCGCGGTCTTCTGGAGCTGCGGGTCGAGGGTGGTGACCACGCTGTAGCCGCCCCGGCGCAGCGCCTGCTCCCGCTCGGCGACGGTGTCGCCGAAGGCCGGCTGCTCCAACCACCAGCGGCGCAGGTAGTCGCAGAAGAAGCCCCACCCGTCGCGGGAGCTGGCCGTGGCCGCGCAGCCGTTGGCCTGGTCGCTGGGGTCCAGCTTCAACTTCTCGGCCTTCGCGCGGGTCGCCTGCTCGGCGGTGATCGCCCCGGTGGCGACCATGGCATCCAAGACGTACGCCCGCCGGGTCAGCGCCGCGTCGGCGTCACCGTCGATCGGGCTGTACGCCTCCGGCGCCTGCACCAGGCCGGCGAGCAGGGCCGCCTCGGCGAGGGTCAGGTCCGCCGGCGCCTTGGAGAAGTAGCGCTGGCTGGCGGCGGCGATGCCGTACGCCCCGGAACCGAAGTACGCGATGTTGAGGTAGCGGTTGAGGATTTCGTCCTTGCCGAGGCGCTGTTCCAGGGCGTTGGCGTACCGGATCTCCTGGATCTTGCGCCCCACGGTCGGCGCGGTGGCCGCGGCCCGTTCCTCCGCGGTGCGGTTCGGGTCGGTCTTGAGCACGTTGCGCACGTACTGCATGGTCAGCGTCGAGCCCCCCTGCTCGGTGCCGGAGGTGGCGTTGCTGACCAGGGCCCGCGCCATGCCGCGCAGGTCGACCCCACCATGGTGGTAGAAGCGGCGGTCCTCGGCGGCCACGATGGCCTGGCGCATCACCGGCGCGATCTCCGCCAGCGGCACGTCCGTGCGGTTGACGTCGTAGAAGGTGGTGATCAACGTCTTGCCGTCGTTGGCGTAGAGGTAGGAACGTTGCGGGGTGGCCGGGGTCCGCAAGGCGTCCGGCAGTGCGGCGTAGTTACCGAGCGCGGCCTGGGCGGCGAAGCCGAACACCAGATTGACCGGCAGTACGGCGACCGCCAGCACGAGTCCGGCGAGCACGCCGGTCAGCAGCACGGTGAACAGCCGCGACAGCGGCGTAGGGGAGGCCATGGTCCCCAGGATTGCCGCGAAAGCCACCTACCGACCACCTCAACGCCCGGGTTGTCAGCCAATTCACGGCTACCTGCCAGCAGCCTTTGCCCTGGTCACCCGGGTACGGTCCGCCCGGCGGTGGTCCGCCGCCGTCGGACGAACCGCTCGGTTGTGGGGCGGACCGCCTGATGGTCTTCCGCCGCCGTCCGGCGGGTCAGGCCGGGCCGGGGCCGATCGGGCCGGGCGGGCGGGCCGTGGCGACACTCGCGCTGGCCGCGTCGTAGAGGATCTCCCGGGGCATCAGCCGGCCGGAGCGGTACGCGATGCCGATGCTGGCGATCAGTACGAAGATCGCCCCGAAGGTCTGCAAGGAACCGATCAACGCACCACCCAGACCGAGCAGCGGGCTGGCGATCATCAGCATGACGCCGTCGCCGATGCTGAACGCCCCCGACCGGGCCACCGCCCAGCCGGTGCACAGCCAGCCCAGGCTGTAGCAGGTGGCACCCACCAGCACCAGGGTCCGGGCGGTGGTACCGAAGACGGGTGTCTGTTCGGCCAGCCCGGCGAACGGCAGCATCAGCACCGTACCGGCGATGCTGATCAGCAGTCCGGCGACGGCGGAATGGCGGCTGCGGGTGGCCGCCAGCAGGCCGGTCAGCCCGAGCAGGGCCAGCAGGCCGAGCCAGACCGCGGCCACCCAACCGATCAGGTACAGGGCCCGCCCGTCGGCCGGGTAGGGATCGTTGCCGACCCCGCCGTCGCTGGCCCTCGCGACCAGACCATAAAGAATCGCGTACGCCGGCAGCAGCCAGACCGCGGCTCGGGCAAGTCGGCGCAGTGACCAGGCCCAACTGGCGTTGGTGGCCGGCCCGGGTGGGCCCGGCTCGTCGACGAAGGGCAGTACGCCGAAGCCGCCGCCGGTCCGCCGGGTGCCCAATGGGCCCTGGGGATCGTGCTTGCCTGGCACCTGCGGCGCGGACCACAAACGGCGCAGCGGATCCATGCCTCACCTCGCTCATCCACGGACATCACGCGGGACGCACGCGGCAACGCCCCGGTGCCTGGCCAAACCGGCCGTACCACCGATGGTGGCAAACACCGAAGCCCTTCATGAGGCTTTCTCGCATTACCCGCCGGAAGATCGACTCCGTTACGCCGAAACGAAACGGCGGGGTCGGAGCAGGCCGGACCGCGCCGTTACGGCGAAGGCGGGGTCGAGGGATGGCGGACAGGGCCGTAACGGCGAAACGGCGGGCGCGCCCAGAGGATGGGCACGCCCGCCGGCTACGGGGTCAGGCGCGTTCGCGTTGGTCGGCCGGGTCGTTGAGCAGGCTCGCCGGCGAGACCGGCTCCGGGGCGGGCAGCCCCTGCGGGGCCTTGCCGCCGCTGGCCTGCGCCTCGGCCACCCGTACCTCGTTGTGGATCTCCTGGGCGGCTGCGGCGGCGGCCTGGGCCGCCTCGGCGGCCTCGCGCTCGACCGCGCTGGCGTCGTCGGAGGCCTGCGGGGTCGGCACGTCGCCGACCATCTGGCTCAGCCCGCCGAGTGCGCCGCCCATGCCCTCCAGGGCCTTGGTCAGCTCGGCCGGCACGATCCACACCTTGTTGGCGGTGCCGTTGGCGATCTGCGGCAGGGCCTGGAGGTACTGGTAGGCGAGCACCTTCTGGCTCGGGTTGGCGGTGTGGATCGCGCTGAAGACGGTACGGATCGCCTTGGCCTGGCCCTCCGCCTGGAGGATCCGGGCCTGCCGGTCACCGTCGGCGCGCAGCACTGCGGCCTGCTTCTCACCCTCGGCGGTGAGAATCTGCGACTGCTTGTGCCCCTCGGCGTTGAGGATCGCGGCGCGGCGGTCCCGCTCGGCGCGCATCTGCTTCTCCATCGAGTCACGGATGCTCGGCGGCGGCTCGATCGCCTTGATCTCCACCCGGGTCACCTTGATGCCCCACCGGCCGGTGGTCTCGTCCAGCACCCCGGACAGGTGCCGGTTGATCTCCTCGCGGCTGGTCAGCGCGCGCTCCAGGTCCAGCGAGCCGATCACGTTACGCAGGGTGGTGACGGTGAGCTGCTCGATCGCCTGGAGGAAGTTGGAGATCTCGTAGGTGGCCCGGACCGAGTCGACCACCTTGAAGTACAGGACGGTGTCGATCGACACGACCAGGTTGTCCGAGGTGATCACCGGCTGCGGCGGGAAGCTGACCACCTGCTCCCGCATGTCGACCTTGGCACGCACCGAGTCGACGAACGGCACGAGCAGGTTCAGTCCCGGGTTCAGGGTGCGCTTGTAGCGCCCCAGCCGCTCGACCACGTCCTGACGCTGCTGCGGAACGATCCGCAGCGCCTTGGCCAGGGTGACCACCCCGATCAGGGCGATACCTATCAAAAGGACGGGAAACACGATTTCCATCCGGTCACCTCTCCACTTCGGGTAGCTCGGTGGGCGTCGCAACATCCCGCCAGACCAGGGCTACCGCTCCCTTGACCTGAATAACCTGCACCCGTTCACCGGGAGCCAAAACCTGGGTGGCGTCGTACGCTCGGGCGGTCCACACCTCGCCGTCGATCTTCACCATGCCCCTGTCGGAGTCGACCTGCTCCAACACCAGGGCGGTGGATCCCTCGATCGCCTCGATCCCGAACGCGGTGTCGCCGCTCTCCAACGCCGACTGCCTGTGTCGCCGGATCACCGGCCGCGCCGCCAGGACGGTCAGCGCCGAGACGGCGGCGAAGACGACCGCCTGCACCGCCACCGGAGCACCGAGCGCGGCGGCACCGGCAGCGGCGAACGCACCGACCGCGAACATGAGCACGAACAGGGTCGCCGTGAAGATCTCAGCGACCGCCAGCACCACGCCCAGCACGATCCAGAACACGGCATCCATAACACGATCGTGACATGAGAATGCACGTGTCATCGAATTGACATGATCGTAAGCTCTCGGTCACCACTACGGAGGGTAGAAGATGTCCATACGTCCGGAAACCGCCCGTCAGGTCGACGCCCTGGTGGCCGACGCCCAGTCGACCGGTCACGTTCCGTCGTTGATCGTCGGAGTGGTCCGGGACGGCGCTCTGGTCCATCTGAGCGCCGCCGGCACCCACCCGGCCCCCGACGCCGACCTGCAGTTTCGGATCGGTTCGATCACCAAGACGATGACCGCAGCATTGATCATGCAGGAACGCGACGCCGGTCGCCTGGCGCTCGACGACCCGCTGCGGCGGCACCTGCCGGAGGCCGAGGCGGCCGGGCCGGTCACCCTGCGGCACCTGCTGGGGCACATCGGTGGCCTGCAACGGGAACCGGACGGACCCTGGTGGGAACGCAGCGACGGCGTCGACCTGCGTGCGCTGCTGGCCGGGTTCTCCGCCGCGAAGATCGCCTACCCCCCGCACCGCGCGTTCCACTACTCCAATCTGGCGTACGGGCTGCTCGGCGGAGCGCTGGAACGGATCACGAAGACCCCGTGGGCGCAACTGCTGCGGGAGCGGATCCTCGACCCCCTGGGGATGGATCGCACCACCTACGCCGCCACCGCGCCGTTCGCCCCCGGCTACGTGGTGCACCCGTGGCACGACACCCTGCGGGAGGAACCCCGTACGGACACCGGGGCCATGGCACCGGCCGGGCAGCTCTGGTCCACCGTGGCGGACCTGGCCCGTTGGGCGGCCTTCCTGGCCGAGCCCGATCCGGCCGTCCTCGCCCCGGAGACCCTGGACGAGATGTGCGCCCCGATGGCGATGGTCGACCTGGACTCCTGGCGGGCCGGACGCGGGCTCGGGCTGGCGCTGCACCGCGAGGGCGAGCGGGTGTACGCCGGACACGGCGGCTCCATGCCCGGCTACCTCGCCGTACTGGAGGTGCACCGGCCCAGTCGTACCGCGGTGGTCGGTTTCGCCAACGCGTACGCCTTCCGCACCGGTGGTCTCGGCATCCTGGGCCGGCAGGTCCTCACCGAGGTCCTGGAGGCCGAACCGGCACCGACCCGGCCCTGGTCGCCGGTCGACGCACCGCCCCCGGCCGACGTGGCCGCCCTCACCGGCCGTTGGTGGTGGATGGGCATCCCCCTCGACCTCACCTGGGACGCCACGACCGGCGACCTGGTCGAGGCCGTGCCGGGCGATCCGGTCAGCCGCTACGTCCCGCAGGGCCCGGACCGGTGGCGGGGGGTCAGTGGCGAGGAACACGGCGAGGTACTGTCCGTGCTCCGCGACCAGGCGGGCCGCCCGGTGGCCCTGGACATCGCCACCTTCGTCTTCACCCGCTCCCCCGACCAAATCCCCTGACCCCGCCCCACCACCTACCCACCTGCCCGCGTTGATGATGAGGTTGCCGGCACAGGAAAGCGCTATCCCGACCGCCAACCTCATGATCAACGCGGAGATCCGGGGGTGGGGGGCGGAGAGAGGGGATGTTATGGCGCGGTGGAGCGGACGACCACCGCGTCGGGGATGGGTGGGGCCGGTTCCGGGGGGCGGCGGGCCAGGCGGCGGACCGCGGTGTTGAGCACGGCGATCAACGGTACGGCGACCAGCGCGCCCACGATGCCGTCGAGCACCACGCCGGCGGTCACCGCCAACACCACCGGCAACGGATGCAGGGCCACCGCCCGACCCATGATCCAGGGCTGGAGGACGTTGCCCTCCACCTGCTGCACCACGATCACCGCCCCGAGAATGGCCAGCGCGGTGACCCAGCCGCTGTCGACCAGGGCGACCAGGACCGCCACCGCACCGGACAGGGTGGCACCCACGATCGGGATGAAGGCGCCGAGGAACACCAGAGCGGCCAGCGGGAAGGCGAACGGCACGTCGAACAGCACCAGGGCGATCCCGATGCCCAGCGCGTCGATGAACGCCACCAGCACCGTGGCCCGGACGTACGCCACCAGGGTCAACCAGGAGGCCCGACCGGCGTCGTCGGTCCGCCAACGGGCCGCCTCCGGCAGCATCCCTACCAGGAACCGCCAGATCCGGTCACCGTCGCGCAGGAAGAAGAACATCGCGAACAGCACCAGCAGGGTGCCGGTGAACACCTCGAACACCGTGCCGGCGGTGTTGATCGCCCCGCTGGTCAGGGACTGACTGTTCTCGTTGATCCACTTCTGGCCGGCCTCGACGTAGGCGTTGAGTTGTCCGTCGGACAGGCCGAGTGGGCCGTCGCGCAACCAGTCCTGGATCTGCCCGATGCCGGCCGAGGCCCGCACACTCAGGTCAGGCAGACCGACGATGAACTGGTTGACCACCAGGGTCAGGGTGCCCACCACCGCGCCGAGCCCGCTGATCAGCACCACTGCGGTGGCCAGGCTCCGGGGCACCCGCAACCGCAGCAGCCACCCCACCGCCGGGGCCAGCAGGGCGGTCAGCAGCAGGGCGACCAGCAGGGGAACGATGACGATACGAATGGTGCCCATCAGGCGCAGCAGCGCCCAGCCGACCACCCCGATCACGATCAGCCGCCAGGACCAGGCGGCGGCGATCCGCAGCGCCTTCGGCACATCGGAGTCGTCACGGCTGGTCGTCGAGCCACCGCCGTCGACCGGCGGTACGGGCTGCCAGGGCGGCGGGACGGCGACCGCATCCTGGGCGCGGATCTCCGCTCGTTCGCGCTGTCGCTCGCGGGCGGCGCGTACGGACGCGCGTCCCGCCAGGAACGCCTGACGCACCCGCCGTCGCGGCTGCTCGAAGCGGCTCAACCGGCACCCCCGGGAGTGGTAGGGATCAGGCGGTACACCGTAGCGCCTGCGGCCCAGCCCGACACAGGCCGCCGACGGCGCGGATCATCCCGGCTCGGTGACGAAATCGATCAACCGCTCCATGGCGTTGATCAGCGGGGTCTCCACCTCCGCGTAGGTGTTCACCCGGGACAGGATGTGCCGCCACATGTCGGCCGGCTCGGCGACCCCGAGCGCCGCGCAGACGCCCTCCTTCCACGGCCGCCCCGGCGGCACCACCGGCCACGCCCGGATGCCCAGCGCCGCCGGCTTCACCGCCTGCCACACGTCGACGTACGGATGCCCGGTGACCAGCACATGCGGCGAGGTCACCCGGGCCACGATCCGGCTCTCCTTCGAGCCGGGCACGAGATGGTCGACGAGAACGCCGAGCCGCCGGTGCGGGGCCGGGCCGAACTCGCGTACCGCGGCGTCGAGGTCGTCGATGCCCTCCAGGGGTTCCACCACCACACCCTCGATGCGCAGGTCGTCACCCCAGATCCGCTCGACCAGGGCGGCGTCGTGCATCCCCTCCACCCAGATCCGACTGGCCCGGGCGACGCGGGCGCGCACCCCGTCGACCGCGACGGAACCCGAGGCGGTACGCCGACGCGCGGCCGGCACCGGCGCCCGAGCGGGTCGACGCAGGGTGACCGGCTGACCGTCGAGCAGGAAGGCGGCCGGGCGCAGCGGGAAGTTGCGCCGCTTACCGTGCCGGTCCTCCAGCACCACCGCACCGGACTCGAACCCGACCACCGCGCCACAGAAACCCGAATCGGCGTCCTCGACCACCAGGTCCGCCTCGGCGTCGACCTCCGGAATCACCTTCCGCCGCCGCCAGTCCCCCGCCAGAACGTCCTCGCCATACCGCCGCCCCATCCCCCGCACGCTAGCCCCACCCGTCCCACCCCACATCCCGACGCGCCGCCCACCCCACCCGGAACCGCCGATCATGCACTTACCGTCGCGACGAAAGGTACAGAAGTGGATGAACCAGCGACCAAAAGTGCATGATCGACGGTGCCGCAGCAGGAGCGCGAAGGGCGGGGTGGGAGGGGGTGGAGGGCGGCAGTCGAGACAGGGGCGGGCAAGAACACGTACTCTTTCGGCATGTCCACCCCCGCTGCGGGTGCGGCCATCCTTGCGCCGCGCCGGTCGAGCCGGTTCGTTGCCTGGGTGCGCGCGTGGCGCGCCGGGCTGGTGCCCTTCGACGAAGTCGCCGACGAGGTCGCCGGTGACGAGGAGCACCTGGTCGCCGACGCGCCCGGCACGTGGACGGACGTGCCGCTGCGGGAGGCCCTGCCCACCCTGGCCAAGCTCTCGCCGGACGAGATCCGGCTGGTGCTGCCGGCCCCGGGCGACCCCCGTGGTCTGCCCGGCCCGGGTGACTTCGCCGGTGCCGCCCTGGTCACCGGTGAGGCGGTCATCGCCGGTCCGATGGGCCTGATCCCGGAGGTACGGGTGCACACCTCCGGCTCCGGGGACACCTTCGAGACCGTGCTCTGGCGGGTGTACCCCCTGCCGGCCAACGCCCCGGCCGCCTCGCTCACCCTGCCCGGCGCCGCCGAGGCAGAGGCGGAGTTGGCCGCCGCGCTCGCCGACACGACCGCGGCGCTGACCCGACTGGACATCGCCCAGTGGCGGCCCGAGCTGGCCGGGGCCCTGGAGGCCCTGCGCCGCCCGGACGGCACCACCGACCTGCCGCCCGGCTTCGACCCACGATCGCGCCGGTTGTTCGCCCGGGCCGCCGTACTCGACCGGGTGCTCGCCCTGGCCGGGCACGCCGCACCCGGCGGCGCGGTCAACAACCACGAGGCCCAGCAGCGCGACGCCGCACTACGCCCCCTGACCACCGCCTGCCGTCAGGCCCTCGTCGCCGCCTGCAACGCCCCCCTGCGCCCGTAAGCCGCGAAGCGGCGCCGAGGACCCCATGCCGTACGGCGCGCGCCGACTTCCTGCGCCGCGACACCCGGCCCGTCTGGCCGGCGCCGATCTGCCCGAACGCCGGAGCTGGTCAGATCTCGTCGATCAGGTCGGCCACGGAGTTGACGATGCGCGACGGACGGTACGGGTAGCGTTCGGCCTCCGTCCGGGTGCTGATGCCGGTCAGCACCAGGATGGTCTCCAGCCCGGCCTCCAGGCCACAGAGGATGTCGGTGTCCATCCGGTCACCGATCATCGCGGTGCTCTCCGAGTGGGCGTCGATGGTGTTCAGCGCCGAACGCATCATCATCGGGTTGGGCTTGCCGACGAAGTACGGCTCCACCCCGGTCGCCTTCGAGATCATCGCGGCCACGGAACCGGCGGCGGGCAGGGCACCCTCGGCCGACGGGCCGGTGGCGTCGGGGTTGGTGCAGATGAACCGGGCCCCGTCGTCGATCAGCCGGATCGCCTTGGTGATCGCCTCGAAGCTGTAGGTGCGGGTCTCCCCCAGCACCACGTAGTCGGGGGCGAAGTCGCTGAGCACGTAGCCGACCGCGTGCAGCGCCGTGGTCAGCCCGGCCTCCCCGATGACGTACGCGGTCCCGCCCGGCCGCTGGTCGGCCAGGAACTGGGCGGTGGCCAGCGCCGAGGACCAGATCGCCTGCTCCGGCACGTCCAGACCCATCCGGGCCAGGCGTGCCTGGAGGTCCCGCGGGGTGTAGATGGAGTTGTTGGTCAACACCAGGAACGGCTTGCCGGAGGCCCGCATCCGTTTGATGAACTCCGGGGCACCCGGTATGGGCTGGCCCTCGTGCACCAGCACACCGTCCATGTCGGTGAGCCAACTCTCGACGGGTTTACGGTCTTGCATGCTCGTCTCCGCAGGGGGTGTCGGGGTCGCCAGTGCCGGTCAGGAGGGGCGGCGGGGCGGGACGCAGCAGACCGAGGGGCAGGTGTCCCACATCGGCAGCTCACCGAGCCGGCGACGCAGGTCGACCCCGGCCGGGTCGATGCGTTCCTGGACCAGTTCCCGCACCATGGTCACGAAGCGGGGATCGGTGCCCGGAGTGGCCGCCCGGACATAGTCCAGGCCGAGTCGGGTGGCCGTGTCCCGCGCCTCGGTGTCCAGGTCCCAGATCACCTCCAGGTGATCGGAGACGAAGCCGATCGGGCTGACCACCACCCCGGTCACCTGCTGATCGGCCAGGGCGGTCAGGTGGTCGTTGATGTCCGGCTCCAGCCACGGCACGTGCGGCGGCCCGGATCGGCTCTGCCACACCAGGTCGTAGGGCAGGTCGGGGGCGGCGCCCGCGTGCACCAGCCGGGCCGTCTCGGCCAACTGGGCGGTGTACCGGCCACCGTGCGGGCCCGCGCTGTCGGCCATGGTCACCGGTACGGAGTGGGCGGTGAAGACCAGCCGGGTGGTGTTCCGCCGAGCCGGGTCGAGTCGGCTCAGCGCGGCCCGTACCGCGTCGATGTGCGGCTCGACGAAACCGGGATGGTCCCAGAACTGGCGCAGCTTCTCGATCACGGGTGCGTCCGAGCCGACCGCGGCCCGGGCGGCGGTGATGTCCTCCTGGTACTGCCGACAGGAGGAGTACCCGCCGAAGGCGCTGGTGGCCAACGCCAGGGCCCGCCGTACCCCGTCGTCGCGCATCTGGGCCAGGGTGTCGGCGAGCATCGGGTGCCAGTTGCGGTTGCCCCAGTACACCGGCAGGTCCAGGCCGTGGGCGGCGAAGTCGGCGCGGACCGCGGCGAGCAGGTCCCGGCACTGCTGGTTGATCGGGGAGACTCCGCCGAAGTGCTGGTAGTGCTCGGCGACCTCGGCCAGCCGCTGCGGCGGGATGCCCCGTCCTCGGGTGACGTTCTGGAGGAAGGGCAGCACGTCGTCCGGCCCCTCCGGGCCACCGAAGGAGACCAGCACCACCGCGTCGTACGCCATGGTCCCATTCTTGCCCCTGCCGGGCGTCGTCACGGCAACGCCCCCGGCTCCCGGCCGTTAAGAAGGGCCCCCTGCTCCACCGTAGGCGTTAACAGGGAGCCCTTCCCTTCACCTAGGCGCCGATCGCGTGGTAGCCGCCGTCGACGTGCACGATCTCGCCGGTGGTGGCGGGGAACCAGTCCGACAGCAGGGCCAGGCAGGCCCGGGCGGCGGGCGCCTGGTCGGTGAGGTCCCAGCCCAGCGGGGCGCGTCCGGACCAGGCGTCCTCGAACTGCTCGAAGCCGGGGATCGACTTGGCGGCCATGGTCCGCAGCGGACCGGCGGCGACCAGGTTGCTGCGGATGCCCTGCTTGCCCAGGTGCAGGGCCAGGTAGCGGGAGGCGGACTCCAGACCGGCCTTGGCCACGCCCATCCAGTCGTACACCGGCCAGGCCTGGGTGGCGTCGAAGGTCAACCCGACCACCGCACCGCCCGGCGACATCAGCGGCAGCGCCGCGACGGCGAGGGACTTGTAGGAGTACGTCGACACGTGCAGGGCGGTCGCCACGTCCTCCCAGGAGGCGTCGAGGAACCCACCGCCGAGGCAGCTCTGCGGGGCGAACCCGATCGAGTGCACCACCCCGTCCAGGCCGTCGACGTGCTCACGAACCTTGTCGGCCAGCCCGGCCAGGTGTTCGGGGTCGGTCACGTCCAGCTCGATGACGGGTGCCACCTCGGGCAGCCGCCTGGCGATCCGCTCCACCAGCGAGAGCCGGCCGTACCCGGTCAACACGACCTGGGCGCCGTTCTCCTGGGCGAGCTTGGCCACCGAGAAGGCGATGGAGGCGTCGGTGATGACGCCGGTGACGAGCAGCCGCTTACCGGCCAGCAGTCCGGACATTATGCTCATTCCTCCGTGCTCAGGTTCAGTGGCCTGCTCGGCTCAGTGGCCCATGCCCATGCCGCCGTCGACCGGGATGACCGCGCCGGAGATGTAACCGGTGCTGTCACCGGCCAGCCAGGTGACGACCGAGGCGACCTCTTCCGCGCTGGCCATCCGGCCCGCCGGGATGGCCCTGAGGATCTCCGCCCGGCGCTCCTCGGAGAGTTTGGCGGTCATGTCGGTCTCGATGAAGCCGGGCGCGACGACGTTGGCGGTGATGTTGCGGCCGCCCAGCTCACGGGTGATCGAGCGGGCCACCCCGACCAGGCCGGCCTTGCTGGCCGCGTAGTTGACCTGGCCGGCACCGCCGGAGAGACCGACCACCGAGGAGATGAAGATCATGCGACCCCACTTGGCCCGCAGCATCTTCGACGACGCCCGCTTGGCGCAGCGGTACGCCCCGGTCAGGTTGGTGTCCAGCACCCGGGTGAACTGCTCCTCGGACATCCGCAGCAGCAGGGTGTCGTCAGTGATGCCGGCGTTGGCGACCAACACCTCCACCGGGCCGAACTCCGCCTCCACCGCAGCGAACGCCGCGTCGACCGACTCGCTGTCGGTGACGTCGCACCGCACGCCGAAGATCCCGTCGGGTGCGCCGCTACCCCGGTGCGTGATCGCCACCCGGTCGCCCTGCTTGGCGAAGGCCTGGGCGATGGCCAGGCCGATGCCACGGTTGCCACCGGTAACCAACACAGTTCGAGACACGGGCGTCCCTCCAAAAGATCGCTGCGGGGTGGAGACTAGGCGCTACCGCACGGTAATCGCTAACCCGACCCACGTCATCGCACCTGTGGTGCTCACTTACACCTCGTCCGGCCGGAGTGCGCCCAGGCGGGGTCATCCGGTCTCCTACCAGCCTTTTCCGGCTTCCGCCGCCGGTCGGTGCCGGGCAGTCGACCCCGGCGTGCGGGGGCGGTCGGCCGAATGCGCCCCGGTGCGCTACCGGGTGTACGCTGACTGGCGTCTGCGGGGCGCTCGGCGGCCCGTATCGCCCGGACCGACCGACTCCAGGAGGTGATCGCTGTGCCAGATAGCGATCCTCCCAGTCGTGGCCGGGCCGACCGCCAGTCACGCTGAGAGTTTCTCCGCCTGAGCTGGCCCGCTCCCCGCGCACTCCGCCACCGCCCTCCGGCCCGTAAAGCCGGGGTGGTCGATCCTGCGGGTGCCAACCGGAAGCCCCCGGTCACGACTTCGTGTGTGTGCGTCCCCGATTCACTCCTCGCCGGTCCAGCCGTGTCCTGGGTCGACGAACCGCTCACCCCGGAGTCAGTCATGAGCCGCTACGTCGCCCCGTTGGGCTTCACCCTCGCCGCCGTCTGGGTGGCCGTCCTGTTCGTGATGGCCAGCGGCACCCACTGACCGCCCCGCCCAGGGTGACCCCCCGGCGAGATCGTGCTCGATCCAGGATCGAGTGGCTCAGCGCGCGCCGCCAGGCCACGCGATCCTGGATCGAGCGTGATCACCACGACTGAGCGGGGTGGTCAGACCAGGCGGGAGGACCAGAGCAGGCTGGTGGCACCGGCGCAGAGGGCCAGCAGCAGGGCGATGCCCGCGTACCACTGGGTGATCTCCCGGGCCTCGGTCCGGAAGCCGATCGAGCTGCCCATGTCCTGGTACACCTGCTTGAGTTCGCTGACCGAGGCGGCCTCGTAGAAGTAGCCCTCGGTCGTCTCGGCCAGTGCGGCCAGGGCCATCCGGTCCACCGGCACCCGTTGCAACTGCCCGCCGATGGCCACATGACCGGCGTCCGTACCGAAGGCGATCGTGGAGACCGGCACGTTGGCCGCCTGGGCCGCCGCGGCGGCCTCCTCCACCGACCTACCGGCGGTGCGGAAGCCGTCGGACAGCAGCACGATCCGGGCCGGTGGGATCCCGGCCGCCCCGTCGGCCGGTACCGACCGGATCGCCTCCAGGCAGGTGAAGACCGCCTCCCCGGTAGCGGTCGCCTCGGCCAGCGCCAGCCCGTCGATGGCACTGGTCACCGCGGGGCGGTCCTTGGTCGGGGGCACCAGCACGTTCGCCGACTTGGCGAAGGAGACCAACCCCACGTTGTACGTCTCGGGCAGTTCCCGGACGAACTGCTTGGCCGCCTCCTGGGCCGCCTCCAACCGGTTCGGCGGCACGTCGTCGGCCTGCATCGACAACGACACGTCGATGGCCAGCATGATGGTGGCGCGTTCCAGGGGTTCCCGGGTGTCCATCGCCGGGCGGGCCAGGGCACCGGCCAGCACCAGCAGGGCCAGCAGGAAGGCGGTCGCCGGGACGTGCCGCCGCCAGCCCAGCCCCTTCGGCGCCACCGTGCGCAGCAGGTCCACGTTGGTGAACCGCATCGCGTACTCCCGGCGGCGCAACTGCCGCCAGACGTACAACGCGGCGAGGGCGAGCACCGGCAGTACGGCCAGCAGCCACCACGGTTGGAGCAGTCGGATCATCGTGTCGTCCCCCGGGTACGCGCGTGCCGTTGCCCGGCCACGAAGCGCACCATGTCCAGCAGCCAGTCTCGGTCCGTACGCAGTCGCAGGTGTGCGGCACCGGCGGTACGCAGGGCGGCGGAGATCTCCGCGCGCTGGGCGGTTGCCGCCGCCGCGTACCGGTGCCGCAGGCCCGGATCGGCGGTCTGCACCTCGTGCAGCTCCCCGGTCTCCGGGTCGACGACGGGCAGCACCCCGACGTCGGGTAGCTCCAGTTCCCGCGGATCGACCACCTCGATCGCCAGCACGTCGTGCCGTACCCGCAGCTTGCGCAGCGGGCGGGCCCACTGGGTCGGCGGGGCGAGGAAGTCGGAGATGACCACCGCGACCCCACGCCGCCGAGGTGGACGGTTGAGCATGTCCACCAGCGCGCCGAGGTCACTGCGACCGGGCCGACTCTCCGTGCCGGCGATGGCCCGCAACATGCCCTGGGCCTCCTTGCGCCCGGACCGGGCCGGCAGCCGGACCAGCCGCCCCGGCCCGGCGGGGACAGGCGCCACCCGGCGACCCCGACGCGGTGCGGGCACCTCGTCGCCACTGCCGACCACCGCGCCGATCCGGTTGCCGCCCCGCACGGTCAGATGGGTGATGGCCGCCGCCGCGGCGATCACCACCTCCCGCTTGAGCCACCGGCCGGTGCCGAAGTCCAGGCTCGCCGACAGGTCCACCGCCAACCAGGTCTCCAGCTCACGGTCGGCCACCGTACGCCGTACGTGCGGGGTGGTCGTACGGGCGGTGACCGGCCAGTCCATCCGGCGTACGTCGTCACCGGGGCGGTACTCCCGCGACTCGCCCGCCTCGCTGCCCGGCCCCGGCAGGAGTCCGGCGTAGTCGCCCTGCAACAGCCCGTCGAGTTTGCGGGTGACCAGCAGTTGCAACCGGGCCAGCACGGCACCGGAGCGGTTGTCCGCCGGTGCGGGTTCCCGGTGACCGCGAGGAGGGGTGGTCGAGGTCACGGCCGCTGCCCGGGCCACCCCGAGGTCGGCGCTCCCGCCCCCGATGGCGGCGGGGTCGCCTGCTGCCGGGGCGCCACCGAAGGCAGGGGGATGGTCGACATGACCCGATGCACCACGTGGTCGGCCGGCACGTCGTCGGCGAGGGCGTCGTAGCTGAGCACCAGCCGGTGTCGCAGGATGTCCGGCGCGATGTCCTGAACGTCCTGCGGCAGGGCGTAGTCCCGACCGCGCAGCAGGGCCAGCGCCCGGGTGGCCCGGACCAGACCGAGGGAGGCCCGTGGGCTGGCACCGTACTGGATCAGTCGCGCCACGTCGGGCATCCCGTGCTCGGCAGGGGTACGGGTGGCCAGCACCAGCCGCACCGCGTAGTCGATCAGCGCATTGTGTACGAACACCTGGTCGGCCTTGCGTTGCAGGGCGATCAGGTCCTCGGTGTCGAACACGGTGGTGGGCTCGGGTGGGGCCACCCCCATCCGGTAGACGATCTCCCGCTCCTCGGCGTCGGTCGGATAGCCCACGACGATCTTCATGAGGAAGCGGTCCCGCTGGGCCTCCGGCAGGGGGTAGACCCCCTCCTGCTCGATCGGGTTCTGGGTGGCCATCACCAGGAAGGGGTTCGGTACCCGGTGGCTCTCCCCGCCGATGGAGACCTGCCGCTCGCTCATCACCTCCAGCAGCGCCGACTGCACCTTGGCCGGGGCCCGGTTGATCTCGTCGGCGAGCAGGAAGTTGACGAACACCGGGCCCAGTTCCACGTCGAACTTCTCGCTGGACTGCCGGTAGATCCGGGTGCCCATGATGTCGGCCGGCACCAGGTCCGGGGTGAACTGCACCCGGGCGAAGGAGCCGCCGACGACCTTGGCCAGGGTCTCCACCGCCAGGGTCTTGGCCACCCCCGGCACACCCTCCAGCAGGCAGTGCCCCCGGGCCAGCAGGGCCACGAACATCCGCTCCACCATCCGGTCCTGTCCGACGATCACCCGTTTGATCTCGAACAGGGCCCGCTCCAGCAGGCCGGCGTCCTGCGCCGGTGTGGTCGGCGCGGCGGGCGCCTGCGGCTGCGTCCCGTTCGGGGTCGGGGCGTCGGGCGTGGTCGGCTGGGCCACCGGTCCTCCACAGCATGAATCGGTCGTCGCGGCGTGTGCGCTACCAAGCCTCGCATGCCCGGCTGAGTACGGACGGCGGGAGCGACCGATTTTCGCCACGCCCGCTCCTCGGCACCGAATCGCCGATCACCAGTGGACAGAATCCGCCTCGGCGTGTGTACCATTCTCCCGTCGCCGGGCGGCTTCCCCCGTGGTCGCCCGGCGCTCATCGTCTTTCTCCCGCCGCCCTAGACTGGCCGGGATGAGCGACCCCGACACCTCCACCCAGGTCCTGGTCTGTTCGGCCCGTGGGTGTCACGCCTCGGCCGGGTGGTCACTGCGCTGGAACAATCCGCGTCTGCACCAGCCCGAGCGGCGCAAGACCTGGCTGGCCTGCGACGCGCACCGCGGTCATCTCAGCGACTTCCTCACCGCGCGGGGCTTCCTGCGAGAGGTCGCCCCGTTGGCCGAATCGCCTACCCTCGAAGAGTGGACGCGTACAACAGAAGGCGGGCCCCATGACCGGTGATCAGGTGGGCGGCGGCTCGTTGCCGGGATCGGACGCCGGGCACCCCAGCCCACTTGAGCCGTGGCCGGACACGGTCCACTGGCAGTCGATCTCCCGAGATCTGATCTGGGTGGAGTTGCTGCGACTGTCCGCCACGGTGGTCGTACTGTCGATCATTCTCGGGGTCGGCTGGGCGTTCACCAGCGCCTGGCCCTTCGGGCTGGCCCTCGGCCTGCTCCTGTTCTTCGCCCTCTGGCGCGCGGTGACGATCGTCCGGGCGGTACGCGCCTGGGGCTACGCCGAACGGGAGAACGATCTGCTGGTGCGGCACGGGCTGCTGGTCCGTCGGCTCTCCATCGTGCCGTACTCCCGGATGCAGTTCGTCGACGTCAGTGCCGGCCCCCTGGAGCGGGCCTTCGACCTGGCCACCGTGCAGTTGCATACCGCGGCGGCGGCCAGTGACGCCCGGGTGCCGGGTCTTCGGCCCGCGGAGGCCTCCCGGTTGCGCGACCGGCTCACCGCGCTCGGCGAGGACCGGGCGGAAGGGCTGTGAGCGTCCCCGCCGGCGGGGACTCGGGCCGCACCACGCCGCCGCCGGACACCGCACCCTCCGCCGGCTCCCCAGCAGCCCCACCACCGCCAACCAGCCCACCCCCGGCAGCCCCGCCACCGACCGGACCACCGCCGTTGGCAGGGCCGCCGCCACTGACCGGGCCACCACCACCTGCCTGGCCCGCAACGGTTCCGCCACCGGCCGGGCCGCCGATGGGTCCGCCGCCGGTGGGGTATCTCCCGGGGGCGGTGCCACCGCAGCATCCGTACGGGTATCTCCCGGGCGCGGGGCCGCCGCAGTATCCGCCAGGTGGTTGGCTGGGCTCGCCGGAGGTACCGCAGGCCCGGCAGCGGCTGCATCCGCTGAGTCCGGTGCTGCACAGCGCCCGGTCGCTGGTCGTGGTCATCGCCGGGCTGTCCTGGTCGACATTGTCCCGGGTCGGGTTCGGCTGGTTCGCGGCGATGGTGTCCGTGATCGTCCTGGGCGCTGCCGTGCTGGCCGTGGTCAGTTGGTACAACACCGGCTACCAGGTGGTGGGCCGCGAGCTGCGGATCCACGAGGGGCTGTTGTGGCGCCGGACCCGGGCGATCCCACTGGAACGCCTCCAGGCCGTCGAGGTGGTCCGACCCCTGCTCGCCCAGCTCACCGGGCTGGCCGAGTTGCGGTTGGAGGTGGTCGGCGGCGGTAAGACCGAGGCCCCGCTGGCCTTTCTCAGCCTCGCCGAGGCCTCCGCGCTGCGGGAACGCCTGCTGGCCCTGGCCGGGTCACCGACCACCGGCGCAACCGGTGCCGGGCCCCGGCCCGCTCCGATGGCCACTCCTACCGGAGCCGAGCCGCCGACCGGCAGGCAACTGCATTCGGTACGCAACCAGGATCTGCTGATCAGTCAGTTGCTCACCCCCCAGGCGTTCCTGCTGCCGTTCGGTGTGCTCTTCGTCGCCGCGCAGTTCCTGTCGGAGGGTTCCTGGTCGTTCATCGCGGTGGCCAGCACGCTGACCGCGATGGCCGGCATCCTCCTGCAACCGGTCCGCCGGGTGCTGGACGACTGGCGTTTCCAACTGGCCCGCGACGAGGACCGGCTGCGTATCCGCAACGGTCTGCTGGAGACCAGGATGCAGACCGTACCCCTGCACCGGGTGCAGACCGTCGGGGTGACCTGGCCGCTGCTCTGGCGGTTCAAGGGCTGGTTGCGGATGCGCCTGGAGGTGGCGGGTTACTCCGGCGGCGAGCCGGACCAGCGCAGCCGCCCCGACCGTCTGCTGCCGGTCGGTGACCTGTCCACCGCCGAGACGATCATGGCCGAGGTGCTGCCGGGGGTCGATCTGTCGTCGCTGCCGCTGACCCCGCCGCCGGAGCGGGCCCGCTGGCTCAACCCGCTGAGCCGTCAGGTGCTCGGTGCCGGCCTGACCCCGCAGGTCTTCGCGGTGCGCTCCGGCCTGCTCACCCGCCAGGTGACCGTCGTGCCGTACGCCCGGTTGCAGAGTGTCCGGGTGGTGCAGGGGCCGTTGCAGCGGCTGCTGCGGCTGGCCACGGTCCGTGCCGACACGGCCGGTGGGGCCGGAGCGGCCGCCGTGGACCGGGATCTGGCCGAGGCCTGGCAGTTGGCGGCGGAGTTGTCCGCGCGGGGCCACGCCGCCCGCCGCCAGGAGTGACAGCCCGACCCCACGCCGCCGGCCAGGGGTGACCGCCCGACCGCGAGGATCGGTCAGCGGGTAGCCGGGACGGTGGTGGGGTCGACCGGGGTGACCGGCGGGTCGGCGGGGGTGTCGGTGTCGGTCGGGGTGCGGCGGGCCTTTCGGCGGGCCCACCAGCGCTCGGCCAGGCCCACCGCCAGGAAGGTCATCCCGACGTACGCCCAACCGACCAGCACGTCGATCACGTAGTGCTCGCCGCTGTAGACCAGCGTGAAGGTCATCGCCAGCGGATACGCCAGCAGCAGCGGCCACCAGCGACGCCGCACCCCGCTCAGGAAGAACAGCACCACGAACAGGGCGAACGCGGTGTGCAGCGACGGCATGGCGGCCACCGGGTTGGAGGCCAACTGGCCGGCGTTGAGCAGGTTGCCGGCGCCGTGCATGCCGAACTCCCGCCACCCCCGGGTGGAGATGCGTGCCACCTCCTCCAGCAGCCCGTTCTGCGCCGCCCACCAGGGCGGGGCGGCCGGGTAGAGGAAGTAGGTGACCAGGCCGGCGGCGCAGAGGAAGAACCAGCGGCGCATGAAGGCCGCCCAGCGGGCGCGAGAGTGCACCCAGAGCACCGCGGCGGCGGCCAGCGCCGCCACGAAATGGGAGAAGTACACCCAGCTGACGAGCACGTCGTACCAGCGCACGTCGGGGTGGTAGAGGTGCTGCTGCAACCAGACCGTCGGCACCTCACCGCCGGTGAGCCAGCCGAACATCAGCCGGTCGGCAAGGATCAACTCGTACGCGTGCGGGACCGTCCCGTCGTGGTAGGCGAAGCCACGGGACAGGTTGTACGCGACCAGCAGCAGCACCACCGGCACCCAGTCCCGGGCGAACCGCAGGTGGCTGCGCCACGGGCGGTCGGAGTTCCAGGCGATGGTGCCGGCCCAGATCCAGAAGAAGGCGTACAGGGGATCGGTGGGCAGGCCGATGGCCAGCCAGCACACCACGAACGCGAGAGCCCACACCAACATCGCGACCACCCGGCGGCGACCGCCATCCGGTGGGGCGGGTGCCTCGGTGGGGGCGGTGGGCTGGGGGTCGGTCACAGCAGACATCGCGGACAAGGTTAACGGCGCATCAACCACCGTCCGACGCAGGACCACCTGCCGCGCCGGGCAGTGACCGGGGTCGCATCCCTGCGGCCGGTCGTCCGGGGTCGGGGACGGCCCGGATCGCGGTGATCGTGGCGGCCACCCGCCCCAGCGCCGGGCCAGCACCTACGCTGTGGCCATGCAGGAGCAGTCGGATCATGCCCTGACGCCGGGCCTGGTGGCCCGCGTCGCGTTGACCGTCACCGACGCCGACACCGCCCAGGCCCTGGGCTCCGGCGACGTGCCCGTGCTCGGCACACCCCGGGTGGTCGCGCTGGCCGAGGCGGCGACGGTGGCGGCGATCACCGGCCAGTTGTCGCCCGGGACCACCACGGTCGGTACCCGGGTGGAGTTGGATCACCTGGCCGCGACCCTGGTGGGCCGGACGGTGACCGCCCAGGCCGAACTGACGGCCCTCGACAGGCGTCGGTTGACCTTCGAGGTGACCGTCACCGAAGGCGAGCAGACGGTCGCGCGAGGTCGGGTGGAGCGGGTGCTGGTCGACCGGCAGCGCTTCATCGAGCGGGCGGGCGGAGCCTCATGACGGGTGGCTTCGTCGAGGTCGCCGACCGGGTCCTGGTGCTGCGGGAGCCGCTGCTGGCGGTCAACGTCACCCTGGTGCTGGGCGAGGGACAGGCTCTGCTGGTCGACACCCTGTCCACCGTCGGGCAGGCGGTCGAGCTGGCCGAGGCGGTACGCGCGGTCACCGCCGACCCGCTGACCCTGGTCAACACCCATCACCACTTCGACCACTGCTTCGGCAACGCCACCCTGGCCGCCGAGGGGGCGCGCCCGATCTGGGCGCACGAACTGGCCGCGGCGGCGTTGCGCGAGGACCCGGAGGGGCTACGCCGGGAGGCGTACGCGGAGCTGCGCGACGAGCATCCCGAGCTGGCCGCCGAGGTGACCGAGGTCGAGGTGCTGGCGCCCACCCACACTGTGCGTACCGAGGTCACCCTCGACATCGGGGGGCGGCCGGTGCTGCTGCGCCATCCCGGTCGTGGGCACACCGACGCCGACCTCGTGGTGCAGGTGCCCGACGCCGACGTGCTCGTCGTCGGTGACCTGGTGGAGGAGTCCGGCCCGCCCGCCTTCGAGGACTCCTACCCCTTGCAGTGGCCGGAGGCGGTGGCCGAACTGCTGCGCTGGGCCACCCCCTCGACGGTCGTGGTACCCGGGCACGGTACGCCGGTGGGGGTCGACTTCGTCCGGGCGCAGCACGCTCAACTGGTCGAGCTGGCCTGGCTGATCCGGGCCGGGCACACCGGCTCGACCCCACCGGAGCGGGTAGCCGCGGACGCACCCTTTCCGGCCCGTGCCGCGCTGTGGGCCGCCCGTCGTGGCTACGCCGAGTTGGACGGCACGATCTGACCGGGTGACGGCCGGGCCGCAGGGGTCAGCCGGGGAACCGGTCGGCGACCTCGGCCCGGGTGGGCATGGCGACCGCACCCCCGGGACGCTCGCAGACCAGTCCGGCGACCCGCAGGGCGAAGGCCACCCGCTCGGCCCACCCGGTCGGGTCGACCGGTTCCCCGGCGAGCAGCAGGTCAGCGACGAGGGCGGCCAGTACGGAGTCACCCGCGCCGGTGGCGTCGACCGCGCTGACCCGTGGGGCGGGTACCCGTACCGGATCGGTGTCGGCGGCGGTGACCACCGCACCGGCGGCGCCCAGGGTGACCACGACGGTGCCGGCCCCCAACTCCCGCAGGTAGGCCGCCACCCCCTCGGCCGGCTCACCCGGATAGAGCAACTCCGCGTCGGCGGAGCTCAACTTGACCAGGTGCGCCCCGGCGGCGAACTCGGCGACCACCTCGCGCAGGTCGGCCAACGCCGCCGGGCCGGACAGCAGCCGGGGCCGGACGTTGGGGTCGAACACCCGCAGGCCGGTCGCCAGCGACCAGGCCCGCCGCGCGGCGGCCAGCGGTGCCGGCGACAGCAGCACGATCGACCCGCAGGAGAGCACCTGCGCGCCCTGGATCAGCCCGACGTCCAGGTCCTCCGGGTTCAGCAGGGCGTACGAGGGCGGGTCGCCGTAGAAGCGGAAGTCCGGTTCGGCGCCGGTGAAGGTGGCCACCGCCAGGGTGGTCGGTACGGCGGCGGTGACCGTGCCGGTCAGACCGACCCCGGCCGAGGTGAGGAAGGTGCGGATCCGCTCGGCGAGCGCGTCGTCACCGAGGGAGCCGACGAACTGCACCGCACCGCCGAGCCGGGCGATGCCCACCGCGACGTTGAGCGGGGCGCCACCGATGGCCTGCCGGTAGACCGGCACACCGTCGTACTCCGTGTCGAGCAGGTCGACCAGCGCCTCGCCGAGCACCACCGCGTATCCCATCGAGCCGATCCTTCCGTCCACCGTCGGGATGTTCAGGCTGGCACAGCCGGAGCCGGTCGGGTGGGCGAGGCGGCGCATCGACCGAGCCGACATCGAGAAATGGCTATTGCGCCGATGCGCCACCCGTGCTGGGATAGAGAGTGCCGGGTGACGCGGGGCTGCGCGTCACCGGCGCCGGGTTCATCGCACGCGAGGGCATCTACGCGTCGACCGCATGCTGACGGCACCCGCCTGTCGGGCCATCCGACCTGGGCGCGGGTCGCCGCATCGATCGCATCCGCCTACAGCAGCGGGGTTGGCATACCTCGTCATCCCCCGCGCGTTCCGGCGGGGCCACCAGACCGGTGTCCCCGCGAGTCAGGAGAACCTGTGCACCGTCCTCGTCTGGCCGCGGTATTCTTCGCGGCCATCACCCTCGCTGCGAGCGCGGTCGTAGCCGTGACCGCCAGCCCCGACCCGGCCGCCGCGCACGGCGCGGCGATGACCCCGGGTGCCCGTACCTACCTCTGTTGGCGTGACGGGCTCTCCCCCACCGGCGAGATCCGTCCGCAGAACCCGGCCTGCGCGGCGGCTGTCGCGCAGAGCGGCACGAACTCCCTCTACAACTGGTTCAGCGTGCTGCGTTCGGACGCCGGCGGTCGCACCACCGGCTTCATTCCGGACGGGCAGCTGTGCAGCGGCGGCGCGACCGGTTTCCGCGGCTTCGACCTGGCCCGCAACGACTGGCCGTTGACCCACCTGACCGCCGGCCGCTCCATGGAGTTCCGGTACAGCAACTGGGCCCACCACCCGGGCACGTTCTACTTCTACGTGACCAAGGACAGCTGGAGCCCGACCCGTGCGCTGGCCTGGGACGACCTGGAGACCCAGCCGTTCCTCACGGTGACCAACCCGCCGCAGCGCGGCGCGGTCGGCACCAACGACGGCCACTACTACTTCACCGGCAACCTGCCGGCGAACAAGAGTGGCCGGCACATCATCTACTCCCGCTGGGTCCGCTCGGACAGCCAGGAGAACTTCTTCGGCTGCTCCGACGTGGTCTTCGACGGCGGCAACGGTGAGGTGACCGGCATCGGCAACGGTGGCACCACCCCGCCGCCCACCACCCCGCCGCCCACCACTCCCCCGCCGACCACCCCGCCGCCGAGCACCCCGCCGCCCACCACCCCGCCGCCCGGCAACAGCAGCTGCACGGCCACCTTCAAGCTGACCAACAGCTGGTCCGGTGGCTTCCAGGGTGAGGTGGAGATCAAGAACACCAGCCTCTCGCCGATGAGCGGCTGGACCGCAAGCTGGAGCCTCGCCAGTGGTCAGCAGATCAGTCAGGTCTGGAACGCCACGCACACCACCTCCGGATCGACGGTGACGGCCCGCAACGTGTCGTACAACGGCACCCTCTACACAAACGTCAGTACGACCTTCGGCTTCCTGGCCAGCGGCACCAGCACCACCCCCACGATCACCTGCACCGCCAGCTGATCACCAGCACCACGAAGGGGGCCCCGGTCGGGGCCCCCTTCCGCTTGTCCGTCAACGCCTGAAGCGCCACTGGTGCCCCAGGCGCCTCAGTCCGGTCTCGGCTACACCGGCCGCCACAGACAAGGGCGCGGTCGGGGCGAGAGTGTCTCGCCCCGACCGCGCCTCGGATCGGGTCACCCCGTCCGCGGTACCGCTCAGCGCAGCCGGTACGCCGTGGGGATGGTCTGCTTCACGGTGTTGCCACCGCTGTCGGTAGCGCTGATCCGCAACCCGACCCCTTCGGCGGTCTGGCCCCGCTTCGGGTGCTTGACCGTCGCGGTGTAGGTGTTCTTCCCGGCGGCCTTCGTCGGCGCCGGCTGCCAGCTCCGGCCACCGTCGAAGCTGACCTCCGCGCGCAGATCGGTCACCTTCGGCGGCGTGCTGAGGCCTTCCTGGTAGTAGCCGGTGATCTTGACCTGGTGCACGCTCCCGGCCTTGACCGTGTTGTCCAGGTCAAGACCCAGGTCGTAGCGGAGGAAGATCAGCGGCTCGGGACGGCACTCGCCCACCCCCCCGACGACGTCGCCCATGCAGGGCTGCGACTCCGAGACGTCCCCCTCGGTCGGCTTGCCCGAGGTGTACTCCCACACGGTCTTGACGCCGTTGGTCTCCGCCTCGAAGGTGTAGCGGGCCGATTCCGGCGGCAGATCGTAGGCGACGATGTCACCACCCGCCGCGCATCCCAGCGCGACGATCCCCGCGGCTACCAGCCCCGCGAGTGTTGCCTTTCGCCGCAACGACGGCGACGTCGTGTTCATTGCGTCGGCCTCCCTTTTCGATTCGGCCCTCATCGCTGGCCACCAGAGGTCCGGGCCACCGGGTTGCCGGCCGCACCGCTGCCGATCACGGCGGAGACGGGCGCGAGCCGGCGTTCAAGTTCGTTGCCGGACTCATCCGAGAGCCTGAAGTCACACGCGGACGGCTCGCAGTTGTTGATTCCGAAGTACACCTCGGCGAGCCCCTCGTTGTTGACGATGCCGATCATCGCCTGGCGGCCGCCACTGCTGGTGGTCAGATACATGTTCGGGTAGAAGGTGTCAGCCTGCCGGCACCCTGCGCAGAGCGTTCCCGTGTCGAGGGTGAAGCCCGACCTGGTACGGACCTGCGGCACCGCACCGGGCAGGGTCGGACCGGTGTTCCAGTAAACCGTCTGCGCCACACCGGCCAGCAACTCCTGGTCCTCTTGCTGATTCGACGATGGCGTTGGCTTTTCGGTGTGGTCGACCCACGTGAATGCGAACTTGTTGATGGCGTTCTTCTGCCGGGTGACGAACGTGGTGAGCATGTCTTGGGTGCTCGTGAGCGGCAGGCTGGCGGACACCGGGTCCGGGCCGGATTCGGTCCACTGCCCCCACGTAAGGCTGGAGACCTCTCCCGGCCGGTTGGCGTGGAAACGGTGGTCGACCCGGTCGAGGTCGTTGTGTCGCACCTGGTACGGCAGCTTGTTGGGCACCCGACCCGAGTCGTGGAACGCGAGGGTGTAGACCTGCGGGTCAGGGCTGCCGCCGAGCTTGATTCGGACGGACGAGGCCTTCTTCGGCTTGGCCTCGAGCCGCTCGATCAGCCGGTTGGCCTCATCCGCCGGCACGGTCAGGATCGGCAGCGCGGCGTACGGTTCGACCGCCGGGCAGCTCTCCGGCCCGTCCGGGCAGCTGATGGTGGGCTCGACGAACGTCAGTCTTTGCAGACCCGGCGGGCCGGCCACCAGCACACCGACGCCCCCCGCGGCAGCCACCGCCGCAACCCGTTCGCGCAGCGAAGTGACCTGACAGGTCGTCGACGGGCAGATGTCGGTCGGTGTCAGCAGCACCAGCTTGCCCCTGGCGTCGATCTTCGCCAGGTCGTCCGCCAACCCCATGCTGCCGTAGACGACAGCCTTCGTCCCGCTGTTCGGCAGCCGGGGAACGCGCAGCCGCAGCGGCTGGTAGAAGGTGTTCTCCCCCTCCGTCCACTGCAGATCGTTGCGATACACGGAGCTGTCGGGGGTGCTGTAGCGGGCGGACAGGTCGAAGGAGCTGCCCCCACCGGTGACCTTCATGGTGATCAGAGGTGTGGTCTGCACCAGATAGGTGCTGTGGGTCAGGGTGCCGGTACGCACCTTGTCGGTGGGCAGGGCCCACCAGTTCGGGTCGTAGGCGCCGTAGTTCGATGCGGTCTGTTGCGCCGTCATGCCCCAGTCACCGGTAGCGGACGTCCGCGCGATGACCTGCGCCGCGAAGTAGGTTTCCGTCGGCTTCGGGGTCTTCGCCCTGACCGGCTTCGCCTTACGCAGGTCGAGGGTGACGCTGGTGGGTCTGCTCAGCTTCACCTCGGTGGCCATCGGAAGTGCGCTGTGCTGCTCGCCGCGCGCGTCCTGCCAGGTGACCGAGAGGGTGGCGGCGAAGGTGCCCTCGAACAGGTGTGCGGTGATCCGGTTACCGCCGGGCACGCTCACCGCGTCGTCGTGCAGGTGCACCTTGTCATCCACGGGAACGATCAGTGCGTTGCCGTACCTGACGGAGGTGGCACCGGCCGGTGGGATGACGTCGATGGTCAGCTCGATGCGCTCCGGCTCGAGGAAGGCGCTGATCCGATTGGACGCCTGCACGACGCCGTCGGCATCCCGAGCTGTCAGCACACCGGTGTAGCTGCCGTACTGCCCACCGCGCTCCAGCACCCTGCCGTCGACGGTGACGGTCACCTCCGTGGTCCCGTGCGCGGGCACGGTCACCTGGTCAGTGCCGAAGCTGAACAGCCCTGCGGGAGCGGACTGGCCGTTGGAGGCGACCGAGGCCGAGAGATTCAGCGTGATCGGCTGGTCGGTGTGGTTGGTGTAGGTGAGCGTCCTGACCACCGGTGAGTGGGGGTAGGTGTGCCGGCCGAAGTGCAGGTTTCCGGTGGTGGTGATGGTCGGGTCGACGGCTCGGGCCAGGTCGACCCGGCCGACGCCCTGGGCGTACACGCCGTGCCCGAGGTCCACGGCGGTGGACATCAGGAGCCCCTTGATCTCTTGCCCAGTCAGCTCCGGGTACTTCTCCGCGATGATGGCTGCGGCCCCGGCAACGTGCGGGGCGGCCATCGAGGTGCCGCTGGCGCTGGTGTAGTGCTCGTCCACCACGGTACCCATCGCCGTACCGGCGGCGCGCGCAGCGACGATCCTGACGCCTGGAGCCGCGATGTCCGGCTTCGCCGCGCCGTCTCCCAGTCGCGGTCCGCGGCTGGAGAAGTCGGCCATGGCGTCTTCCTTGTCCACGGCCGCCACGGTCAGCGCCTCGTCGGCAGCTCCCGGGGCTCCGACGGTGCTGTCGCCTGGTCCGGAGTTGCCCGCCGAGACGACGAAGAGGGTTCCCGTGCTGCGGCTCAGGTTGTTGAGCGCCTCGCTCAACGGGTCGGTTCCGTCGGTGGCCCCGGCGCCGAGGCTCATGTTCACGACCTTGGCGTCGGAGTGGGCAGCCCACTCCATACCGGCGATGACGGCATCGGTGGGGCAGGAGCCGCCGTCGCCGCAGACCTTGCCGACCAGGAGTTTCGCCGCCGGCGCCACTCCCTTGCGCAGGCCGTTGGAGGCGGCACCGCTGCCGGCGACGGTAGCCGCCACGTGCGTCCCATGCCCGTGCCCGTCCTTCGGGCCGCTCGCGTCACCAGTGAAGTCGACCTGCTCGACGATCTTGTCGGCCACATCCGGGTGGTTGGGGTCGATACCGCTGTCGAGTACCGCGACGGTCACACCCGATCCGTCGTAGCCGCGGTCCCACACGATCGGCGCATTGATCTGCGCTACGGAGGTGTCAAGGTTGATGCGGGCCAGTTCGTTGAGCCATACCTTCTTGACTCCGGACAGTGCACCGGCCGTCCTGGCGGCGGCCACGCCGATGTCGTCCTTGCCGCGCACCTCCTGCCACCACCGGCCGTCACCCTGGATGTCCATCGACTGGGCGTTGATGCTGGCCAGAGTGGACCCGGTTCGTGCACCGGCCACCTTCGGTGCGGCCCGCATCCGGAGGTTCTGGTGGTAGGTGATCAGCACCGGCACCCGGTCGACCGTGCCCTCCGCCACGTGCGCGGCCAGCTTGGCAAGGTCGAACAGTCCCCAGTCCAGCAATCCCTGCTCGATCAGCGACAGGGCGTCGTTCGGTACGACGTAGACGCTGCCCTTCCTGGTGATGGTGTGGAAGGTGACATTCTCGCCGTCGGGTCTGGGGGCGGCTTCGATCTCCCGTACGACCGGCTTCGCGTCCGCGCCGATACCGACATGCACCTTGTCGCCGGTGATCAGTGTCAGCGGCAGGCTTGCGCCGGAGCCGGCAGCGACCCGCAGGGCGTCTTCGCTGATGGTCACCGGCAAGCTCCGGGGCGCTGTGACATCCGGTCGCGGGCCCTGCTGGGTTGGCGTGTCGGCGTTCGCCGGCGAGGTTGACGCGACCATCCCGAAGATGGTCAGACCGACGGTCAGGGCGCCCAAGCGTCGCCCGAAGGGTTTCATCGCCGGACCTGGCCTCATCTGTCGGCCTCCTGCCGAGGTACGATTTGTGACTCGCCTTGGTGGCGGCTTGCGGAATGCATAGAATTCCTCCTGCTGACTGGTAACTGTTCCGCCGACGTACCGAAAAATGGTCGTGCAGCCGAATGAAGAAACCCCACTCTGACCCTCGGCCTCCTCACTAGAGCGGCTCGTATTCGCCATCGACGTCGACTCCACTCGCATCGATTTTTATCGGTGCGCCGGCCGAGTCGATCGACGATCCCGCCAGCTCCGCGTGGCCCAACGACTCGCTCGACGACTCCGGCGAGCTGTCTGATGACTCAGGCATAGACGGTTGTCCTGGCTCCATGAGGACAGTGTGGGATCACCTCGGCCGTAGATCGATTGGCCAAGTGCAGGATTTAAACCGTCCGCCCACCCACGGATTTACTTCGTGCCACCTGACGGCGGCTGAATTTTTTCGTCCGGCGCCGGTGGGAGTGCCTCATGCTCGACGAGGCCAAGTTCCATGATCTTGAGTGCGAGTCCCGTGCGGGAGGCCACCTGCAACTTGCGCATGGCCGACTTGATCTGGCTGGAGACGGTCTGCGTGGACACCATCAGCTCGTCGGCGATCTGGCGGTTCGTCCACCCACCGACCAGCAGGCGAGCAACTTCGCGCTCGCGCGGCGACAGTTGGTTGCCGTAGCTCGGCCGGCCGCGGCCCCGCGTCATGCCACCCTTCCACCCGTACTCCCGCAGAACCTGCAAGATCCGGTCGGCGTCGATGCCGGCACCCAGTTCCGTCAGGGCCCGTGCCGTCTCGGCGAGCATCGGCAAGGCGACGTCGGGTTGACCGACGGTGAGCAGGCAGCGGGCGTGGCGCTCACGGGTGAGTAGCGCATCGTACGGGCGAGGCAGCGCCTGCCACGCTGCGACCGCTTCAGCGAACAGCGCGGCAGCATGGGCGGCCTGCCCGCGGGCTTCGGTGAGGATCGCGCGGCACAGCGCCAGGGACGCCTGCGGTGCCGGGGCGGGCGCGTCGCCCAAGGCGCGCTGGAAGGCGACGACCAGATCGTCGGCCTGGTCGATTCGGCCAGCGGCAACCAGAGCCTCAATCCGCACTGGCGCGATTTCCGAGCTACGCGGCCAGATTCCGTTGCGTAGCGTCACCTCTCCGGGCTCCTCGGTGATGCGGAGCGCTTCCTCGACACATCCGTCGCGCAGTCGCAGTCGGGCCAGCGCTGCCGTGGATTCGATGCGTTGCTGATCGTCCCTGCCGGCGAGGAGCAGATGGCGTTCCGCCTGTTCCCGCTCTCCGGTGAGCGCACGTAGCAGGCCCGCCACCAGGGCCGCCTCGCGCTGGTCCTTCAGCCACACGCCGTCGTGCGCGGACATCAGTGCGGCGACCCGGTCCGCCAGGCCGGCCCAGGCGCCGGTGAACCAGTCCAGGTGTGCCTCGATCGCCGCGATGGCGCCGAACAGCATCTCAAGCTGGTATCTGTCGGCAAGGTCTCTGGCCTTGGCCAGTCGCAGGCGGGCCTCGTCGTATCGGCCCCAACGAATCGCCACCTCGGCGATATTCGCGTGGCTCGCCGCGATCAGCCCACGTTGGCGAGGATCCGAGCTTTCCTCGGGAAGCTGCCGCACTTCGGCCCAGGCGGTCTCCTCGCCGAGCATGAGCAGCGCGAACGTCCGCTCCTGGAGCAGGCGTAGTCGCTCGTATGGCGTGATCGACAGCGTGGCCGCCGGTACCTCGCGTAGCTGACGTAGCTGCTCCTCGGTCAGCCGGGCGGTGCCGGGAGAAAGGGCAAGAAAGATTCGTGCTCGCGCGGCCTGCTCCGAGTCCGGCGCCAGATTGACCGTCGCCTGCTCGACCTCGAGTCGGGCCTCCTCCCAGGCGCCCGCCACCATGAGGACCCGGCCGAGCTGAAAACGTACCGCTGCTTCCTGCTGCGACGTCAGCGCTTCCTTCCGCAGCGCGGACCGCAGGACACCGACGATGTCCGAATACGGGTCTGCGTCGGGCAACGGCTGGAACTGAATCTTCATCACGAGCCGCACCAGCGATTCGACCGGCAGGTCAACGGTGGTGACCAGCCGGTGCAGCAGAAGTGCGGCCGTGGCCGCGTCACCGGATTGCGCGGCGAGGTCGGCTGCCTGTTCGGCGTATCGGCACCATGCCTCGGTCTCGCCGGCCTGCCGGAAATGGTGGGCCAGTTGCGCTACCGGCGGCAGCACCGATCCTTCCAGTGCCCTGCCGGCCCGCAGATGCATGAGGTGGCGTTCCGGCACCGGGACGGCCTCATACACCGCGCGGCAGGCCAGGGAGTGGCGGTACGACACCTTCCCACGCCGGTCCTCACGGAGCAGGCCGCAGCCGAGCGCCTCCGCTGCGGCGGCGCTGGCCCGCTCCGGCGGCAGACCGGCGACCGCGTTGAGGGTCAGGTAATCGGCGGGGGCGGCGAGCACCGCGGCGGCACGCAGGATGGCGACGGTGTCGGGCCGCAGCCGTGCGACACGTTCGAGCACGGCGTCACGGATCGTCGGCGGCACCTCGATGTGGCTCAGCCGGCGGCGCGCCCAGCCGCCGGCAAAGCGGATCAGGTCGGCACGTTCCCGCATGAGGCGTATCGATTCCTCCATCGCCATGGGTACGCCGTCGGTGCGTTGGTGCAGGAAGGCCGCGAACTCGGCTGAGACGTGCTCGTCGGCCAGCATCGAGGAGACGAAGGCTGCGGTGTCATCGATCGACAGCGGCTCGAGTTCCATCCTGGACAGGCGAGCATCGGCGGGCAGCCGAGAGGACAGCCGCAGGAGCAACGAGTCGGACGGTAGCTCTTCGGGCCGGTAGGTCACGACTATGCTCGCCGGCTGAGGGCGGCGCGAAACCAGGAACAGCAGGAACTCAAGGGTGGCGTCGTCGGCCCAGTGCACGTCCTCGAGCGCCAGCACCGCTACGTCGAGGCGGCCGAGCAACTCGACGAAGGCGCGGAAGAGTCGGTGCCGCGCTGCCGTCGGATCCTCGACCGGCTCCGGTGCGGGTGGCAGGTCGGCCGCCCATTCGGGAAACAACGGCCGAAGCGCTCCGGCCAGGCCGCTCAGCCGCAGCCCGGCGACATTGCCGACGCCTTCGCGCACCGCGTCAACCACTGCGCCGAGGGTGTAGGGCTCACGCAGGGGTGGGCAGGAACCGACGAGGGCCCGGTGGCCCTGACCGGATGGAGATGCCAGGAACTCCCGCAACAGCCGGGTCTTGCCGATGCCCGCCTCGCCCTCCAGCAGGACCACGGCGGGCGGTTGTCCGAGGGCGGCGGACAGCGCCCGCATCTCGCGGCCCCGCCCCACGAAACGAGGAGTGGAGATCGTTGGCAGTTGACGACGATCGACATCAGTTTGGCTGTTCATGGCCGCCTCCTCCGGCAGATCACCGGTCGGCCGACTCTGGCCTGGAGGCTAGCCCATGATCAAACTTTAGCAAATATTACTCGTCAGTAGCTGATCTATCTCTCGTTGAAACGGACGTATTGCTGACACCCCGGGCCCAATGTCCACAAGAGGCGGACTGGCTGGGATCCGTCATGCTCCATCCCCTTCGTACCACCGGCCGCTCGCTCCGATGCACGAAGATCCCCTCTGACAGGTCAGCGGACCATCGAGCCGACGACCGGCTTGGTGAGCAGGGCGGACTGGTTGCGCTGGATGCCCGGGTCCAGGGTCTTCGCCACGAAAATGGCGTGCCAGATGCAGAAGATCAGCACGGTCCACACCTTGCGGGAGTGGTCGGCCTCCTCCCGCTTGTGCTCCTCCAGCAGGCGCAGGGCGTACGACAGGTCCAACAGGTCACCGGCGCCGGAGGTGCTCAGCACGTGCCGGGCCCACTCGTACATCTCGCCGCGCAGCCAGACCCGGGTGGGGGTCGGGAAGCCGAGCTTCTTGCGGTTGACGATGGCCGGCGGCACCACCCCCTGCAACGCCTGACGCATGGCGTACTTGGTGGCGTCCGAGCGCGGCGGCAGCTTCAGCTCGACCGGGATCTTGGCCGCCACCTCGAAGACCGCCCGGTCGAGGAAGGGCACCCGCACCTCCAGGGAGTGCGCCATGGAGATCCGGTCGGCCTTGACCAGGATGTCGCCGCGCAGCCAGGTGTAGAGGTCGACGTACTGCATCTTGGTGACGTCGTCCAACTCGGTGCACTCGGCGTAGATCGGGGCGGTGACGTCGGTGTAGCGCACCGAGGGGTCGTAGCGGCGCAGCAGGTGCTGCTTCTCCTCCTCGGTGAACATCCGGGCGTTGCCGTAGTAGCGCTCCTCGATCGGGGTGGTGCCGCGCTCCAGGAAGCTCTTGCCCTTGACCCCCTGCGGGATCGCCTTGGACACCGCCCGCAGGCCCTTCTGGACCCCGCCGGGCAACCCGTTGACGCTACTCAGGGAGAGCGGTTCCCGGTAGATCGTGTAGCCGCCGAAGAACTCGTCGGCCCCCTCGCCGGAGAGCACCACGGTGACGTGCTCGGCGGCCTTCTTGGCGACGAAGTAGAGCGGCACCAGCGCCGGGTCGGCCACCGGGTCGTCCAGGTGCCAGACGATCTTCGGCAGCGCCTCGATCATGTCCTGCGGCCCGATCTTGGTCGGGATGGTGGTCACGTCGAGGTGCCGGGCCGACTCCTGGGCGACGTCGATCTCCGAGTAGCCGGGCACGTCGTAGCCGACCGTGAAGGTGAGGATGTTCGGGTTGAACTCCCGGGCCAGGGCCACCACCGCGGTGGAGTCGATGCCGCTGGACAGGAAGGAGCCGACCGGCACGTCGGAGCGCATGTGCATCCGTACGCTCTCGCGCAGGGTCTCCCGGATCTCGTGGTAGAGCTGCTGCTCGTCGGCGACCGGGGCGGGCCGGAAGACCGGGCGGTACCAGCGGCGGATGTCGATCCGGCCACCCGGGGTCCAGGTGAGGTACTCCCCCGACCCGATCCGACTGATCTGCTTGTGCAGGGTGCCCGGCTCGGGGACGTACTGGAGGGTCAGGTAGTGGCTGAGGTTCGCCGTGTCGACCCCGGCGTCGCCGATGTGCGCGGAGTGCGCGAACGGCAGCAGGGCCTTCTTCTCCGAGGCCAGGTAGAGCCCGTCGGCGGTCTCCAGGTAGTGCAGCGGCTTGATGCCGTAGTAGTCCCGGGCACCGAAGGCACGGCGGGCCTGCCGGTCCCAGATGACGAAGGCGAACATGCCGCGCAGCCGGGTGAGCACCTGCTCGCCCCAGTAGTGGTAGCCGGCGACGATCACCTCGCCGTCACCGTTGGTGGCGAACCGGGCCCCGTGCTCGCGGATCAGCTCCTCGCGCAGCTCGATGTAGTTGTAGATCTCGCCGTTGAAGGTCAGCAGATAGCGCCCGTCGGCGTAGGGCAGCGGCTCGTGGCTGAGCGCGACGTCGATGATCGCCAACCGCTTGTGGGCGAAGACCCCGTCCGCGTACCTGCCGGTCGCGTCTCCGACCACCTCGACACCGGTCTCGTCCGGGCCGCGGTGGTGCAGGCATTCCAACGCTCCGGCGATGCTGTCGCGGTGAGCGGCGGCGTCGCCGCGCGCACTGAAAAAAGCCAGGAGTCCGCACATGGTGGTCATCTTTCCATGCGTACGAATCGGGCGTTGCGGCACGGGCGGGCTCCCCCGCCGAGGGCCCGGATCGGTCTCGGCGCGCGGCGCGGAATGATCACCATGGCCGGTGCGGACCGGATTCGCGGTACCGTCGGGGCCAGCGACGACATGAAGGGAGCGGGCATGACCGAGGAACGCACCGACGGCAAGCCGGCCGACGGCACCGAGTCACACGACCCGGACTTTCCCCCGGCGTTCCTGGCGTTCATGCGGCAGGGTTGGCGGGACACCACGCTGCCGGTAGGCCCCCGACCGGAGGTGCCGAACTACGCCAAGCGGCGGGCCGCGCTGTCGGCCGCCTTCCCGGGCGAGACCCTGGTGATCCCGACCGGCGGGGAGCAGATCCGCGCCAACGACACCGAGTACCGGTTCCGTCCGGGCAGCGACTTCGCGTACCTGACCGGCGACCATGATCCGGACAGCGTCCTGGTGCTGCGGCCCAACGGTTCCGGGCACGACGCGATCCTGTACATGCGGCCTCGCAGCTCGCGGGAGAACGACGAGTTCTTCCGCAGCCGACACGGCGAGCTGTGGGTGGGCCGTCGGCACACGCTGACCGAGAAGTCGACCGAGCTGGGCCTGCCCACCGCCGACCTGGCCGAGCTGGACGAGACGTTGGCCGGGCTCGCCCCGGCGCGTACCCGGGTGCTGCGCGGTTTCGACCCCCGGGTGGACTCCGCGGTCCGCGCCTACGACGGTCCGCGCGAGGAGGGCCAGCCGGCCCGGGACCGGGAGCTGGCCATCGCCATCTCCGAGCAGAAGCTCGTCAAGGACGAGTGGGAGATCAGCCAGTTGCAGGAGGCGATCGACGCCACCGTACGCGGCTTCGAGGACGTGGCCCGGGTGCTGCCGGCCGACCGGGGGGTCTCGGAGCGGCTGCTGGAGGGGATCTTCGCCCTGCGGGCCCGGCACGACGGCAACGACGTCGGCTACGGCTCGATCGTCGGCGCCGGCGAGCACGCCACGATCCTGCACTGGGTGCACAACCACGGGGCCACCCGGCCGGGCGAACTGCTGCTGATGGACATGGGGGTGGAGGGTCGCAACCTCTACACCGCCGATGTGACCCGGGTGCTGCCGGTCAACGGCCGGTTCACCGCCCTCCAGCGGCAGGTCTACGACATCGTGTACGCCTCGCAGCAGGCCGGCATCGACGTCATCAAACCGGGGGTGGCCTTCAAGGAGGTGCACCTGACCTGTATGCGGGTGCTCGCCGAGGGGCTGGCCGAGCTGGGGCTGCTGCCGGTGAGCGTGGACGAGGCGATGGACGAGAACTCCACCGTCTACCGCCGGTGGACCCTGCACGGCTTCGGCCACATGCTCGGCATCGACGTGCACGACTGCTCCAACGCCCGCAAGGAGGCCTACCGCGACGGCAGCCTGGGCGAGGGATACGTGCTCACCGTCGAGCCGGGGTTGTACTTCCAGCCCGAGGACGAGCTGGTCCCCGAGGAACTGCGGGGGGTAGGCATCCGGATCGAGGACGACATCCTGGTCACCAACTCCGGTGCGGTGAACCTGTCGGCGGGCCTGCCCCGTCGCTCCGACGAGGTGGAGACCTGGCTGGCCGAGCAGCGCGAGGCGGGCCCGCGCCTGCCCGGCTGACCGCGCCACGACCGCACGACGGGCCCCGCCCGGCGGTGTGCGACGTTTCGTACGTCCAGCACACTCCGAGCGGGGCCCGTCCGCGTTTACCCTGGTCACCCGCTTCCTGCCCGGGCTGGCGCCTTGACCGGCAGATGCCCTGAATACCTCTAATGCGGGGGTTTTTCGGATACGCCCTTGTCGCGAGGATCCTTCTCATACGGTGGTCGTCGGAGGCTGCAACCGATTTGTAGCTGCCCGCGCCTCCTTCGGGTGGTGCGAGCCCGTCTGGTAGCAGGAAAGGGCGGAAAGCTCTGATGTCCAATGACCTAACGACTCCCTCCGGCGAGGCCCCCATGGCCCCACCCGGACGAGGACGACGGAAGCTTTGGGTGGCCGCCGGGGTAGCCGGCTTGACCGGTGTCGTCGGCCTGGCCGCCGTGGGCGGCGTGGCCGCCCGTGACCAGAAGTCCGGCGAGCGGCAACAGGCGTCGAACATGCAGGCGTCGGCGCCGAAACAGAACGTCAGCGACACGGACAAGGCCGAGGAGACCGGTGGCGCGGAGTCCGGCAAGGACGACCGGGGCGACCGAGCCGGCAAGGACGGCAAGGACGACCGAGCCGGCAAGGGCGACCGGGACGGCAAGGGTAAGCGCTTCGAAGACCGAGAACGGGTGAAGGAGGTGCCGTGCGACACCGACAAGCTGATCGACGCGATCACCCTGGCCAACCAGACCGACGGCACGACCCTGAAGCTGGCCGAGCACTGCACCTACACGCTGACCCGGCACGACGAGTGGGGTAACGGCCTGCCACGGATCAACCAGCCGATCACCCTCAAGGGCCACAAGACCCAGGTCGAGCGGGACTCGACGGCCAAGCCGTTCCGCATTCTCAACGTCGGCCCCGGCGGGGAACTCACCCTCAAAGGCCTGACCATCAAGGGCGGCCAGCTCGAGGACGACAAGAAGAAGGACGACTCGAAGCCCCGCGTACGGTGGGGATCGAAGGGGTCAGCGACGGCCCCCACGACCGCGCCGGAGGCGGCGAACGCCGCGCCCGGGACACCGGCGGTCGCACCTCAGGCGGCAGCCGCACCTCAGGCGGCGGCCGTGCCCGGAGCCGGCGAACCCGGTTCGGAGGCGACGCCGGCTCCGTGGCCCACCGGCGGGCACGGGCACACGCCCACCGAGGGCGCGGGCCTCCTGGTCCACCAGGGTGGTCGCGCCGTCGTCGAGCACAGCACCTTCGTACAGAACCACGCCCCCGGTGACGGGGGTGCCATCGCCAACTTCGGCGCCACCCGCATCGACAGGACCCTGATCGAGCGCAACAGCGCCGGCGGCTTCGGCGGCGGCATCTTCAACGCCGGAGCTCTCCAGGTCAAGGAGTCCGAGGTGGCTCGCAACAGTGCCGAGGAAGGCGGCGGTGGTATCGCCAACGGCTCATCCGGCCAGTACGGGATCGAGGGCGGCACCGTCTACCTCTTCAAGAGCAAGATCAGCCACAACCGGACCGCGGGTGACGGCGGCGGCCTGGCCGACAACGGCGGAACCACCTCGGCCAGCCACAGCGAGTTCACCGACAACACCGCGGGTTCCGACGTCGGCGGTGTGCTCGCCAACGTCGACAGCCAGCTGACCCTCAAGCACGTGCTCGTCGCGAAGAACTCCACCCAGGGCCGGGCCGGCGGCATCGGCATCGGTGAGGGCACCAAGGCCGTCATCGAGCACAGTCTCGTCAAGGAGAACGTCTCCGACGGCGACGGTGGCGGAATCTTCAACTTCGGATTCACCGTGCTGCGGGACACCGAGGTACTCGCCAACCAGGCGGTCGGCAGGTACGCACAGGCCGGCGGGATCTTCAACGACGGCGGCAAGGTCAACCTGATCCAGTCGAGGGTGGCCTTCAACTTCTCCACCAAGGAACCGGGCGGCATCTTCACCAACAACGACCGCGTCGACATCGACAGCAAGTCCACGGTCGTCGACAACCGCCCGACCAACTGCCTCGGCAGCCCGGTCGTTCCGGACCGCTGCTTCGGCTGAGACACACCGAGAGCCAGACCACATAGCCGGAGGGCTTCTCCGGGGCCGCCACCCGGCGCCCCGAAGAAGCCCTCCTCCTCTCCACCCCACCCGCACGGTCATGTCGATCAAGAAGTTTGCGTCACGAATGGCGTGGAGCACGACCAAAAGCTCTTGATCAGTCGCTTGTCCAGGGTGTGGGGAGGTGGGGTGGGGATGAGGGCTTGGCCGGGTGGGACCGGGGATGCACCTAATGCGGGTTCGTTTCGCATTTGACCGCGAGATGAAGAAGATTCTCATACTGTTGGTTTTGGGAGCTACAACCGATTTGTAGCGGGGGACGCCCGCCTGAGGCGGAGCGACCCTGTCTGGTACGAGGAGAGGGCAGAGAGCTCCGATGTCCAACTACCTAGCGAACAACGATGATCGGCCGACGCCGAGGCGTCGCCGCAAGCTCTGGGTGGCCAGCGGCGTTGCCGGATTGACCGGCGTGGTCAGCATCGCCGCGGTCGGCGTCGCCGGCGCCGGGGCGGTCGGCGGCACTGACGGGGTGAAGTGGTCTACCACTCAGCAGGTCAGCCGCGACGACGCCCGGGGCGAAGCGGAACACGACGGCAAGAAGGCGGAACACGACGGCAAGAAGCGGGACCGCGATCGGCACGACGAGCGGGCGAGGGAGGTGCCCTGCGACACCGACAAGCTGATCGAGGCGATCACCCTCGCCAACAACAGGAACGGCGCCACGCTGAGGCTGGCCGAGCGCTGCACCTACAAGCTCACCCGGCACGACAAGTGGGGCAACGGCCTACCGAAGATCACCCAGCCGATCACCCTCAAGGGCGACCGGACCAAGATCGAGCGGGATGCCACGGCCAAGCCGTTCCGCATCCTCAATGTCGGTCCCGGCGGGGAACTCACCCTCAAGGGCCTGACCATCAAGGGCGGCCAGACCGCGCCGGCCAAGAAGATGTCGGCGCCGGAGCCACGGGAGACGTGGTCACAGCTCTCCGGCTCGGGCGAGGCGACGGACGCCGTACAGGGCGGCAAGCCGCTGGTCACCGCGTTGCAGGCCGCGCCGAAGGCGCCGGCCGCGCCACCGGCCGAGACCGAGGCGACGGCGCCGGCCACCGCCCAGGTCGACGGGGAGCAGGTCGAGGCCGAGGGCGACTGGGAGCCGGGCCGCTTTGACGGCGCGGGCCTGCTGGTGCAGCCGGGCGGCCGGGCCGATGTCCACGACACCGAGTTCGTCGAGAACCAGTCCGGAGCCAACGGTGGCGCCGTGGCCAACTACGGCCAGACCCTGCTCGACGAGAGCCGCGTCGTCGACAACACCGCCTTCCTCTTCGGCGGCGGAATCCTCAACGTCGGCGTCCTCAAGATCGAGAAATCGGCGGTGAGGAACAACCAGGCGATCATCGGCGGTGCGGGCATCTCCAACGGTCTGGTCAAGTTCAAGCCGTACCAGGACAAGCTGCACCACGCCGGCATCGACAACGGCACGCTGTACGTCGAGAAGTCCGAGATCGAGGGGAACGAGACCACCGGCTTCGGCGGCGGCATCCTCGACATCGGCGGTCAGACCTCCGTCAAGCACTCGAAGGTTTCCGACAACACCGCGCTGATCGCCGGTGGCGGCATCCTCGCGGCCAAGAAGAGCCAGCTCACCCTGGCGCACAGCACGGTCGCGAAGAACAGCACCGCAGGTGTCGGCGGCGGCCTGGCAGTGGTCGACTGGAGCACCGCCACGGTCGACGACAGCGCCATCAAGGACAACGTCGCCGGGTTCTTCGGCGCCGGCCTGTTCAACGAGGACAGCAAGACCACGCTGCGGGACACCGAGGTCACCGGCAACCGTGCCGTCGGCCTGTTCGCCGCCGGCGGTGGAATCTTCAACAAGGGCGGCTGGGTCTACCTGACCAAGACCAAGGTGGCCCACAACTCCGCCGCCAACAAGCCGGGCGGTGTCTTCACCAACAACGACGGCGTGCTGCTGGACGACAAGTCCGTCATCACCGACAACCGCCCCACCAACTGCCTCGGCAGCCCGGTGATTCCGGACGGCTGCTTCGGCTGATCCACACGGTTGACCGGCACTGACACCGGTTCCGACCGCGGACCGGCTCCCTTCCGACCACGGAAGGGAGCCGGTCCGCGCCGGTCTGGGAGACGTACGGCGTGGTGTCGGGGCCATCGCCGCCGCGTACCGGAACCGTCCCGGGTGGCCGTCGGTGGCTGATTGCTGCGGGCACGAACGGGGGCTGACCGTGCGGTCCAGCCCCCGTCCGGGTGGCACGGCCTACCGCTGGACGAAGACGGCCACACTGCGCGCCGGTACGGTGAACGTACCTGTCGACGCGGCGAAGGCGGCGGTCCGCAGCACCGGGTCGGCCGAGGTACGCAGCACCGGGTGCAACGCCACGTCCGCCCCACGCAGCCCGGTGACCCGCTGGGTCGCCGTCTCCGGGGTGCTGTTGAAGACCACGGTCACCGACTTCCACGCCCCGCCGAGGCCACGAGCGTCCAGGGTCATGGTGAGTACCCCCGGCGTCTCGTCCGGCCCGGACAGCGGGAACCCGACCCGCTGCTGCACCTGACGTGCGTCGGACAGCCCGAACACCGGTGTGGAGTTGCGGATCCGCAGCAGCTCGGCGTAGCGAGCGTCGGTCAGCTCGATCGCGGCGCAGTCCGGCACCAGCAACGGATCGGCCAGCAGCGGCTTCGCGTACGGCCACTTGTCCCGGTTGTCCTCGGCGGGCGGCAGGCCGGCACCGAAACCGTTGCCCTGGGCGCAGTCCCAGCGGATCTGGTTGAACCAGTCCCCCGAGTTGTACGAGTTGCGGTCCAGCGACTTCGACCGCAGCCGTTCGGTGCCGGTGGTGACGAACCCTGCCCCCTGACCCAGCACCACAGTGCTGAGAGCGAGCACCTGCATCCGGGCCCGGTCCGTCGCCGGGGTGGCCTGGGGCAGCTTGTACGCCAGCGCGTCGTACAGGATCTCGTTGTCGTGGGCGTCGACATAGGTGATCGCCTCGCCGGGCGAGTCGGTGTAGCCGGCCGGTGAGCCGTTGTAGTCCACCTGGTCGCCGGTGACCGTCCGGCCCGCCGAGTCGGTGAACCGGTAGCCGCGCAGGTTGCCGACCAACCCGACCTTGATCAGGTCCTGCTGGTGCAGCAGCCGGGCTCGCTGCTCGGCGGTGGTGCCGTTGACCGGGTCCCCGTTGGGGTCGCTGAACAGCCCGGAGGCGAAGCCCTGCCGGCGCGGGTTGTCGTCGAAGGGCCCACCGCCCCGCACCGCGTCACGCAGCCGGTCGTTGAAGGTGCCGATCCCGGTGCCGGCCATGTTGGCCTGGGTGGCCTGCACGAACCGGGCGTCGTCGGCCACCTCGCCGAAGTTCCAGCCCTCGCCGTAGAGCAGGATCTTCTTCCCGTCCACCCCGTCCCGGGCCACGGTCAGCTTGTCCAGCGCGGCGCGTACGGCCAGGATGTTCGCCTTCGGGTGGTGACCCATCAGGTCGAACCGGAACCCGTCGACCTTGTACGCCTTGGCCCAGGTGACCATCGAGTCGACCACCAGCTTGCCCATCATCGCGTGTTCGGGGGCGGTGTTGGCGCAGCAGGTGGAGGTGGCCACCGTCCCGTCGTCCAGCAGCCGGTGGTAGTAGCCGGGCACGATCTGGTCGAGCACCGAGCGGGGGTCGGTACCGGCGGCCGAGGTGTGGTTGTAGACCACGTCCAGCACCACCCGCAGACCGGCCCCGTTGATCCCGACGACCATCTGCCGGAACTCCGTGGTGCGCCCGGCGCCGTCCGGGTCGACGGCGTACCCGCCCTCCGGAACGGTGTAGTGCAGCGGGTCGTACCCCCAGTTGTAGCCGTCGGTGTCGCGCACCGCGGCGATGCACTCCTGCTGGCGCTCCGAGTCCGGCGGCAGGGCGGCCAGGTCGCAGTCCGGCTGCCGCTGGTCGGCCCGCCGTTCCGGGATGGTGGCGAAGTCGAAGGCGGGCAGCAGGTGCAGGTGGTTGACGCCCGCATCGCTGATCGCCCGGAGGTGCTTCATCCCGGCCGTGTTCGGGTCGGTGAAGGCCAGGAAGGTGCCCCGCCGCCCGGCCGGCACGGTGCTGTCGGCGATGGAGAAGTCGCGTACCGACAGCTCGGAGATCTGCACCTTGGCGGCCGGCGGCGCGGCCGGTTTGCGCAGCTTGGCCCAGCCGGGCGGGGCCAGCTTCGGGTCGGCCAGGTCGACGATCTGGCTGTGAGTGGAGTCCGCCGCCAGGGCCACCGAGTAGGGGTCGGTCACCGAGGCGGTGACCACCTGCTGGGCGGCCGGTTGCCAGGCCTGCACCCGGTACCGGTAGTACCGGCCGGTCCAGTCCCGGGCCCCCCGCACCGACCAGACTCCGGTGCGGTCGTCGCGGCGCATCTCGACCAGGCGCGGAGTCGCGGTGGGCGAGTCGAACAGTTCCAGCGCCACACTGCGGGCCGTCGGGGCCCAGACCGCCAGGGTCGGTACCCCGCCGGTGAAGGTGGCCCCCAGTCGGGCGGCCGTCGCCGGGGCGTAGAGGTCGTCGAGCACACCCGGCAGCTGCACCCCGGTCGCGCCGAGCAGGGTGCCGTCGGCGGCCCGCTCGGTCACCAGCACCTGCCCGCGCAGGGCGGGCGGCACCTTGGCCAGATCCCGCCGGTCCAGGCTGAAGGTCCGGTGGTCCCACAGGTGCGGGAAGGCCGCGCGCTGGGCCTCGGTGAGCCCGTTGCGCTGCGCGGTCAACGGCAGCGAGGTGTACGCCCCGACCAGCTCGCCGTCGACCACCCGCACGCCACCGGTCGGCGCGGTCACCAGGGCGTACGCCTTGCCGTCGGTGGGACCGGTGCGCCAGGCCAGCGTGGACCTGTCGATCCAGTGGGCCTTCTGCCTGCCGATGTCGGTGTCCGTACCGGTGCCGGTGGCCGTGGTCGGCAGCAGCCGGCCCGGTGTGGCGGCCAGCAACCACACCTCACGTCCGGCGTCGGCGAAGTCGAGCCGCTGGTCCTGCGGCAGATCCTTCTCGTCGCCCCGGTGGATGATGTAGCTGAGTCCGGTCGCGCCCTCGGACAGCGGCACCCGGAACTCGGCGCCGAAGGAGTCGATCCGGGTCGGTGGCATCGGCCGCGCCCAGTCGGTGGGGTTGGCGGCGCCGTCCCACAGGTGCAGGCCCCAACCCTCGTAGTCGCCGTCGGACCGACGGTAGTGGAGCACCGCCGTGCCCTCCTCGACCGGCGGAGCGGGCCCACCGGCCGCCTCCTCCCGCCTCTGGTAGGTAGCCGGGTCACCCTGCTTGACCCAGACCTCCCCGGTCTGCGTCACATCCACCACCCGGTCATTCTCGACGTCCTTGGTGCCGTCGGCGTCGACCACCAGGAATCCGACCGTTTTCGCGCCCGGCTTGAGCTTCACCCAGGCGAACCGGCCGTAGGCGTCCGTCCCGGCGAAGGGTTGCCCCTTCGGCCATTCGGTGGCGTACTCGGGGTCGATGTCACCCCAGGTGTAGAGGCCCCAGTCGGTGTAATCGCCGTCGGGCCGCTGGTAGTGCACCACCAGCCAGTCACGGGAGGAGCCGGCCTCGTCGGGGGTGCCCACCGTGGTGGCCCCCCGGGCGGTGGCGGTACGGCCCCGCCCGTCGCGGACCACCGCCAGGTACTCGACCTTCGTGCCGGCGGCCAGCCCGGTCAGGTCGTGGTGCACGGTGTACGGCGCCCGGTGGGCGGTGCCGAGCAGGGTCCACCGGCCACCGGCGACCCGGGCCGCCATCGTGACCGTGGCCAGCGGATCCCCGGTCACCTGAGCGGTCACCTCGGCCCGGGTGGCCTGGGGTGCGGCCGGGGCGGTGATGGTCAGGCCCGGCTTGGCGGTCGGCAGCGCGACGGGCTTGCCGGCCCGGTGCACCACGGCCGACAGCGGCGGCACGGTCACGGTCAGCTTGCCGTCGCCGGCCGCCCTGGGCCGACCGGTGCTGCCGTAGACCCCGGCGAAGGTGGCACCGGCCGACCAGGTGTCCACCGTGACGGTCTGGGCGGTCGCCGCGTTGTTGACCGCCACCAGGTACTCGGTGCGGTTGTCCGGGTCGAACCGGGAGAAGGCGAAGATCCCCGCTCCCTCGGCCGCGTGCCGGGTCACCTGGACCCCGTCGCGCAACGCCGGGTGGGCCTGGCGCAGCTTGCCCAGGGCGGCGATGGTCCGGTACAGCGGATGGCTGCGGTCGAACTGGTCCTGGGCGTGGGTGCGGTCGGTGCCGAGCAGGTCGTCGTCGAGGTAGTCCGGGGTTCGCGAGGCGAACATCGGCTGCCGGGAGTCCTTGTCCCCGCCCGCGCCGGTGAAGCCCTGCTCGTCACCGGAGTAGATCACCGGCTGGCCCCGGGTGAGGAACATCAACTCGTGGGCCAACTGGTCACGGCGCAGGTGGGTGGCCGGGTCGGTGGGGCCGGCGGCGATGAAGGAGCCGATCCGCCCCATGTCGTGGTTGCCCAGGAAGGTGGGCAGTCGACCGGCGTGGGTGTCCCGGGCGGCGTACAGGTCGTCGCGGGCGTACACCTCGGCCAGGGTTCTGGCGGAGCCGTCGTTGGCGGTGTAGCCCCGGGCCGCCTCCTGGAAGGCGAAGTCCAGGGTGGCCGGCAGAGCGCCCTGGCGTACATAGCTGGAGGTGATCTCCTGGTCGGCGCTGTAGACCTCGCCGAACATGAAGAAGTCCTTCTTGCCGGCGCGGGCGGCGGCCTGGTCGATGCCCTGGCTGAACTGCGGCCAGAAGTCCATGTTGACGTGCTTGACGGTGTCCAGCCGGAACCCGTCCACCCCGGTGTCGCGTACCCAGTCGGCGTAGATCTTCGTCATCCCCCGGACCACCTCGGGACGCTCGGTCCACAGGTCGTCCAGGCCGAAGAAGTCGCCGTACTCGCTGTTCTCCCCGACGAAGGTCGAGTCACCCCGGTTGTGGTACATGGTCGGGTCGTTCAGCCAGCCGGGCACCTTGACCTTGGCGTCCGCCGGGCTGGCGAAGGTCGGGGTGTACGGGAAGGATCGCGTGTTCACCGGCGGGAAGGTACGGCTGCCGTCGGCGTAGTTGCGGTCCTCGAAGGGCCGGCCCTGCGCGTCGCGGTACGGCGCGGTCGTCTTGTCGATGTAGCTGTACCTGTCCTCGGCGTAGGTGATCACGTCGGCGGTGTGGTTGACGATCACGTCGAGGTAGACCTTGATACCGCGCTTGTGCGCCGAGGCGACCAGCTTCTTCAGGTCGGCGGCGCTGCCGAAGTGCGGGTCGACCTGGGTGAAGTCGGTGATCCAGTAGCCGTGGTAGCCGGCCGAGACGTCGTCGCCCTCGCCCTGCACGAGCCGGTTCTTGAACACCGGTGCCAGCCAGATCGCGGTCGTGCCCAGCCCCTGGATGTAGTCCAGCCGGTCGGTCAGCCCCTTGAGGTCGCCGCCCTGGTAGAACCCCTTGTCGGTGGGGTCGTACCCGGTACGCAGCCGGTCTCCGGTCAGCCCACCCCGATCGTTGCGCGGGTCGCCGTTGGCGAACCGGTCGGGCAGTACGAAGTAGAACTGCTCGGCGCGGGCCGAGTTGCTGCCCGCCGCCAGCAGAGCCTTGGCGCTGGGCTCGGACTGCCAGGTGACGGCCCCGGTGGGACTGAGCGAGCCGGTGCCCGGGGCGGCCACGGCGGGGCTCTGGTGCACCACGACCGGTGCCCCGAGCAGGGTGAGGGTGAGCAGCAGGACGAGGGGGTGCAGGGCGCTGCGGGGTTTCGGCGGGGGCTTCATCGACGGCCTTCCTCTGGTCGCTGACTGGCCCGCACGCTAGCCCTTGCCGAAAACTTCTGCAATACCTTGCAAACGAACCGGCAATGTTGTCGACACCTTGCGCAAACTTGAAAGCGTCGCGCAGCAGCGGAACGGTCCTCAGAGGCCGTCGCAGGTCCGTCCGGACACGACACAACGCGCCGGGCGGGGGGAGGCGAACTCGATGTGGAACCGCAGGGCGACGGCTGATCCGGCCGCCAGATCCGGGCCGCTGCGATAGGTCAGGATGCCGCCGCCCTCGCGGAAGCTCCCCTGCGGCACCCCCTCCAACCAGGCCGTGACCACCCGTCCGCCCGGGTACTCGATCCGGGCCACCCACTCCTGGTCGCGGCGGGAGGTGTTACGGATCAACAGCTCCGCGATGAATCCGCCGTCGAAGGTGTCGGTCACCCGGTAGCGCGCCTGAATCGGCGAGGCCGGTGCGGCGGGCGGCCGAGCGGCCGGCGGCGGGCTGCTGACCTCGGGTGCGGCATAGGTCGGGCGCGACGGGTACGAGGGTTGCCCGGCCGAGGGCGAGGGCACGGGCAGGCCCGCCGTACCGGTCGGGGCGGGTGGGTCGGTGCGACGCGGCGACAGGCCCGGCACCGGCTGCGACGGCAGGCCCGAGGCCCCCCACCCGGCCGAGGTGGCGTGCGGCGGCGGCACCGCACCCAACGGCGGGGTGGGGTCGTAGTCGGTTCCGGGCCCCCGGTACGCCCCCACCGCGATGACGAGCAGTACCACCATCGCGCCCACCCCGATCGAGATCAGGATCCAGGGCGAGGACGCCACTGCGGTGGCACCGGGGGGCGGCATCGGACGCGGAGCGCGTCGCATACCGGACATGTCTCTCCTCAGCGGGCAGCCCGGCAAGGGTAACGATCATGACAGATCTCGGGAAGTACCCGACCGATCGACCAACAGTCCCGACTGTACGGTCAGCCCATCGCACAGGCTGAGCCGTTGACCGTGCATTGTGCCGGATAATTCCGATTTCCGGTACGGCTGATTCGCAGATACACCGTCTGCTGCCCGCCGGCGGGGAGCAGAATGTTGCCGCTGAGCTGGTACCAGCCGGCGCCCTTGATGCTCATCGACATCCCCGGTCCACTGGCGGCCCGAACGCCGGTGACCTCACTGGTGAACCTCAGGTCGACCACCCATCCCACCGGCTGACCGGTGCCATTGTGGACGACCAGGCGGGCCCGGTAATAGTCCGTCGCACGGGTGGTGACCAGATAGCTGGCGGCAAGTTCCCCGGCGTCGACCGCCAACGACGGCGGATCAGAGACATCGGGCGATTCCGAAGGTTCGACTTCCCTCCGCGACGACCCCGACACGGTGGGCGACGGCGACCGTACCGACGAGGGGGTGAGCGCCGGGCCGGGGATCGCCCTCGGAGAAGGTGTGGGCTTGCGGGTCGCGCTGGGCTCCTGGGTCGGCGTGGGCTGGGTCGGCAGCAGCATCGGCGGGCCGGGCTCCCACGCCGCCGGCTGTTCCGGCTGGCGAAAGGACAACATCGCCACCACCAGCAACACCGCCAGCACCGCGACGCCGACCAGCACCACCACCCACGGTGCCGACCCGATCGCGGTGGGCAAGGCCCCTCGGCCGTGGCGATCTGCGCCCTCGTCGCCCGCCGACCGCACCGGCATTCAGGCCCCCTCATGGTCACCGATGCGTCAGCCTAGCCAGGTGTGCCCGGGCGACGGAACAGCCCGGCCAGCGGTGGTGGGTCCTGGCTGGCCAGAGGGTCAGCCGGTCCGGACCACCGTGCAGATGGCCGGTCCGTCATCAGTAGATCGCAGCAGGTAACGGTAGCGTTCGCCCGGCACCTGCCGCCCCTGGCTGTCCAGGAACTCCCACCGGACGGCCACCATGGTCAGGAGCGCGGAGATGTGCTGGATCTGCTCGATCTCGGCGTGCGCGGCGATCAGTTCCCGCTCGGTGTAGTCCGGGGCGGCGCCCACGAAGGACAGCGCCACCGCCGCCGGCGAGGTGAACGAGAAGCTGTAGGTGTCGGCGACCACCAGCCCCGGCAGGGCGTAGCAGCCGGCGATCGCGGGCAGGTCACCGGCGGTCAGCGCCACGCCGTACCGGTCGAAGAATTCGGTCAGGGCGTCGAGATCGGTGGAGGCATTCACAGGCAGGAAGTAGCCGACTCGCCGGTCGACCAAACCTCAACGGGCCGGCATCCGTACCTCGATCTCACTGCCCAGCCGGGCCCCACCGCGCAGGCCGAGGTCGTCGCCGCTCCAGAAGCGTCCCGGGTCGTACCAGTTCGGACGGCGACCGGCGGGCAGCAGCCCCATCGCCTCGTAGGTGACCGCTACGACCTCCGCGCAGTAGGCGCTCTCCAGGGTCGGCTCGTCAGAGCTCGCCGGATCAAGGGTCGGCTCCGCCGAGGAGACCGGACCCAGGGTCGGCTCCGCCGAGGCGGCCGAGCGCGATCGGGCGGCCGGTAGCGGTAGGCGCGGTAGGCGCGGGCTCGGCACCCGGCCGCGAAGCCAGCGCCAGGCCATCTGGGCGGTGGACGGGAAGGGGGTGCCGTCCAGTCGGGCGATGGTCCGCAACACCGCCGCCTCCATCTCCGGGTCGGCCGGCGGATCGAGTTGCCGCAGCCAGGCCCGCTGGCCGTACCGGTTGGCCCAGACACAGACCGCGTCACGCAGGTCGTGCAGCTGCACACCCCGCTGGTGGGTGCCGGTCCACATGTCCGGCAGGGAACGGCCGAGTTCGGCGTGCCACATCAGGGGTGGCATGTCGTCCAGCACGACCGCCATGCCGACATGGTTGACCGGGCTGTTCGTGGTCCACTGAATGGCCCGGTCCGGCGCGCTGCGCCCCCGGAACAGCCACATGTCGCCGGTACGGGTCAGCTCGACCGCGTCGTCCAGGCTGATGCTCATGAGGGTTTACCCTAAGCGGATGCGGCGACGGGTGCGGTGGTGGAAGGTTCTCGGTCTCGCGGGTCTGGCCGGTGTGGCGGCGTCGGGGGTGGTGATCGCGCGAGCCGAGCGACGGCGGCGCGCGTACACACCGGAGGAGATCCGGGATCGGCTGCGCAACCGGCACGCGGAGGCCAGTTCCTTCTCCCCGGCCGGCGAGCAGGACTGACGGTCCTCAGTCCACTTCGACGTGGTTGCGGTCCCAGCGACCGCCCTCCGGAGCGTTGTCCAGCCGTAGCGGCCCCTCGGCGTTGCCGGCCAGGTCGTTGTCCTCGACCCGGCAGGACACGCAGCGGCCCCGCGGGGTGATCCACATGGCGTAGCTCTGGGTGGGGTCCTCGCGGTTGTCCCAGATCCGGTTGCCGCGCACGCTGGACGAACGCAGTTCGGAGTTCACCGTGATGCCGGCGCGTACCGGGGCCGGGCTGGGCAGTTCGTACGCCGCACCGGGCGGCGGCACGTCCTCGTTCCAGGCGTTCTCGGCGTCCGGTCGCAGGTCGGCCAGGGCCAGATCGGTGTCGGTGTTGGCGACCACGACCGCGTACCGGGTGCCGACCCGCAGCACCTTGCCCCGGTGGCCGTCGATCGGCCAGTGCGCCGACCGGTCCGTCACGGCCCGGCGTGCGTAGTGCACCGATTCGCCGGACCCGGCAGCCGCCGGGGCGCACTGCCGCCCGTTGTTGCGGATCCGGTTGTTCACCACCACCGTGTCCACCATCGGCCGGTCGATCCGGATCCCATCCAGCCCGTTGTCCCAGAACTGGTTGCCGTCGATGACGACGTCCAGGGCCGGGCCCTCGTAGCCCGTACCCAGGTCATGCTGGTGGTAGCCGTGTCGGCCGTTGCCGCTGATCCGGTTGCCGTCGATGGTGTACGGGCCGGGGGTGTTGCCCATGCTGATCCCGTCACCGACGTTGCGGTCGATGACACAGTTGGCCAGGATGCCGCCGCGACCGGCGATACCGGCCGTGCCGTTGGCGGAGACGTCGAAGCCGGCCTCCAGGTTCCCGGTGATGGTGCAGGCCGTCACGATCAGTCCGTCGGCGCCCCAGTCGGAGATGCCGAACCGGTTGGCCTGGCTGTGGCAGGCGATGATGCGGTACCCACGCGGCGGCGTCCAGTACGGCTTCTGCAACTCCAGGAAGATGCCGTTGGTGCCGTTGCCGAGGGTGGTGCAGTTGGAGATGGTGCAGCGTTCCACGTCACCCCAACCGCCGATGCCGACGCCGATCCCCGCGCCGCCCATCTGCTCGCCGTTGTCCAGTCGGCCGCAGCCCACCACGACCACCCCGTCGATCAGGCAGTCCTGGAGAAAGTCGCAACCCAGCCCGGTGGCGCCGGTGTGGTGGATGTACAGATTGCGGAACACCCCGCGCACGACGTACTGCAACCCCAGGCCCTTGGCCAGGTAGTTGTACTGGGTCATGGCCACGCCGGAGCCGTCGATCTCGAAGTCGGCGAAGGTGCAGTCGGCGATGTGCCGGTCCCGGTCCGCGCCGTGCTGGAGGGTGGTCCAGTACGCCAAGGGGGTCGGCTCGGCGCGGTTGCCCTCGTTGCTGAGCAGGAACCGGGTGGCGCCCGAACCGGCGCCGATCAGGGACACCCCGCTGCGCCAGACGGTGCCGGCGTCACGGATCGAGTAGATCCCGGGCGGGCAGTAGATGACCCGGGCCCGCCCGTCGGCGGCGTACCCCTCGCCCAGGCGGTCCACCAGGGCCGCCAACGCGGGCTGGTCGTTCGTCGTGCCGTCGCCCTGTAGTCCGTAGTCCCGCGCGTCGCACCACAGCGGCGCCCCGGCCACCGGGGCCGGGTGCTGACGTACGGCGACGGATCGGCCCTGCTGCCCCACGGGCCCTCCCTGGATCGTCGGCTACCTACCCGCCGCGCATTCCCCCTCCCCCTCCCCGAAAACCCACCCCCCCCTGGCCCTCTGTCTGCCCGTTGATCAAGAGGTTTGCGTCTCCGTACGGCCGAAGAATGACGCGAACCTCTTGATCAACGGACCCGGAGGGGCGAGATGAGGGTGGGGGTGCCGGGGAGGGGGTCCATACGATGGCACTGGGTTGCGTGCATAGCAAGACGGACGTACGGTTTTGATGACAGGGAGAATCGGCGGTAAGTGTCCCCTAACCACGGCGGCGCCCCGACCGGTGCGACAGACTGCTCAGGACTACTCACGGTCGCTGGTGTGAAGGAGTACGACGTGGCGAGCCTCGACACCTTCGGTGCGAAGACCCAGCTACGCGTCGGAGACGCGAGCTACGAGATTTTCAAGATCAGTCAGGTGGAGGGGCACGAACGGCTCCCCTACAGCCTGAAGATCCTGCTGGAGAACCTGCTGCGGACCGAGGACGGCGCGAACATCACCGCCGAGCACATCCGCCAACTCGGCGCGTGGGACCCGAACGCGGACCCGAACGTCGAGATCCAGTTCACCCCGGCCCGGGTGCTGATGCAGGACTTCACCGGCGTACCGTGCGTGGTCGACCTGGCCACCATGCGTGAGGCCGTCCGCGACCTGGGCGGCGATCCCACCAAGGTGAACCCCCTCGCCCCCGCCGAGCTGGTCATCGACCACTCCGTCATCGCCGACCTGTTCGGCCGTGAGGACGCCTTCGAGCGCAATGTCGAGCTGGAGTACGCCCGCAACAAGGAGCGCTACCAGTTCCTGCGCTGGGGCCAGACCGCCTTCAACGAGTTCAAGGTGGTCCCGCCCGGCACCGGCATCGTGCACCAGGTCAACATCGAGTACCTGGCCCGTACGGTGATGGAGCGGGGCGGTCAGGCGTACCCGGACACCGTGGTCGGCACCGACTCGCACACCACGATGGTCAACGGCCTGGGGGTGCTCGGCTGGGGCGTCGGCGGCATCGAGGCCGAGGCCGCCATGCTGGGCCAGCCGGTCAGCATGCTGATCCCCCGGGTGGTCGGCTTCAAGCTCTCCGGTGAGATGCCGGCCGGCACCACCGCCACCGACCTGGTGCTCACCATCACCGAGATGCTGCGCAAGCACGGGGTGGTCGGCAAGTTCGTCGAGTTCTACGGGCCGGGCGTGAGCGCGGTGCCGCTGGCCAACCGGGCCACCATCGGCAACATGTCCCCGGAGTACGGCTCCACCGTGGCGATCTTCCCGATCGACGCCGAGACCATCCGCTACCTGGAGCTGACCGGCCGCGACGCGTCTCAGGTCGCCCTGGTCGAGGCGTACGCCAAGGAGCAGGGCCTCTGGCACGACCCGGCGGCCGAGCCGGAGTACTCCGAGCGCCTGGAGCTCGACCTCAGCACCATCGAGCCCTCCCTCGCCGGGCCGAAGCGCCCGCAGGACCGGGTGCCGCTGGGCAGCGCCAAGACCCTGTTCCGCGCGGCGCTCACCGACTACGTGGCCGCCGACGAGACCGGCAGCGAGCCGGGCCGCAAGCCCGGTGTGCCCCCGCAGGAGAAGCCCTTCGGCACCGCCGGCCCGGCCGACGAGGCCAGCGCGGAGTCCTTCCCGGCCAGCGACTCCCCCGCCAACGGTGTCAACGACCCGGCCGACGCCCCGCGTGACCTGGTCACCGCCGCGGTCGGCTCGGGCGGACGGGCCAGCAACCCGATCCGGGTCACCGGCACCGACGGCAACACCTACGAGTTGGACCACGGCGCGGTGGTGATCGCCGCCATCACCTCCTGCACCAACACCTCCAACCCGCAGGTCATGATCGGCGCGGCCCTGCTGGCCCGCAACGCGGTGGACAAGGGCCTCAACCGCAAGCCGTGGGTGAAGACCACCCTGGCGCCGGGCTCCAAGGTCGTCATGGACTACTACGAGCGGGCCGGTCTCACCCCGTACCTGGAGAAGCTCGGCTTCCACCTGGTCGGCTACGGCTGCACCACCTGCATCGGCAACTCCGGTCCGCTGCCGGAGGAGATCTCCGCCGCGGTGAACGAGGCCGACCTGGCGGTCGTCTCGGTGCTCTCCGGCAACCGCAACTTCGAAGGCCGGATCAACCCGGACGTCAAGATGAACTACCTGGCCTCCCCGCCGCTGGTGGTGGCGTACGCGCTGGCCGGCACGATGGACATCGACCTGGCCAACGAGCCGATCGGCGAGGACAGCGAGGGCAACCCGGTCTTCCTGCGCGACATCTGGCCGAGCACCACCGAGATCCAGGAGGTCATCGCCTCGGCGATCGGGGCGACCGGCTTCAGTGCCGCGTACGCCGACGTCTTCGCCGGTGACGAGCGCTGGCAGTCGCTGCCCACCCCGACCGGCGACACCTTCGCCTGGGACGGTGACTCCACCTACGTCCGCAAGCCCCCGTACTTCGAGGGCATGGCCCAGCAGCCGACCCCGGTGACCGACATCGCCGGTGCCCGGGTGCTGGCCAAGCTGGGCGACTCGGTGACCACCGACCACATCTCCCCGGCCGGTTCCATCAAGGCCGACTCCCCGGCCGGCGAGTACCTCGCCGCGCACGGGGTGCCGCGCCACGAGTTCAACTCCTACGGCTCGCGCCGAGGCAACCACGAGGTGATGATCCGGGGCACCTTCGCCAACATCCGGCTGCGTAACCAGCTGGTGCCCGGGGTCGAGGGCGGCTTCACGGTCAACCACCTGACCGGCGAGCAGACCTCCATCTACGACGCCTCGATGGCCTACCAGGCCGCCGAGGTGCCGCTGGTCATCCTGGCCGGCAAGGAGTACGGTTCCGGCTCCTCGCGGGACTGGGCGGCCAAGGGCACCATGCTGCTCGGGGTCAAGGCGGTCATCGCCGAGTCGTACGAGCGGATCCACCGCTCCAACCTGATCGGCATGGGGGTGCTGCCGTTGCAGTTCCCGGCCGGTGAGAACGCCGACTCGCTGGGGCTGACCGGCACGGAGACCTTCACCATCACCGGGGTGACCGCCCTCGACGAGGGCTCGACCCCCCGTACGGTCAAGGTCACCACCGACAGCGGGGTGGAGTTCGACGCCGTGGTGCGGATCGACACCCCCGGTGAGGCGGACTACTACCGCCACGGCGGCATCCTGCAGTACGTGCTGCGCCGGATGATCGCCAACTGACGGTCGTAAGCCGAAGGGCTCCTTCCCACACGGGAAGGAGCCCTTCGAGCGTTGTCGCCCCGCGGCGGCGGCTCAGCCGGCGGCGCGACGGGCCTCGCGGAGCTTCATCGCGTGCTCGACCACGGTGATCAGCACCTCCTTGGCCGACTCGCGCTGCCGGGCGTCGCAGAGCAACACCGGCACCTCGGGGTCGAGGTTCAGCGCGGCCTGCACCTCGTCGAGCCGGTACTGCCGGGCTCCGTCGAAGCAGTTCACCGCCACCAGGAACGGCGTGCCCCGCCCCTCGAAGTAGTCGATGGAGGGGAAGCAGTCCGCGAGCCGCCGGGTGTCGGCCAGCACGACCGCACCGATCGCGCCCAGCGCCAACTCGTCCCAGACGAACCAGAACCGGTCCTGGCCGGGAGTACCGAACAGGTACAGCACCAGGTCGTCGCTGATGGTGATGCGACCGAAGTCCATCGCCACGGTCGTCGTGCGTTTGGTCTCGACCCCGGACAGGTCGTCGATGCCCACCCCCGATTCGGTGAGCACCTCCTCGGTCCGCAACGGGCGTGTCTCACTGACCGCGCCGACCAGCGTGGTCTTGCCCACCCCGAATCCGCCCGCCACCAGGATCTTGATCGCCGTGGGCAGTGCGACCGCGCCCGACGACCGCTCAGAGTGCCCGTAGTCCATTGATAACCGCCTCGAAGATGCTGTTGTCGGGTAGGCCGACGGTGCTGTGTGGCTCCCGGATCTGAACCAGGCTGCGCGCTACCAGATCGCCGAGCAGGACCCGCACGGTGCCGACCGGCAGGTCAAGATGCGCCGCGATCTCGGCGACCGACTGCAACCGCTGACACAGACCGACGATCGCCAGGTGCTCCGGGCCCAGCCCGACCTCCGGTGAGACGTCCGTCCGGGTCGCCATCACCAGTGAGATCAGGTCGAACGTGCCGGTGACCGGGCGGGCCCGGCCGCCGGTCACCGCGTACGGGCGGACCACCGGACCGGCATGGTCGTCCACCCACTGGTGGTCGGCGGACTCTCCCTGCACCGTCATGTGGGTTACTTCTCCCCGTTGGTCTGTTCGGCTGATCGTGTCGGCGACGCGACGAACTTGCCGACCCGGGTGACCAGCATGGCCATCTCGTACGCGATCAGCCCCACGTCCGCGTCCTCACTGGCCAGGACCGCGAGACAGGCGTTGCGACCGGCGGCTGTGACGAACAGGAACGAAGACTGCATCTCGATGATCGTCTGCTGCACCTGACCGCCGCCGAACCGCTTCCCCGCGCCCCGGGCCAGGCTCTGGATTCCCGCCGCCATCGCCGCCAGGTGCTCGCCGTCGTCGCGGCTGAGCCCCTGCGACGAGGCCATCAGCAGACCGTCGGCGGACAGTGCGACCGCGTGCTCGGCCTGCTTGACCCGGCCGACCAGATCGTCCAGCAACCACGTCAGGTCGGCACTCGAAGCCGTCTTCTGCGCCACTTCGTCGTCCTCTTCTCCCCCGGCTCATCGCCGTGCTCATCTGGTCCTGACCGTCGGTCGGGCGGATCGCCGCACGACCGGCACCCCGGTCAGGACTCCTGTTGGTCGGCGTCGTCAGACTCGTCCGTGTCGCCTGACCGACCACCACCACCCAGCAGCCGGGCGGCGTCGGTACGGCCGCGCCGGGTGCCGGTCTGGTACGAACTCATCATTCGCCGAACCTGTTCGGGTTCGCGGATCACGTCCTCGTCCTCCTCCGCGGCCTCAGGCTCGGCGCGCAACGCCGGCGTGATGCTGGCCTGCCGGATGCGGACCGGCAGGCCCGATTCGGTGCGGGGCACCTCGGCCGGGGCCGTCTCACCCGGCTCGGCCGTCGCCGGCACGCTGCCGGCCGGGGAACTCGCCGGGGCGGGTGCGGCGGCGGGCCGGGTGTCCAGCGGACGACGCGGCAGCCCGGAGCCGCCCGAGGGCGGGCTGGTGACCGGCACACTGATCGGAATGGTCGGACCGTCCAGGGCGGAGTGCCCGGGCCGCCGTCGTGACCGGGTCGGCAGCCCACCTTCGGTGTCGGGTTGGAACTCCACAGTGGGGTCGCCAGCGGCTCCGCCCGGCTGCCCCTGCTCGGCCTCGGTGTCGGCCGCCGGTTCGCGGGTGGGGCGGGGGGCCGGCGGCAGCGCCGGGGCGGCCAGGGCCACCGGTGCGCCCGACCGCGGGGCGGTGACCGCCGGAACCGGCTCGGCGCCGCGCACGGCGCTCTCGGTGCCCCGCCCGGCGACGGTCTCCGGCTCGCTGCCGTCGACGATGATCAGGTTGCTCGGGATCAGCACCACCGCGGTCGTGCCGCCGTACGCGGACTCCTTGAGCCGGACCCGCACCCCGTGCCGGTCGGTCAGCCGACTCACCACGTAGAGGCCCAGCCGGGAGGCGTCGGCGAGGTTCAGCTCGGACCGGTCCACGATCCGGTGGTTGGCCGCGGCGAGGTCCTCTTCGGTCATGCCCAGACCGCGGTCCTCGATCTCGATGGCGAAACCGTTGGCGACGAGTTGACCGCGGACCTCGACGTTGGTGTGCGGCGGGGAGAAGGACAGCCCGTTCTCGATCAGCTCGGCGAGCAGGTGGATGACGTCGCCGACCGCCCGACCGGCCAGGGACACCCCGCCGACCGGCAGCACGGTGACCCGGGTGTAGTCCTCCACCTCACCGACCGCACCGCGGATCACGTCGACCATCGGCACGCTGCGTCGCCAGGCCCGGCCCGGGGTCGAGCCGGAGAGCACGATCAGGTTCTCCGCGTTACGTCGCATCCGGGTGGCGAGGTGGTCGACCCGGAACAGGTCCTCCAACTCCTCCGCGTCGTGTTCGCGCCGCTCCATCGCGTCCAGCAGGGTCAGCTGGCGATGCACCAGGGCCTGGGTACGCCGGGCCAGGCTGAGGAAGACCTCCCGTACCGCCCGGCGCAGCTCGGCCTGCTCCACCGCCGTACGGATGGCGGTCTCCTGCACGACGTTGAAGGCCTTACCCACCTGGCCGATCTCGTCGTCGCCGAACTGTAGGGGTGGGGCCTCCTTGGCCACGTCCACCTGGTCACCACGGCCCAGCCGCTCGACCACGTTGGGCAGCCGCTCGTTGGCGAGTTGGAAGGCCGCGTCGCGCAGCCGTTGCAGCTGCTGCACCAGGGCCCGCGCGGTGGTGATCGAGACGACCACCGAGGCGATGACGGCTAGCAGGCCCAGGCCGGCGGCGAGCACCAACCGGACTACGACGCCGATCGCGACCGGGGTGGCCCGCTTGACGATCTCGTCACCACCGGCCAGCACCACATCGCCGATCTCGACCAGGGCGGCCGAGGAGACCTCGTTCCACTCCCGGCTGTCGAACGGCAGGCGCGACGTTCCGGAGGCGAGCATGATCTGGTTTTCCAGATTGGCCAGCCGGGTGAAATTGGCGCCGGCAATCATCTGCTCGTAACGGCGCTGATCTGCCGCGGGCAGCCGGGTGACCGCCTGCTCGGCGAGGAACTGCCGGGCACCCACCACGCGGGTGAACTCCGCCCGCTCGTTCTGGGTGATTCGGCCGGCGGCCAGAATTCCGGCCAGCAGGGCGTCCTCCTGGGACACCAGTTCCCTGGCCCGGTTGAGCCGGATCAGCTGTGCGGTGTTCTCGGCCACCTCGTCGTCATCCAGGTTGCCGAGTTCATCGTAGACGCCGTAGATCGATTCGATCACTTCGGTGAACGCCGTCATTGCCTCACCCCGGCCGATGTTGCGTTGGTCGACCGCGGTACGGGTTTCCGACAGCGCGGCCAATCCCCGGTTCAGGGCGGTGATGCGCTCATCCAGATCCTTGCTGCCCAGCAGACGCACCTGCCAGTTGTCGGTCGACTCGACGAAATCGGCCGCCAACTCGTCGGTACGCTGCCGCAGTTGCGCCAGTTCGGTACGCCCGCCTTCATCCGGCCGCCCCAGGTAGACCACTGAGGTACGGCGCTCCAACTGCAGTTGCATCAGCAGCGGTTCGGTGGGGTCGAACACCCGGGCGTCGAGCGCCTGCACACCGACGAGGTTGACTCCCTCTCGGACGGTGACCCAGGCGGTGAAGCCCCAGAGTGCCACCAGCGAGGCCAATAGAGCCACGACCTTGGTACGCAGATTCGAACTGCGGGAACCCATTACACCGTCCCTGGCACTGAGCTAATTGATCGGTTGGTCAGCAGTGCGTCACACACGACGACCCCGGCGCACGCTAACAGCGTCACCGCGCCAACTCAAGCGGTCGTGATCATGCCCGACCCGGTCCCCGCTTGCCGTGCCGCCGGCAAAGCCTGGTTGAATGTCGACACCGCCGCATGAGCCAGTTTCCGCGCTGCGATCACCGCCGCCCGGACAATGAGAATGGGCGCGTACAGGTCTTTGTCGTGCCACAATGGAGGGTGGTCGACCCGATCGACAAGCAACTGCCCGAATGCCCGGCGCACGGCCGCGGTCATCTCCGGTCGGATCGGCCGGCCCCCACCCAACAGGATCTGCACCGCGTAGGCGGTCTCCTCGGTGGTCGTGGACCAACGCCCCCAGCCGCCGTCCTCGCGTTGGGTGGCCAGGATCCGGTCCACGGCACGGTCGATCGCCGCGTGGGCCACCTCCGGCGGCGCGTGACCGGCCAGCGCGGACACCGCGCAGTAGGTGGCGTAGAAGGGCGAGGCGTGCCACCGGTCCACCCAGAGCCCGTCCGGCTGCTGCGCCTCCCGCAGCCACCCGGCCAGTGACCTGACCCTGGCGGCGTACCGGGCGGCGCCGTCGGTGGTGTACCGGGCGTGCCAGCCCAGCGCCTCCAACACATGCGCGTTCGTGGTGATCGACTGCCCGTCCTCGCCCTGCCAGGTGCAGAAATGACTGCCCAGGTCGTAGCGGAGCAGGCTGGCCGGGTCCACCGGGTGACCCAGCCGGGCCAGGGCGTACAGCGTGGTCGAGGTGGTGTCGGCGTCCGCGGGCAGACCCGGTCCGGTGGCCGCCCCGTCCGGCCCCAGGGCGGCGACCAGTTCCGCCACCAGCCTCGCGCCGGGACGCACCGGCACACCCGCCCGGGCCAGGGTCGCCAGGGTCCAGGAGCGCTCGAAGACCGTGATCGGCGCACAACACGGGACCGGCCCACCGTGCCGGGCCACCACCGCGTCGAGGTACGAGCGGGCGGCCCGGTCCTCGGTACCTCGGTGGCTGAGCCACACGGCGGTCGCCGCGGGTGAGGCGCCCACCGCACCCTCGATCGGGTCGATCTCGGCGCGGGCGGCGGCGGCCGGTCCGAGCACCTCGTAGGCGTGCCACAGCTTGCTGGGCACCGGTCGGCCGCCGGCCAGCAGGGCGTCGACCGCGTCCGCCCGACGTCGGTCGACCCGGGGCAGCGCGGCGGGTGCGCCGGTCATCGCCGGGTCGCCCGCCAAGGCGACCAGGTCCGCGTCGATCCGCGCCGCCAGGGTCGGCACGATCAGGTCGGCGGCCGGGGTGTCCGGCAGGGCCGTACCATCGCCCAGGCACCGGATCAGCGCGAGCAGCCCTCGGGTGGCCGCGGCGGCGACCGCCGCCCGGTCCGGTCCCGCCGGGTCGGGCGGATCGGCCCGGACCAGGCTGGCGAGCAGGGCCTGCACCGCGCTCGCCGTCGGGACCAGGGCGTACCCGCCGGCCGGACCCCAGCTGCCGTCGTCCCCCTGCTCTGCCAGCAGGTACGCCAGCCGCTGCGGGTGCCCGGCTACCCAGGGCGTGTCGGCGACCAGTCGCCCGGTCTCGTAGACCGAGGTGCTGACCTGCCCGTGGGGCTGTGCTTCCAGTTGCGCGAGCAGACCACCGACCGCCTCGGCCAGGGTCGGCTGCGCCACCGCGTCGGCGGTCAGCGGCGGTGCTGTCACGACACCCCCCAGAAGTCGGTGGACCGGTAGAAGCCGCTGCTGAAGCCGATCTGTCGGGCCAGGTAGTCAGCCTGCACCGGACAGTTCTCCCGCAGCGCCGCCAGCAGGTCGCGGGCCTGCGCCACCAACTCGGCGATGCGCTGCTCGACCTCGACCCGGGGCACCAGCAGCAGGGCGTTGAGGTCGCCCCAGCGCAGGTCACGCTCGTAGGTGCCGAGGTCGTTGACCAGCCGCAGGATCCGCTGCACGCAATCGCTGGCCGTGAGCATCGCGTCCAGGTGGGTCAGGGTGGCCGGGTCGGCCGTGTGGATCCAGTGCACGACATTGACCACCGTGCAGGCCAGGTTGTCGGCGTTGTCGAGGTACTCCTCGAAGCCGGGCAGCTGGTCGGGGGTCTGCTTCCAGGTCCACTCCCGGGCCATGGCGGTGAGCACCTTGCCGGTCTCCTGGCGCCAGTGGTGACCGTACTCGGCGAAGGCCGGTACGGTCGCCAGCTCGTCACGCAGCTCGGCCAGGAACGCGCCGAGGGAGTCCCCGGGCTCCGGCGCGGCACCGTCGGCCACCGCTAGACAGCGGGCGGCCAGTCGCTCGATCTCGTCGCGCGAACGCGCCTCGTGGTCCACCTGCCAGTCCAGGGCGAACCCCCACAGCACCGCCCGGTTGGTCAGTCGAAGCTGGGCCACGTCGCACCAGGGCGCGCCGAAGGCGATGGCCATGGCCACGTTGCCGAACAGGGTCGCGTCGAACGGCTTGGCGGGAAACAGATCCGGGTAGCCGGCGGCGACCTCGGCCAGGTCCCGCTGGCCCTTGGCGGCCAGGGCGCAGATGCGTCCCTGTTCCGCGGCCACACTCATCTGGTCGCCGCCGGTATCCGGCGGCGACTGGGTCACCAGACTCACGCCGCTACACCCGCCACGGGGCGCAGGGTGACCTCCACCCGGTCCCTGGGGCGCAGCGCGGCGGCCACCTTGATCCCGGGTACGGTCGGGCGGCTCAACCGGAACCGGTACCGGCTGAGCAGGGTGGCGACGATCAGTGTCGCCTCCAGGTAGAACAGGTGCATCCCGATGCACTGGTGCGGACCCCCGCCGAACGGGAAGTGCGCGTACTTGGGTCGGCCGCGGACCAGTTCCGGCCGGAACCGGTCCGGGTCGAAGACCTCGGGTCGGTCCCAGAACTGCGACATCCGCTGGGTGATCAACGGGCTGACCACCAGAGTGGAGCCGGCCGGGATGCGCACTTCACCGAGGGTGTCCTCCTGCACCGCCGTCCGGGGAAAGAGCCAGCCGATCGGATAGAGCCGGAGCAGTTCGTCGAGCACCTGCCGGGTGTAGCGCAGCTCGCGCAGGTGCTGCCCGCGTACCGGCTGGTCGCCGACCACCCGGTCGAGCTCCTCGTAGAGCCGGTCGGAGATCTCCGGGTTCTGTTCGAGGTGCGGCCAGAGCCAGGTGAGCACGCTGATGGTGGTCTCCGTGGTGGTGGCCACCATCGCCACGGTGTCGTTGCGCACCTGGCGCTCGTCCAACCGGCCGCCGTCCTCGGTGCGTCCCCGCCAGAGGGTGGAGATGATGTCGTCGGAGTCGGTCTCGGCGGTGTTCCGGGCGGCCCGGATGGTCGGCAACAGCAGGTCGTCGATGAGTTGCACGGAGCGGCGGAACGTCCGGTCGCCGGGCATCGGCGCGGCCAACGGCGCCCAGGGCACCAGGATCCGCGGCATCACCGACCAGGCGATGGCGTCCTGTGCCTCCATGATCCGCATGGCGTCCGACACCGAGATCTTGTCCGCGAAGAAGACCCGCATGATCGCCGAACAGACCACCTGGGCCTGCACCTTGCCCATGTCCACCGACTGGCCGGAGCGGGCCGGTTCGGCCAGCTCGTCGATCGACTCCTCGATCGCCACGGCCAGGCGGTCGACCAACCCGTCGATACGCCGGGCGGTGAACAACGGCTGGAGAATCTGTCGACTGTTCGTCCAGTGTTCACCGTCGCCGAGTATGCCCTCGCCGAACAGCCGCTTGAGTGGCCGCCACTGGAGCCCGTCCCCTGCCCGGACATAGTTGTCGGCCCGCTCCCGCAACACCCGCTGGAGGTGTTCGGGGTGGGTGACGAGGAACGGGCGGAAGGAGCCGAGGTTCAGCCGTACGACCTCGCCACCGGACCGCTCACCGCACTCCACCAGGGCGCGGGCCGGATCGCGCAACAGGCCCGGCAGTACGTGTCGCAGCGGTACCGATCCTGCGCGTCGGCTTTGGACATTAGTCGCGTGGTTGTTTCCCACTCGCACAGACTCCCCGGGGTATGGGTTTACTCTTTGGAATGCCACGATTGCGAAGAGCATGACATCGCAGTGGTATCCCTCACTAGTCGCGTGTCGAGAAATCTTCATGGTCGACATTCCCGCTGTCCAGAAGGGATTTGGCGTCACAGGACGGCCTTCCGCCGCCGCCTTCCGGCACCCCCGGTCACCCGACGACCGCCCTGCGCACCCAGCCGCAGCACGTTTGCCCAGCTCAACTGGGTGACCGGCGAGGCGACGGCACGGCCGGTATCCGTCACCACACGGGCCGTGGACCACCGGATCAGATCGGATAGGGTGATCTACGTCATGTCCGGCATGACATGGTCGGGGTCCCCGGGCCTCCGGTGTGCGGGCCGGTCCGGTCGACGACAGAGCCGCGCCGCCCGGGTGAATTCAGGCGGTGGGCCGTATCGCTGTGCCAGGCTCAGGGAATGGACGACAAGACCATCCTGAGCCGGATCTCCGAGCTGGTCGACGAGGAGCACCGGTTGCGCGCGGACACGCAGGCCACCGAGACGGGCACGGACGACACGACCCGGACCCGGCTCCGCGAGCTGGAGGAGTCCCTCGACCAGTGCTGGGACCTGCTGCGCCGCCGCCGGGCCGCCCGGCAGGCGCACGGCGACCCGGAGGCGCAGAACCCCCGACCGACCGAGGAGGTCGAGCGCTACCTCCAGTAGTGGCCAACCGGCTCCAGGTGGCTGCCGTCCCACCACCCGGAGCCGGAACTCAACGCAGGGGTCAGCGCAGGCCCGCCTCGCGCGCCAGCGCCTCGGTGAGCACGGCTGGATCGGCCAGACCCGCCGGCAGCCCTCGGGCCACGAACCAGGTGGCGACCACCCGGACGTCCCGGGCCAGGAAGTCGCGTCCCTGCGGGTTCGCCACCACATCCACCACCTGCGGCAGGTCGATCAGCACCAGGCGGCCGGCGTGCACCAGCAGGTTGTACGGCGACAGGTCGCCATGGGCGTACCCGGCCCGGGCCAGCACCGTCAGGGCCTCGACCAGTTGCTCCCACAGCCCGCGTAGCTCGGCTGCGGCCGGCCGCAGTTCGGCCAGCCGGGGAGCGGCCCGTCCGGTGTCCGGGTCGCCGAGGAACTCCAGCATCAGCTCGGTCCCCCGCAACTGCACCGGATACGGCACCGCGATCGTCGCGTACCGCTGGTCGATCTCCCAGAGCCGGGCCAGCGCGGCGAACTCGGCCGCCGCCCACTGCCCGGCGATCATCTGTCGGCCGAAGGCCGTCCGGCCGGTCATCGCCCGCATCTCCCGGGACCGGCGGACCCGGCGGCCCTCCAGGTATCCGGCGTCCCGGTGGAACAGCCGGTGCCGGGGATCGCGGTAACGCTTGGCCGCCAGCAGGCAGGAGCGGTCGGTGCCCGGTACCGCCCGGCGGACCAGGTGGACGTCCGCCTCCTTGCCGGTCTTGAGCACCCCCAACTCGGTGTCCTTCGCGGCCAGGTCGGTGACCAGCCAGGCCGGATGGGGTTGGGGGCCGTGCAGGGCGTCGTCCCAGGAGGACCAGACCGCGCCGGTCTCCGGGTCGGGTTCGTCGGCCGGGTCGGCCGGTACGGAGACGCGGGCCTGCCCGCGCTTCAGGAAGTACGGTTCGTCATCGTCGTCGAAGCGGCGCTTGCCGCGGGTGTGGCGCTCCCGCGCCGAGAAGTCGTGATCGCGCACTGCGCTGGTATCCCTTGGTCGAGGTGATCGGAGGCGGGAAGTGACCTGCGAAGACGGTCATGACCGACCCCCTCTCCTCGACCGGGCGCACGCCCGGGATGCCCGATGCGCAGACGAGTTTTCGCGGTGCCCTGACCCCGCGTCAACCGCATTTCGCACCGACCGCCCGTCACGCCCCCATGACGGCGGCGACCGCGGCGATCACCGTGTCGACCGTGACGGTCGGGGCGAAGCGGGTGTCGCTCCAGCGCCGTCCCCGATGCAGCCAGATGCTGGGTAGGCCGACGGCGGTCGCGCCACCGATGTCCGCCTCGGGGCCGTCACCGATCACCCAGGCACCGCGCAGCGGCATCCGTACCCGCTGGGCGGCCAGCGCGAAGATCCGGGGATTGGGCTTGCTGACCCCGGCCTCCTCCGAGATCACCCAGTCGGCGACGTACCGGTCCAGTCCGGTCCGGCGGATCTTGGCGTCCTGCTGGCGTACCGCCCCGTTGCTGACCACCACCGGCATCCAGCCGGCGTCGTCGGCGATGCGCAGCGCGCAGGCGACCAGGGGGTCGAGTCGGGTGAACTCGACGACCCCGTCGTGCAACTCCTCGACCAGGTCGATGGAGGGAATGCGCAGTCGGTAACGGTCCCGGATGGCGTCCGCGACGTCCCACCGGTCGGTGAGGCCGTCGGCGTCGATTGACAGCAGCCATTCGATGTCACCCGGCGGGGCCCCGATGCCGTCGAGGAAACGCTCTGCCCAGATGCGGAACGGCCCGGCCCGATCGAGCAGGGTGTTGTCCAGGTCCAGCAGGAGCAGTGGCACTCGGGAACCCTACGGTAAGCGGGTACCCGACCGACAGGTCGCAATGTTACGGACTCGGGTCAGGGTCGGCGCCTTGCCGCCTCGACCAGGAAACCAAGCCGTACGTACGGTTTGCCTTCGCCCTGGTGGGCTGACACGATCGGACTGTGCCCAGAGTAAGTCAGGATCAGCTCGACGCCCGCCGGCAGGAGATTCTCGCCGCCGCACGGCCCTGCTTCGCCCGGCACGGCTACGAGGGCGCCACCGTCCGCCGGCTGGAGGAGGCGACCGGATTGTCCCGGGGAGCCATCTTCCACCACTTCCGGGACAAGGACTCGCTGTTCCTCGCCGTCGCCGAGGACGACGCGGCGGCGATGGTGGCCACGGTCGCCCGGCACGGCCTGGTGCAGGTGATGCGGGACCTGCTGGCCCGCGCGGTCTCCCCGGACACCACCGGCTGGTTGGGCAGCCAACTGGAGGTCTCCCGCCGCCTGCGTACCGACCCCGCCTTCGCCAAGCGCTGGGCGCAACGGTCCGAGGCCGTCGCCGAGGCGACCCGGGACCGTCTGGCACGCCAACGCGACGCCGGGGTGCTGCGCGACGACATTCCGATCGAGGTGCTGGCCCGCTTCCTCGAACTCGCCTACGACGGGCTGGTGCTGCACCTGGCCATGGGGCGACCGGCCGGTGACCTGGGCCCGGTGCTCGACATGGTCGAGGAGGCGGTACGCCGCCGATAACGAGGAGATAACTGCGCACCGGCAGCCATCGACCGCTGGCACCGCCGCCGCACAATGAAGCGCGTTCCCCTCGCCCGACAGGAGCCGGCCATGATGGCGCCCACCGCAGAGTTCGACACCTGGGGTGTTCCCAGCCGCACCTTCCTGATCCTCTACCTGCTGGCCACTGTCGTACTGGTCATCGGCGTACTGATCCACCGCCGGCGTACCCTGGCCGGTCACGCCGCGCCCCCGGCCGATCAGCTCAACCCCCAGCAGGTCGCGTACCTCAACGGCGGGCCCGAACGGGCGATCTGGTCCTCGGTCAGCAGCCTGCGCAGCAACCGGGCGCTCGGGGTGCAGGACCGCGGCGCGCTCATCGCCGAGGGCCCGCTACCGGCGGGGGCCACTCCCCTCGACCGCGCGGTGCACTACGCGGCCAGCCAGCAAACATCCGCCAAACAGTTGAGCCGCACCGAGTGGGTGAGCCGGGCCCTCGACGAGTTGCGCGACGGACTGACCCGCCACGACCTGTTGGTCGGCTCGGACCGGCGGGCCCGGCTGCGCCTGGGAGCACTGCTGCTGGCCGCGCTGGTGGCCCTCGGGGTCGCCCGCATCGCCGCCGGCATCAGCAACGACCGTCCGGTGTGGTATCTCGTGTTCATCGTCGGGCCGCTGGCGGTGTTGACCATGATCCTGTTCTTCCGGATGCCCCGCCAGACCCGGGCGGCCAAGATGGCCCTACTCGGCCTCCGGCACCGAAACCGCCACCTCGCACCCGCCTCGAAACCGGCGTACGCCGTCTACGGCTCGACCGGAGTGGCGATGGCGGTGGCCCTCTACGGCCCCGGCACCATCTGGCTGATGGACCCGAACTTCGCCCAACAGGCCGACATCCAGCGCCAGGCGATGGCGACCGGGGGCAGCAACACGGCGGGGGGTTGCGGCGGCGGCTGCGGGGGTGGCAGCGGAAACGACAGCGGCGGCGGTGACAGCGGAGGCGGCGGCGGGTGTGGTGGCGGCGGCGGGTGTGGCGGATGACCGGTCCGCAGGGGGTGGGCATCGGCTGGCGACCCGAGATCGCCGGGTTCGTCGCCGAACTGCCCGGCCTACGGTTCGTCGAGGTGATCGCCGAGACGGTGCCCACCGCCGGGCCGCCACCTGAGGCCCTGGTCGAGTTGCGAGAGCGCGGCGTGACGGTCGTACCGCACGGGGTGCGGCTCTCCCTCGGCGGGGCCGAGCCGGTCGAGCCGGCCCGGGTGGCCCACCTGGCGGCGGTCGCCGAACTGCTGGCCGCGCCGCTGGTCAGCGAGCACATCGCCTTCGTCCGGGCCGGCGGAATGGAGGCCGGGCACCTGCTTCCGCTGCCGCGCACCCGGGAGGCGGTCGACGCGGTCTGCGCCAATGTCGCGCGGGCCCAAGCCGAACTGCCGGTGCCGATCGCCCTGGAGCCGATCGCGGCGCTGTTCGACTGGCCGGACGACGAACTGGACGAAGCGGCCTTCCTCAGCGAGATCCTGGCCCGCACCGACGCACTGTTGCTGCTCGACATCGCCAACGTGCACGCCAACGCCCGCAACCGGGGCACCGACCCGCTGGCCCTGCTGGACCGGCTGCCCCTGGAGCGGGTGGCGTACCTGCACGTGGCCGGCGGTGCGGAGCAGGGCGGCTTCTACCACGACACGCACACCCATCCGGTGCCCCCGCCGGTGCTGGACCTGCTGGCCGAGTTGTGCGCGCGGCGCCGCCCACCGGCGGTGCTGCTGGAACGCGACGGGCACTACCCGCCCGCCGCCGAACTCCGCGCCGAACTGGACGCCGTGGCCGCCGCCACCGGCCTTCCCCTGGTGACATGAGCGCGCCGCCCGTGGACGGCACGGACCCCACCGGCGAACGCCCGACTCCGCCCGGCACCCCCGGTCCGGCCACCGGCTCGTTGGCCGCACGGCAGGCGGAACTCGTCGCGGCCCTGGTGGCCGGTGGGCCACCACCGCCGGGCTTCGCACCAGCCCCGCTGGCCGCCGCCCGAGCCGCCCTGCTGCGCAAACGGGCCGGTGAGGTGGCACGCCACTGGCCCCTGCTGGCCGCCGGGCTCGGCCCGCGGTGGCCGGCCATTTTCATCGAGTGGGCGGCGGACCGACCGAACCTCGGCGGCCTACGCGACGGGTGGGAACTGGCCCGCGCGCTACACGCCCGCCACGCCCTGCCGGCGCTCGGGGCCGAAGAACTGGCCGCCCGGGAGGCCACCCACCGCTACGACGGCACGACCGCACCCCGCCACCGCCGGTGGCCCGCCCTGGGCCGGGCCGACCGGGCCGTCGCGGTGCAGCTCGCCGGTCGGGTACGCCTGCTCCGCGCGGCCCGGTAGCAGCGTCGACGCCGGCGGGGCGACCGAACCCCGGATGCTCCCCGGGGACGCGCTGCGGCAGGATCGGCGGTATGGATCTGGGATTGACCGACCGGGTGTACGTGCTCACCGGTGCCTCCCGTGGCCTCGGCTACGCCACCGCGCAGTGCCTGGTCGCCGACGGTGCCCGGGTGGTGATCTCGGCCCGGCGCGCCGACGAGGTGGCTGCGGCGACCGCCGCCCTCGGCGGGGCGGACCGGGCGGTCGGCATCACCGCCGACCTGGCCGACCCGGCCACCCCCGGCCGGCTGGTGCAGGCGGCGCACCAGCACTTCGGTCGGCTGGACGGGGCCCTGGTGTCGGTGGGCGGGCCCACGCCGGGCAGCGCCGCCTCCGTCGAGGACGACCAGTGGCGTCACGCCTTCGAGACGGTCTTCCTGGGCAGCGTACGGATGGTGCGGACGGTGGCCGCCGCGCTGCCCGAGGGTGGCGCGATCGCTCTGGTGCTGTCCACCTCGGCCCGGGGGCCGGTGCCCGGCCTGGGCATCTCCAACGGTCTGCGGCCCGGCCTGGCCGGGGTGGCCAAGGATGTCGCCGACGAGTACGGCCCGCGTGGGGTACGGGTGGTCGGCCTGCTGCCGGGGCGCGTTCTCACCGACCGCAACCGGGAACTCTTCGCCGCCAGTGGGGACCCGGAGCGGGCTCGCGCGGAAGCGGAGGCGGGCATCCCGCTGCGGCGCATCGGCGACCCGGTCGAATTCGGGCGGGTGGCCGCCTTCGTGCTCTCCCCGGCGGCCAGCTACCTCACCGGGATCACCCTCCCGGTCGACGGCGGCGCGCTGCGCGGCCTGTGACCGGCGAACCGCCCGCCGACCAGCACCGACCGGCCAGGCGGGCCACCGAGCCGGGTGCGGCGGTGACCCCCCGCCCGAATCCGGCTCTTCGAACTTAAGCGGGGTTGAGGTGTCCGCGGTGGCGTCGGGTGGTGGCGGTGCGGGTGCGTAGGCGTTGGT